>NZ_JBSNCE010000007.1:0-231091 GCF_053764755.1 Rhodococcus sp. 2H158
CACCGCGGAAGGCAAAAGCACCCGCGAGATCATCCGCTGCCTCAAACGTGCCGTTGCCCGCGAAGTCTTCCGCCTGCTCACCACCACCGGAACCCCAAAACCCCTTGACGGAACATAGGAGCATCATTGCTTCGGTCACATCGAACGCGTGTGACATTCAGCCGGACGCCGCGTCCCGTCGCGGACCGGGAGTAGCGCGCCGGGTAGTGGGTACCCGGACAGCGTCCGTGAAGGACCCGTCGACGGAGGGAGCCACCATCGCTCGGTCGCAGGACTCGGAACGCGCGAAGTGCCGGCACGACTATCTCGCGCAGATCGCCGGCTCCTCGCAGGCGAATCCTGCGGTCACCTGACGAACCGAGGACCTCGATGGCGCCACGTGAGGAGATGTATCCGGAGCCCGACGACATGCAGGTCATCGCGAGCCTCGATCAGCTGGCCGCTCTCGTCGCGGGGGATCCGCTCATCTATCTGCGCTGTTCACCGGGACCGGCCGCGGACGCCGCGGACGGCCCCACGCGGGATGTCGAAGGCAATGTCACCCTGCCCGGTTGGTCTGTCCTGCCGGTCGCGCCGGAACCGTGGTGGCGCCGGCCCGTCGAGGACTGGGTGGCACGGCGGGTCCACCGGTACGCCACGCGGGACGCGTCCGACGGATGCTTCCTCTGGTTGCTCAAGGGAACGATGGTCGGCCGCGGACCCGACCAGGAACCGTTGGTGATCGACATCCAGCCGCACGCGCGGCTGAGTCCCAGGGTGCTATGGGAGGCGGAGCAGCGGTATCACGAGCGGTTCGACGTGCAGACGGAATCCGCAGGGCGGTGAGTCCACAAGGCGGTGAGGCGGACGGCCGGCGTCGTCCGCCCGGCTTCACCGCTGCAGGACGAGGTGGGGCGTCTCGTGTTCCGGAAGAAGCACGTCCTGGACCATGTCCGTTGTCCGCAGAGCCGAGAACGACACCAGCGCAATCGCCACGATCAGCGTCGCGGCGACCGTGCGAGCCCACGGAAGCCGAGGCGGATCGACCAGCGCGCGCACGCGTTCGACGACGTCACCGCCCGCCACCGAGAGGGTGGTCGACGAATGAGCCTCGAGGGAGCGGCTTCTCGCGACGGCTGCGGCGGCGACGGCTTGGGCGGCCGCGCGACGGCCACCGGCGGCGGCTTCCTCGTCGGCCCACCGCTCCGCGGCCCTGCGAACGACGTCGGGAACCGGCCGCAGCAGCGGATGGAGTGCGGCCGCCGTCTCGGCGATCTGGATCCACCGGGAATGATGGTGCCGCAGGTGGGCGTACTCGTGGGCGAGCAATACGGTCAGTTCGCCCTCGGTGAGAGCCGACTTCATGGCGGTCGTCACGACGATCCCGCCCCTGCGCCCGGGGACGGAGTAGGCGTCGGCGACCGGGCTCCGGGCGAGGAGGTAGCCCTCCGTCCGGGGGAGGTTTCGGCAGAATCGAGTTGCTGCGCAAAGGTTCTGCCGGACGTGCCCGAGGTGCCGCAGACCCCCGGCTGTGGCACACAGAGCGGCGGTGAGGAGGATCGCCGCGACTGCGACGGATGTCGTGCCGGGCCGGTGGTGGATGAGCGTGAGGGCCACGGCAGTCGCCGACGAGAGCAATGTCAGGGCGCAGAGAGCGGAGAGAACAGGTAGGAGCCGGACCGTTGTCGCCGGCCGGGCCTGTACCGCGATGCGCTCGGCTCCGATACCGAGCGCTGCTCCCACCGCGAGTGGAGCGAGGACAGCAGGCATTATCACGGCTCTCTCCCTTCGTCCGGCTCGCCGTCCTCGCGCCCGAGCAGCCTCAGCAGCATCCGCTCGTCGTCGGGTGTCAATTCCGCGACGAACCGGGCCAGCACGTCCGCGCGGCGGCCGTACTTGTCGAGAAGCCGATGCATGTCCCGGGCGGCCTGCGCAGCCGGGAGAGTCTCGATCGGTGCCGCGAGCCGATACGCGTAACCACGACCGGACGGCGTCCGGTCGAGAATTCCCTTGCCGTGCATGCGGGCCAGCGTCGTCATCACGGTGGTGTGGGCGAGTGCTCCTGGCAGCAAATCGTTCACCCTTGCCACGGTGAGCGGCTCTTCCGCGCCGGCAAGGACGTCGACGATCTCCTGCTCCAGGGTGCCGCGTAGGCGCCGCGCCATCGGTTTCAGGCTCCTCTCAGGACGGCTTACTACTATCGAGAAAGTAGTAGATGTCCGGTCATCCCTCTCCCGAGGAGCAGCATGTCCCAGATCAATGGACTCCCGGCGCACATACTGTTCGTGCACGCCATCGTAGTGTTGGTGCCGCTCGTGGCGGTCGGAGTCGTCCTTTCGGCCCTCTGGCCCGCCGCCCGGGTGCGGCTCGTGTGGCCCACTGCGGCGCTGGCCACCGCACTGCTCGTCCTGACCCCGCTGACCACCGAGGCCGGTGAGTCGCTGGAGCATCAGGTCGACCGCACCGCACTGCTGCACACCCATACCGAGCTCGGTGACACCATGCCGTTCGTCGCCGCTGGGCTGTTCGCCGCGGCGATGCTGGTCGGGGCCCTGCACGTGCTGGGTTCGCGTAGGTCGATGCCGGCCGCACGAGTGCGGCTCCTGACCGTGGTCACCGCCCTCGTCGCGGTCCTCGTCGGGGTCGGCGCGACGGTCCAGGTGTATCGGGTGGGCGACTCCGGTGCGCAGGCCACCTGGCAGGACCGGGTGGGCGTCGCCGCGGGGGAGGCGCCGTGACCTGTCCGGCGGCTCGCCGCCGGACACGGTGCCGCCCTAGCCGGTATCGCCTGAGCCCACCGGCCGGCGTGGTGTGGGGTCCCTCGGTCGCGCACCGAGACGCCAGGTGGCAGAGCGTCGATCACAAAAGTGAGCAGCGATCTTGTATTCCGCGCGAAGCGATGGCACACTGACTTTCGCATGAGAGCACCGCTCTCTCTCCGAAGGGAATCCCGCCATGCACGTCGCGTCCCGCCCCGCTGCCGCCGGCCTGGTCGTCTCGGGTGTTGCGTTCGCCGCCTACCCACTCCTGCGCCCCTACGGCCCCGAGTCCGGCACCGCGTTCGCGGCCGATCTTGCGTCCACCGCGTGGCTGGCAGCCCACACCCTCGGGATGATCGGCTTCACGGCTCTCGCCCTTGCCCTGCGGTCCCTTGTCGCGACCGGTACGCCGTGGCGCTGGGGCGGCCGACCCTTGCGGGAGGTCGAGACCCGGATGTGGCTCGCACTCGCACTGCTGCTTCCGTACTACGGCGCCGAGGCCTACGGCCTGAGCGCCGTCGGTCGCTACGCGCTCGACGGGGACACCGACGTCCTCACGGTGGCGGAGTCCTTCCGCTACGCGCCGTTCGAAGTCGCGACGTTCACCGTCGGGCTCCTGCTGCTGATGCTCGTCGGCGGGCGCCTCGCACACGGCACGTGGGCAGCGGGCGGCGCTACGCGTGTCGGCGGCCTGCTCGCCGGACTGGGCTTGGCGACCTACCTCCCGCAGTTCTTCATGCCGCCGGAGGTACGTATGGCCCACGGGATCGTCCTCGGCCTGGGCCTGGTCGTGCTCGCACGGTCGGTGGCCCGTCCGCTCGGCCTGCCGGGGGCAAGCGCCGGCATGGCCGTGCCGGTCGCGACTCGAGACCGGATCCACCGGCGGGATGAGCAGGGCGCATGTGATGCGGTGGGAGGAATGCGCCCCGGCGCCGAGGAAACGTAGCCGTCACCCTCACAGGGGGTGTGACTGATGTCGGCGGGGCACCGGGACGCTGCCGGGCCCTCCGATACGGGCTCCGCGGCGGAAGGCGCGTCGCAGTCGGGTTTCCAGCGAAATGGTACGTAACCGTTGGCGTTGAACAGTTTTCGTGCCGGACGTGCCCGTTCGGCGCCGGCCGGGCGGGCGCCACGTTCTGCCGTAGAGTGGCACGGTGCTGACAGCTTTCTGGTACGGCCTGGGTACCGCGGTGCCGCTGTTCGCCGGTGCCCTGATGGGGCTCCGGTACGACCTGCCCCGTCCGCTGCTTGCGGCCCTGATGGCGTTCGGTGCCGGAGCCATGGTCTCCGCGGTGTCCACCGAATTGTTCGCGCCTGCCTTCGCGGACCAAGGCCTGTGGTCCGCAGGCGGCGCGCTGCTGCTCGGTGCCGTGGTGTACGTCGTCGCCGACCGGTTGATCGAGCGCCGGCTCGGCGCCGCTGCACTGGGGTGGGCGCTGATGCTCGGGGCGTTGCTCGACGGGATCCCGGAGAACGCCGCCCTCGGGGTGACACTCGGCGGTGCCGGTGCCGGCGGGTTGGTACTGCTGGTCGCCATCGCCGTCGGCAACGTGCCCGAGGCGGTCGCCGGTGCCGCGTCGATGCGCTCGAACTTCGACCGGCGGAAGGCCGTGCTCATCTGGGGCATCACGGCGGCGCTGCTGGTGGTCGTGGTGGTCGTCGCGACGGCGTATGCCGACTCGCTGCCACCCGCGGGGATCTCGCTCATCCAGGCCTTCGCCGGTGGCGCGACGATCGCGGTCCTCGCCGATTCCCTGATGCCGGAGGCATACCGGGAAGGTGGCTGGTGGGTGGGAATATCCACCGCCCTCGGATTCCTCGTCGCGTCCGCTCTGGGCGGGTGACGTCGTCGCCGGCATCCGAACCCGTCCGTTTCACCGGCGGCGGGCGGGGCGCCGGTCGCCGGGCTCACCGGCTGCCGCCGCACGCTGCCCGCCCTGACCCCGATGCTCGACTACCTCGACGCCGAACACGAGAGCGTGCGCTGAGCCGCGGCGCGGAAGTGGAAGAACTCACTCGTAGAAGGCGTGCAGCCGGTGCAGGAGCTGCATCACGGAAATCCACACCGTCAGTTCGATAATCTCCGGCGGCGCAAGTTCCTTCGTGGCAGCGGCGATGACCTCCGGGGTGATCTGCGCGGGGCTGCTCGACGCGGCCTCGGCGTAGGCGAGGGCCGTGTCGGTGCGCTTGTCGAGCCCGTCGCGGCTCCCGGCGAGCTGTGAAGTGGTTGCGCCGGCATACTCGGCCAGATTGCGCGCCGATTTCGCGAGTGCCTCGTCTTCGACTGCGTTCGCGTACACGAGACCGGCCAGGTGCTTCGCGCGCAACCCGAGCCGGCTCTGCTTCGGGTCGGTATTGGCACCGAGGACGGCGGCGAGTGCGCGAATCGCCCGGCCGTGTGACAGGTGCGCCAGGACCGGGAAGTCGTGGCCCGTTCGCTGGCGGAGATGAATCCCGACTGCCGGCCAACTGTGTGGCACACCGGACGTCCAGCGCTTGTCGGCGCGGATCACCGACGGCAAGACCGGCAACAAGCCGAGCAGGTCCACAAACCTGTCCGGTTGCGGCTTGGTCGGGGTTACGGTGGCTGCCGGTATCGGCAGGTGTTTGCCGGCCGTCCAGCCCGTCGGACCGATCACCTCGTCGGAAAGGGCCAGCATGCTCTCTTCGAGCGGAATACCCACAGTGTCATTGAATTTGTTCAAGAAGCCCATCACCGCGACTGCGAGCACCAACCACTCCGCGTCCGCCGGAGAAAATGAATCTCGCAGCGCATCCCGCTGCGCCGGGGTCAGCGACCCGGGAACGCGTCCGAGTCCCTCCGCGACGTCGAGCGCGGACCGCTCGGCACTGCTGTAGCCACCCGACGCCGGCCCCCGGTCCACGATCCGCACAAGATCACCCTCGTCGGCCCCACGCCGGAGCGCGAACGCGCAGCAGTGTGATGCGCAGTATGCGCACCCCGCTGCGCGGCTGGCCGTGTACATGGCGAGGCCGACCGTCGCCTTGGGGGGTCCGAAACCGAACAGCAGGAAGGGCAGGTTGAGGAAGTTGGGTACCAGCACGTTGTACGTGCGCATCCCGATCGGCCAGATCTCCAAATACGCGGCGGCATTCGGCGCTACGCCGAGAACCTTCCGGACCATTGCAAACTGCGCACCGTATCGGCGTTGCAGGGTCACCATGTCCACGGACGATCCGTGCAGCGCCTGAGCGATTGTCCCGGGCGAGGACGTCACGAGGCGAATCGTACCGCCGACACCGACCGCGGTACCAGGTCCGTGCACGTCGACAAAGGTCGAGGAGTTCGTCGGCCCGGCGTTACGCCGCCGAACACGCCCTCCTCCCCAGGCTGCGGCCTGACTCACATGACCGACCGGAGCGGAGTGCCTCCTCGGCCCCATGCCCGCCGCGGATGCCATGATCGTGGCCATGGCACCGACGTTGAACCTCGTGGGCGATGCCGACGCCGATGCGTTGCTCGCCGCCGATCCGCTCGCCCTGCTCATCGGGATGCTCCTCGATCAGCAGGTTCCGATGGAGACCGCGTTCGCGGGACCGAAGAAGCTCGCCGACCGCCTCGGTGGTCTGGACGTGCACCGCATCGCCGACGCCGATCCGGACGAGTTCGCCGCGATCTGCGCCCGGCCGCCGGCCGTGCACCGGTTTCCCGGATCGATGGCCAAGCGGATCCAGGCGCTGTGCGCCGAGATCACGGACCGCTACGACGGCGACGCGGCGGCCCTGTGGACGAGCGGCGACCCCGACGGCAAGGAGGTGCTGAAGCGCCTGAAGGCCCTGCCCGGCTACGGCGACCAGAAGGCCCGGATCTTCCTCGCCCTGCTGGGCAAGCAGATCGGGGTGCGGCCGGAGGGATGGCGGGAGGCCGCGGGGGAGTACGGCGAGGACGGGTCGCGGCGGTCCATTGCCGACGTCGTCGACGCCCAGACCCTGCAGGAGGTCCGGGAGTTCAAGAAGGCGTCGAAGGCGGCCGCGAAGAAGAAGTGAGCCGCGCTAGCGCTCGTCGTCGCCGGGCACGGCCTCTTCCCGTGCCTGGGACGGGAAGACCGAGTGCAGCGGATTGACCCCGCCGATCGCCCCGTGCCCGGGCACGCCGTGTTCGTAGGCGGATTCGGCGTGCAGGGCCAGGTCGATACCGGACGCCTCGTCCTCCTTGCTGACCCGGAAGCCGAAGGTGCGGTCGATCAGCTTGCCGAGGCCGTAGGACACGCCGAAGGCGTAGAGCCCCACCACCAGCACCGCGAGGACCTGCTTGCCGAGCTGGGCGAAGCCGCCGCCGTACAGCAATCCTTCCGGGCCGTCGGTCATCACGGCGGTCGCGAGCAAGCCGACGAGAACGGTGCCGACGATGCCGCCCATCAGGTGCACGCCGACGACGTCGAGCGAATCGTCATAGCCCAGGCGGAACTTCCAGCCCACGGCGTACGAACAGACGATGCCGGCCACCGCGCCGACGACGAGCGCACCGAGAACATCGACGGTGCCGCACGAGGGGGTGATCGCCACCAGCCCGGCGACGACACCCGAGGCGGCGCCGAACGTGGTGGGGTGCCCGTCGCGGCGCTGTTCGACGAACAGCCACCCGAGCATGCCGGTGCACCCGGCGACGAGCGTGTTGAGGAAGACCGCGGCGGCCTTGCCGTCGGCGGCCAGGGCGGAGCCGGCGTTGAATCCGAACCAGCCGAACCACAGCAGGCCCACACCGAGCAGGACGATCGGGAGGTTGTGCGGCCGCATGGACTCGGAACGGAATCCCAGCCGCGGGCCGAGCACCAGTGCCAGGGCCAGACCGGACGCTCCGGAGACGGTTTCGACGACGAGTCCACCCGCGTAGTCGAGCACGCCGAGCCGTGCGATCCAGCCGTCGGGTCCCCAGACCCAGTGGGCGACAGGGACGTACACGAGCAGTGCCCATGCCGGCACGAACAGCATCCAGGCGGAGAACTTGGCCCGGTCGGCGATCGCCCCGCTGACGAGGGCGGCGGTGATGATCGCGAAGGTCAATTGGAAGGTGGCGAACAGGAGTTCCGGTACCTGGCCGTGGACGGTGTCGGGCCCGATACCGCTCATCCCCAGGTGTGCGACTCCGCCGAGCACTCCGCCGCCGAGATCGTCGTCGAAGCTGAGCGTGTAGCCCGCGACGAGCCACGTGACCGTGACGAGCGGGATCGACACGAAGCTCATCATGATCATGTTGAGGACGCCGGTGGAGCGGACCATCCCGCCGTAGAACAAGGCGAGACCCGGGGTCATCAGCAGGACGAGGGCGGTGCTCGCCAGCAGCCACGCGGTGGCCCCGGCGTCGATCGTGGGTGACACGGCAGATTCTCCTCACGCGCACGGTTCTCGGTGCGCCGGGTATCTACGATGTGCCGGTCCGGTTTCTGCCACGCGGCGCGGGTGTTGCGAGCGAGTTACGGAAACGGTCATTTCGGACAAGTGGCCGCGAGGGTGTCTCGGTAGCCGCGCACGGGCGGTGCCGCGGAGCGGTGTTCGCGAGGTTCGCCCGCTACGGGACCGACGAGGTCGGCGGCCGGGGGCTCAGGTCTTCTTGCGGGGCGATCGGCGTCGTTTCGGGGCCGGCTCGGACTCCGGGATGTCTGCCGGACGGCCGGTCAGCGCCTCCACGACGGCGGCGAGATCCTCCGAGGACAGCTCGGGGGTCTCCTGCGGGGTGCGGCCCGCGGTGGCGGAGCGTGCCCTCGTTGTTGCGGTGTCGTCCATCGGTGTCCCTCTCGTCGCTCGGCGGCGTTCCCCGGATGACCGCCACGCTCACCGCACGCGCCATCCACCCGGCCAGCATGCCGGAAAGGTCCCGTTTTCGCAGCGGATGACGGCCGACACGCCCGGCGCGGATCCGGCCCCGTGCAGCGCAGCGGCCTCCCGTGCCCCGGAACGGGGCGACGGGAGGCCGCTGCGCGTGTGGTGACTGGCCCGCGAGGTTACCGGTGGTGGACCGTGCGGCGGCCGGTGACAGCCTTGACCAGGAACAGCAGGATCACCGCACCGAGGAGGCAGGTGAGGAAGCTGAAGATCAGGCCGCCGCCCGCCACATCGACACCGAAGAGCTTGAGCAGGAAGCCGCCGAGCAGACCGCCGATGACACCCACGACGATGTTCAGCAGGATGCCCTGTTGCTCGTCGGTCTTCATGATCTTGCTACCGATCCAGCCGGCGAGGCCGCCGATGATGATCCACCCGATGATTCCGAGTCCGAGCACGCTCCACTTCCCTTCGTTCGGGAATCTCGTCGATCCCCTCCGGTCTTCACCCGCCGTCGCCGGCGTGGTCACGACTTCGGTTACCCCGTAGGGCGAGCGACTACACCTCGGCGGAAAATTGTTCTCGTTCTGCGCCTTCCGCCGAGGTCAGTCAGCTGCAGTCCCGGCAGCGCGTCGTGCCGTCGTCGGACGGCGCGAGCCTGCTGTGGTGGTGGACCAGGAAACAGCTGTCGCAGACGAACTCGTCGTTCCGCCGGGGGACGACCGGGGCGGTGAGCTCCTCCCCGGACAGGTCGGCGCCGGGGAGTTCGAAAAACTCGGCGATGTCGCCGTCGTCCGGCTCCACGGTCTCGCTCACCGCCGGAAGCGTCGGGGCGGTCAGCTCGTCCGAGTCGAGCTCTTTACGGGTGTCGTAGTCGAGTGTCATGACCCTCCTCAGTCCTGGTCGCCGCCCGGCGACGGCACCAGCCGCGCGGTGCGATGTCTTCTTCGTGTCACCTTCCGGCGGGTGCCGGTGAGGGCGACGCCGGGCCGTGATCGCCCTCCTGTACCCGGACCGGGGAGATACCAAACCACTGCGCCGGAACCGGTGGGCGATCCAGGCCGGCCGTCCGACCGGACGGGTGGTCTCGCCGCGCGCGGGCCCCGGCTATCCGGTGTTCGGGATGGGCCCGACGGATGCGCCCGAGGTTCCGAATTCCTCGATCACGTCCCACAATTCGTCGTCGGGGCCGACGTCGTAGGTGCAGGAGTCCGGCCGGGGATCGGGGACGAAGGCCCAGATGAGCGCCCCGGCGGTGCCGGCCGCCTTCTGTCCCTCGATTTTCGTCGCGATGTGCTCGGCGCGGTCGGCCGTGGCGCCGCACCAGCCCGCCGGCTCGCCGATCTCGGCCACCAGCAGCGGCTTGTCGATCTGCTGGGCCTGGGCGATACGGCGCGCCAGGCCGTTCCACTGGTCGCCGGGCAACGGGATCCCGTCGGCGCCGTAGTCGTGGTACTGGACGACGTCCACCCACGGCGACGACCCGACCAGCGCGTACTCGTCGCCCTGCGTGCCGCACTGCCCGCCGCCGGTGAGCCCCGCGGTGATCAGGGTGCGGGGATCGATCGCGCGGACCTGCGCCCCCGCCGTGTCGAAGAACCCGCGCAGGACGGCGGCCGCGTCCGGCGGGCACTGCCGCAGCCACCACGAGCACGCCGCGTCGGTGCACATGCTGGTCTCGGGTTCGCCGACGAGTTCCCATGCAGCCAGCGCCGGGGAGTCCTTCCACCGCGTCACCGCCGTCGTCACCCAGTCCCGGAAGCTCAGCACGGCACGCTCGTGATCGACCGGCTCCGTCCATCCGTCGAGATACCACTGCCGGTCCTTGAACGCCTCGTCCTCGCACGCGCCGTCCTGGGCGGCGAGTACCGGGATCACGAGTTGACCGTGGGCCTCCGCCGCGGCGAACACGGCGTCGAGCGGGCCGAAGTCGAGTTCGCCGGTGAACCGGTCGACGGCCAGGGCCTGGAAGGCGTTGAAGCGGGTGAGCGAATGCGGTGGCAGCGCGCCGAAGTACGCATCCAGATCGACCATGGCGCCGCAGCCCCAATTCACCGCCCAGTTCGTGCCCAGCTGGTAGGCGTTGAAGCCGGTCGGCCACCAGGGCTGCCCGTCGAGCCGCAGCGCCGTGCCGTCGGTGGTGACCCGCGCGCCCGGATCCGGATCGGCGGCGGCGGTGCCGGCCGTGCCGATCGTCGCGGCGACGATCGAGAGACCCACCACCCACGTCTTTACCGTGCTCCCCGATCCCATGGAGGAACTGTACTGGCGCGGAGCCGGATCGGCTGCGCGTGCGAACCACACGGCACCGTCGCGTTAGCACTCGGGTTCGGTGAGTGCTAATCTGTGCTGCGTAGCAGCCGGGCCGACGAGTGAGGTTGATCCAGGAGTAGATGCCGTGTCCCGTATCTGTTCCCGGTCGCATCGAGCGGTGGTCGCCGGACCGTTCATCCACCCCGGAATTCTTGTCCTGCAGAAGGTTCCGTACGACCCCGCCACCGGATGCTGCGCACCGTTCCGCCATCGCCGACGAGGATCCGAAAGACCATGTCCGTCCTGCAGACTCCCTTCCACTCCGGACCGCACCATTCCCGCCTCGACCTCCCCGCGCTGTCGACGCTGCGTGAGGCGGTCGAGGACAAAGGGGCCGATCTGGCGCTGATGCTCGGCGCCCTGTCGATCGTGACCTTCTGGACGTTCGGCTTCGGCATTCTGCTCGGTGCGGCCGCCATCGGGACCGGCATCGCCGCCACCCGCCGGCCCGCCGTGTTCACCGACGAGGCGAAGTCCCTCGACGCCCTCGTCGGCATGCTCACCGGCATGTTCGGCATCCTTGCGGGCGTGGTGTTCCTCAGCTGGGCGCTGCCCAATCTCTGAGGCACCTGCCACGGCTAGCGAGGCGCGGACGCCGGCGCGGCCATGAAGCGGTGGAGGAAGGCCTTCACCGAATCCGGCGTCACCGTCGACGCCGCCGCCATCGCCTTGGACGCGGGGGAGCTGGCCACCACCTTCCGTTTGCCCTTCAGCATCGCCCCGTAGCCCTTGTGGGCGACCTTCGCGGGGTCGTCCTTGGGGCCGCGGGCAATCGGCGCGTCCGCCATCCCGGCCTTGCGGAAGAACGGGGTGTCGGTCGCGCCGGGCATCAGCGCGGTGACGGTGACCCCGGTCCCGCGCAGCTCCTCGTGCAGCCCCTCGGAGAACGACTGCAGGAACGACTTGGAGGCGTTGTAGACGACCTGGTACGGCCCGGGCATCTCCGAGACCACCGACGACGTGATCAGCACGCGCCCGGTGCCGCGCCCAGCCATGCCGTCGAGGACGTACTTGGCCAGATGCACGGTCGAGCGCACGTTGACGTCCACCACCTCGAGCTGGTCGTCGAGGCCGGTGTCCACGAACAGGCCACCCTGCCCGGTGCCGGCGTTGAGCGCCGCGGCGGCCAGCGGCCGGCCGGTCGCCGTCACGGCGGTGCACACCTCCTCCACGCCCGTCGCCGTCCGGAGGTCGGCGCGCACCGGAATCACGGCGGCGCCGGTGGCGGCGAGAGCGCGGGTGGCGTCGTCGAGGGCATCGGAGCGGGCCACCAGGACGAGGTCGTATCCGTCCCGGCCGAACAGTCGGGCGAGTTCCAGGCCGATTCCGCTCGACGCTCCGGTCACCAGGGCCAACGGTCGTGTTTCGGTCATGGCCCCGGATACCCGCATCACTCCGCCGCAACCACGCGGCCGGGCTGTCGGTCGGCGCCGGTAGTCTCGGCGCGTGGCCCTCTACCGTAAGTACCGACCGGCGACCTTTGCCGAGGTGGTGGGTCAGGAGCACGTCACCGAGCCCCTGAGCATCGCCCTCGACGCAGGCCGCATCAATCACGCGTATCTGTTCTCGGGCCCGCGCGGCTGTGGCAAGACCTCCTCGGCCCGGATCCTGGCCCGCTCGCTGAACTGCGCGGAGGGCCCCACGTCGGCCCCGTGCGGGACGTGCCGGTCCTGCGTGGCGCTCGGACCCGGCGGTGGCGGCAACCTCGACGTCATCGAGCTCGACGCCGCCAGCCACGGCGGCGTCGACGACACCCGCGAACTACGCGACCGCGCCTTCTACGCGCCGGCCGAGTCGCGGTACCGCATCTTCATCGTCGACGAGGCCCACATGGTCACCACGCAGGGCTTCAACGCCCTGCTCAAGATCGTCGAGGAGCCGCCGGAGCACCTGATCTTCGTGTTCGCCACCACCGAACCGGAGAAGGTGCTGCCGACGATCCGCTCGCGCACCCACCACTACCCGTTCCGGTTGCTGCCGCCCCCCGTCATGCGCGGGCTGCTCGAGAAGATCTGCACGCAGGAGAACGTGGCGGTCGAGGACGCCGTCTACCCGCTGGTGATCCGTGCGGGCGGCGGTTCGCCGCGCGACTCGCTGTCGGTGATGGACCAGCTCCTCGCCGGCGCCGGCGAGGAGGGCGTGACCTACAGCCGTGCACTCTCGCTGCTCGGCGTCACCGACGTCGCCCTCATCGACGAGGCCGTGGATGCCCTCGCCGCCGGCGACGGTGCGGGTCTGTTCGGGACCGTCGAGAAGGTGATGGATGCCGGCCACGACCCGCGACGGTTCGCGGTCGACCTGCTCGAGCGGCTCCGTGATCTCATCCTGATGCGATCGGTGCCCGACGCCGCCGATCGCGGTCTCGTCGACGCCCCGGGCGACGTGCTGGAACGGATCCGGGAGGAAGCCGACCGGATCGGTCCCGCCACCCTGACCCGGTACGCGGAGATCGTGCACTCCGGTTTGGGAGAGATGCGCGGTGCCACGGCCCCGCGCCTGCTCCTCGAGGTGATGTGCGCACGGATGCTGCTGCCCGCCGCCTCGGGTTCGGAATCGGCTGTGCTGCAACGCCTCGAGCGCCTCGAAAGCGGGATCGCGGTCCCGCAGGGCGCCGCCCCGCGGGCCGTCGCTCCGGCGCCGGCCGCGCCCAGGCCGCCGATCGCCCCTGACGAGCCGGCCGCCCGTTTCCAGCGACCCTCGCAGCGACGAGCCGCACCGTCCTCGGTCGCGCCCGCCCCCGAGCCTGCGACGGAGCCGGCCCCCGTTCCACCGGCGGAGTCACGATCGGCCGCCGCGGCGCCGACGCCCGTGCCACCGCCGACGCCCGTGCCACCGCCGACGCCCGTGCCACCGCCGACGCCCGTGCCACCGGCGCGCGAACCGGAGCCTGCGCCGCGCCCCGTCGTGCAGGAACCGGAGCCGCCCGCACCGCGACCCGCGCCGGAACCCCAGCCGGAGCCGGCGCCCGCACCGGAGTCGGCGTCCGCACCGGAGCCGGCGCCCGCCCCCGCCGCCGGGCCCGACGCCGCCGCCGTCCGCGCGGTGTGGTCCGAGGTCCGTACCAAGGTCCGCGAGCGCAGCCGCACCGTCGAGGTCATGCTGTCCGGCGCCACGGTCCGCAGCGTCGAAGCGGGCCGCATCGTGCTCGGTCACGATTCGGCCCCCCTGGTCAAGAGGCTCGTCGAACCGCGCAACGCCGCGGTGATCGCCGACGCACTGCGGGCGGTGTTCGGGGTGGACTTCGAGGTGACCTGCGTGCAGGGTGCTGCGACACCCCCCACCGCTGCGAAACCGGCCACGGCGCAGGCGGGGTCGCGCCCGTCCGGTCAGCCGCGGTTCTCCCGGCCCAGCCAGGCCCGGCAGGCCCAGCCCGCTCCGCAACCGCCCGTGACGTCCCCCGGCGCGCCCCCCGTTCCGTCGCGTCCCGAGGTCGACGACATCCCGCCGCCCGAGGCGCCGGACTACCCGGACGACCCCGGTCCCGAGCCGGACTACGAGCCACCGCGGATCAGCCCCGCCGACGTCACCCCCGAGGACGAGGAAGAGATGTTCGCCGAGGCCGCCACTCCGGGCGACCCGTCGACGCGGCGCGAACCGGAGGAAGTGGCGATCGAGTTGCTGCAGGACATCCTGGGAGCGAAGAAGATCAGCGAGTGATCACGAAAGATCGGTAAGTTGACCGATTGTCGGCGTGATCGCCGGGTTCCTATGGTCGAGCCACCTCAACCGGAACCCCGCGATTCACGGAGACAACCATGACCGATACCCTTTCCTGGCTCAGCGCAGCCGAACTCGCGACCGACGTTCGCCGAGGACAGATCAGCGCGAGCGAAGTCGCGGCGCACTTCGTGCGGCGCGTGGACAACGTCAACCCGGCGATCAACGCGATCGTCGACTTCGATCGCGAACAGGTCCTGTCGGACGCGCGCGCACTAGATGCGAAACTGGTCGGCGGCGAGTCCGTCGGACCTCTGCACGGAGTGCCCTTCACGATCAAGGATCTGACGGCCGTGGCGGGCCGGCCCCTGACGTTCGGCATGGTGCCGATGAAGGACAACATCGCCGAGCACGACGCGGTGATCGTTCGGCGGCTGAAGGCCGCAGGCGGTCTCTACCTGGGCAAGACCAACACACCGGAGAGCGGGTACTACGGCGGCACGGACAACCACCTGTTCGGTCCCACCCACAATCCGTGGAAGCGCGGATACAGCGCGGGAGGTTCCAGCGGCGGAGCTGCCGCCGCCGTCGCGGCCGGTCTCGGCCCGCTGGCCGAAGGCAGCGACGGAGCGGGGTCGGTGCGCATACCTGCGTCGCTCTGTGGCGTGGTCGGGCTCAAGCCCTCGACCGGGCGGGTGCCGCAGACCATTCTGGGTGGTCGCTTCTACCATTGGGCCTACCACGGTCCGATCACCCGCACGGTCGAAGACAATGCCCTCATGCTCGGTGTCGTCGCCGGACCCGACGAATCCGATCCGCTCAGTCTGCCGGCCTCGGACACCGACTACGTCGCCGAGACGAAGAAGGACATCGCCGGGTGGCGTATCGCGTGGTCGCCGGATCTGGGCTTCGCAGAGGTGGATCCGGAGGTGGCGGCGATCTGCGCGCAGGCCGTTCGGGCGTTCGAGGACCTCGGTGCCCGGGTCGAGGAGGCGACGCCCGGCTGGGGAGACCCGGAAGAAGCGATGTGGCACGGTATCTGGGTTCCCGGTTTCGCGGCCGAACACGACATGATCGACTGGGACGAGTGGCAGGGCCAGGTCGACGACAATCTCGTCGAACTGATGCGTGAAGGAGAGCGTCTCACAGGTGTCGATGTCGGGCGGGCGGACCTGTTCCGTGGCCGGATGTGGGATACGTTCTCGTCGTTCATGCAGGGCTATGACCTGCTGGTCTCGCCCACGCTGTGTGAAGCGGCCCATCCGCTGGGACAGTTCGCTCCCGGCCGGCTGGCGGGCGCGTCTCTGCGCTCCCAGCTGCTCGGCTGGCTGATGACCTATCCGTACAACATGCTGACGACCCCGGCCGTCACCGTCCCTGCCGGATTCACGTCGGACGGGCGTCCGGTCGGACTGCAGATCGCGGGACGGCTCCACGCCGACGCTGCGGTACTGCGCGCAGCGGCGAACTTCGAACGCGCTCGCCCCTGGGCGGACCGCATCCCGGAACTGTGACCGGGCGGGGAAACGGGCACACAAGAGGGAATATATCTGCCCGGTAACAGGATTCGACTCCACTGGACACGGGGTTCGACTATCGTCGAGCAATGGTCGTACCCGTGTTCAGTGGACTGGTTTCGGTGTTGCTGGGAGAGAACGCCGTCGATCGCATGGCCGGACTCACCCGGTACATGACCGATCAGCTCGACTGCGCGGCGGCTGCCGTGACACGCGTGGCGGGCGGTCGGCACGCGGTGGTGGCCAGCCATGGCTACGACGACCGAACCCTGGACTACCTCGTCACCGATTTCGTCGACCAGGATCCGGGCATGCAGGCGGTTCGGGCCGAGCCCTCCGCGATACTGACCTGGCGGGACATTCCGTCGTATCGTCAGACCTACTCGGTGCGCGAAGTGTTCGTCCCTGCCGGATTCTCCGAAGGCACCTCCGTCGTTCTGACGTCCCCCACCGGCGTCGCGGTGGGGGCTCTGCACGTCAGTGTGGCGCACGATTCGGTCCCCCACGGGGTGAAGACGACGCTGAGCGATGCTCGGGGGTACGCCGCCTGGTCGGTGGACACGCTCACGCGGCAGGAAGAGGTGGCCCTCACCCCACGAGAACACGAAGTTCTCGAACTGGTGATCGCTGGCCTGTCCAACCGCGAGATCGCGCAGCGAATGCAGCTGTCGCGCAGCACGGTCAACACGCATGTCGAGCATCTGCTGCGCAAATTGAAGGCCCCCAACCGGGTCGGTGCGGTGGTGCGCGCGGTTCGGCTCGGTCTGGTGTCGAATCGGGATCCGTGGGCGCAGCCCACGTAGCAGCCCGCTCCGGGCCGGCGGAGGGATCCCGACGTGGACGTCCCGTTCAGGTCAGCAGGGGCACGAGTTGTTGCGCGTGCTCTCGGAGTGAGTCGAGGTGGCGCAGCAGCAGGTGCTGATGGTCGATGCTGCCGGACAGGACCAGGCCCGCGACGAGGGTGCCGGTGGCGGAGCGGACGGGAACGGCGAGGCACGCGGAGTCGTCGCGCAGTTCGCCGAACTGGGTGGCGAAGCCCCGGTCGCGGATCTCCCCGAGGTGACGGAGCAGGTCGCTGCGCACGACGATCGTGCGGCCGGTGAGGGCATGGGGTTCCCACCGGGGGAGGACGGTGTCGAGGTCGTTCTTCTCGGCGAGCAGCAGCTTGCCGACGGCGCTCGCCTGGAGATGCCGATTGAGGAGAGCCTCGTCGGCGCGGGGTGGATATTCGGGGTCGGCGTCGGCAAGGCGGAGCGCCGTGTCGGTGTAGTAGAACAGGTGGACGCCGAAGCGGACGGTCAGCCGAAGTTCGGTGAGAAGGTTACGTGCGGCTGTGCAGACGGTGGGGACGACGGCCGCGTCGACCAGTATGCCGATCTTGCGCCCGAGTGCGAAGCCGGACAGATCGGGTAGCCGGACGACGTAGCCTTCTCCGGCGAGCAGGTTCAGGAGCCGATAGGTGGTCGCCGGCGGCAGGGAGAGGTGTGCGGCGATGTCCTTGGCGGTGACCCCGGCCCCGGCCCGGGCGACTTCCTCGAGGACACGCAGGGCACTGATCACCGCTTTCGGCTGCCGCCCCGACAGGGTTCCGTCCGCGGGGCTCACCGCCGCACCTGCCAAGGGCGGTGCCGGCCGAGCAGATCGCCGGCGACGGTCTCGTCGTAGACGCCTATTCGGTCCGCGACGTCCGGGGCGCGCCGCACCCGGACCGCGAGCAGCACGCCCCCGAGGAGCATCAGGACCGCGTACACGGCGGTCATTGCGCCCGCCACGTAGACCCCCGACGCAGCCGCCCACACGATCAGCGCCACCAGGCACGTGGCGGTGAGCGCGCCGATGACCAGCGGCAGACGGGTCAGCTCACCGATCCGGCGCAGGAACGCGGGCGTAGCGACGCAGAGGAGGATGTAGGCGAGGACGTACCCGTGCGCCGAGAGAGCCAGCAGCCCGATCAGGACGTCGCGGTTCGAGCCGGTCGCCGCCAGAAAGACGACGGGCACGACAACGACGACAGGCATCGCGACGGCCAGGGCGACGTGCGGCGTGTGGAACCGGGCGTGGGCACGGCCGACGATCGCCGGGGCGACGCCCTCACGGCCCATCGCGAACAGGGTGCGCGACAGCGCGGTGGTGGAGCCCATGACGCACGCGAACCACGACGCGGCGATTCCGAGTTCCATCAGGACCGCCAGCACCGCCGAGCCGCTCCCGGCGGTGTCCGGGAGGGTGAGCACGATCCGGAGCGAATCGACTCCTTCCCTCGCGGACTCCGGCAGCTGCATCGCCGCGGCGAACACGTAGAGCGCCGCGAGCACGACCGGCGTCCACCTGATCGCGCGCGGCACGCTGATCAGCGGGCTGTGGGCTTCACGTGCCACCGTTCCGGCGCTCTCGAAGCCGACGAACGAGGTGATCGCCAGCAGGAGCGCGAAGCCGATCGCGGATTCCGAACCGGTTCCGGTCGGCGCCGAGGGCGTGCCGCCGTCCCGGACGGACACGGCGAACGCGATCACCAGGACGACCGATGCGGCGACGATGGCGAACGCCTCGACGCCCAGCATGATGCGGGCGGAGAGCTGGACGCCGCGGACCATCAGCAGCAGCGCGACGGCGCCGACGACGCCGATGAGCACTGCGCTCGTCGCCGATCCGGCCGGCAACCCGATCCGTTCGAGCAGCGACGCCAGATAGCTCGCTGCCCCCACCGTGCTGGCCATGGCGGCGGCCGCGTAGCCGATCAGCAGCGACCATCCCCCGGCGAAGCCGAGGCGGGGGCCGAGCCCCTTCACCGTGTAGCTGTACAAGCCGCTGACCGCGACCATGCGGGTGGCGAACTGCCCGATGCAGTATCCGACGGCAGCCATCAGGACGGCCGCCGCGACGAACACCGGGATCGCCGCCCGCCCGGCTTCGGGGATGACGAGAGCCGGCAGGGTGACCATCACCGCCGAGGGGGCGACGGCCGAGACGGACTGTGCGAGCACCTCGAAGAACGTGAGGCGTCCGCGCTCGAGGCCGGCCACCGGCGAACTACTTCGGATCTGTGGTGTACCGGACACCTTGCACCTGCTTCCACACTCGCCAGGGGACGTCGAGCGTCTGCCGCCGGACGATCCCGTGGGGTGCACGGTAGCGCAGGCACGCAGTGCGCTGCACCGATCGCACATCAATTTTCGGTCACTCGAATGAGAACGACGGGCCGTTCGGCGCCCGATCGAGAGGGGCCGGCGGTGCTCGTGCGGCCGTCACCTGGGGTGCGGTCGAGAAGTCGAACGAGAATCGGGAAACGGTCTGGGCCGCAGTCGAATGAGAATCGGACACCGCGCAATTTCCATCCGGAATCGGGGGTGACTCCCGACACATCGTGTGGTTATCGTGGGTTCGGGTCACAGCGACGGAAACCGGCGGTTCTGCGTCGAAACGACTGTACCCGAGTCTTTTTCACTATCTCTCACGAGTCGGAGACATCATGACTGCAGTTGCGCAATCCGCCACCGGTCTGCTTCCGGAGGTGGTCGACTTCCTCTCGTCGCCGAAGCAGATGCTGATCGGCGGCCGGTGGGTCGAGTCGGCCTCGGGTCGGCGGTTCGACACGGTCGACCCCGCCACCGGGCAGGTGCTGACCACGGTGCCGCACGGCGGCGCCGAGGACGTCGACCGGGCCGTCGCCGCTGCCCGCCGGGCGTTCGAAGAGGGGCCGTGGCGGCGCCTGACCCCGGCCGAGCGCCAGCGCATCCTGTGGCGGATCGGCGAGGGCATCCTGGCCCGGGCGGACCAGTTCGCCCAGCTCGAGTCCCTGGACAACGGCAAGTCGGTGGTCGTCGCGAAGGCGGTCGACGTCACCTGGGCGGCCGAGATCTTCTTCTACTACGCCGGTTGGGCGACCAAGATCGAGGGCCGCACCGTCCCGGTGTCGGTTCCGTGGGCTCCGGGCGCTCGCTTCCACGCGTTCACCACTCGCGAGCCGGTGGGAGTGTGCGCCCAGATCGTGCCGTGGAACTTTCCGCTGGTGATGGCCGCCTTCAAGCTGGCCCCTGCGCTGGCGTGCGCGAACACACTGGTGCTCAAGCCTGCGGAGCAGACCCCGCTCACCGCACTGCTGCTCGCCGAAGTCGCCGCCGAGGCCGGGGTACCCGACGGCGTCGTCAACGTGGTCACGGGCTTCGGGGACGCGGGTGCGGCCCTGTCGGCCCATCACGACGTCGACAAGGTCGCCTTCACCGGCTCGACCGAGGTCGGCAAGAAGATCGTGGGCGCCGCCGCCGGGAACCTGAAGAAGGTCTCTCTCGAACTCGGCGGCAAGAGCCCCCAGGTCGTCTTCGCGGACGCCGACCTCGAGGCCGCGATCCCCGGTGTCGCCGGCGGATTCCTGTTCAACCACGGCCAGGCGTGCACCGCCGGGACGCGGTTGCTGGTGGAGGATCGAATCTTCGACGAATTCACCCAGGGCGTAGCGGAATTCGCCCGGTCGCAGAAGATCGGTCCAGGACTCGATCCCACCAGCGATATCGGCCCGCTGATCTCCGAGGAGCAACTCGGCAAGGTGTCCGGTTACCTCCGCGCCGGACTCGAGGACGGGGCTCGTGCCCTGACCGGAGGAAAGCGCCACGGTGACAGCGGCTTCTACGTCGAGCCGACGCTCCTCGTCGACGTGCGCAGCGACTTCGGCGTGTACCGGGAGGAGATCTTCGGCCCGGTCGCCGTCGCGGTGCCCTTCAACCGGGAGGAGGGAGTTCGCGCCGCCGCCAACGACACCCCCTACGGGCTCGCGGCGAGCGTCTGGACGCGGGACGTGTCCCGGGCCCACGAGGTCGCCGCCGAGATCAAGGCGGGCACGGTCTGGATCAACTGCCACAACGCGTTCGACACCGCACTGCCCTTCGGGGGATACAAGCAGTCGGGTTGGGGGCGGGAACTCGGTGAGGGAGCCCTGGCGGAGTACACCCAGACCAAGTCGGTCAACATCGCACTCTGACCGGTCGGGGCGGTGCCCGGCACTGCGTGGGCACCGCCGTCCGTACCCCTGCCGGGTCGAACGAGAACCCGGCACCCCGCCCTTCTCGTTTGCCGTCGACGAACCGTGATGCCGCGGTGACCGCACCGACAACGTCCGGGCGCACTCTTCTTCCGGCGGTCGGCACCGAAATCGCCGGCGCACTCCCTCTCCCGAAAGTCGAAGCACCGATGACCCTCAACGCTCGCGCACACGAACCCCCCACCCACCGGTTGTCCGGCAGCCTCGGCCCCGGCGCCGTCGTCTTCATGGTGGTCGCGGCCGCGGCCCCGCTGACCGTGATCGCCGGCACGGTCCCACTCGGTATCTCCGCCGGAAACGGGGCCGCGTACCCCGCCTCGTACGTCGTCTGCACGGTGGTCCTGCTCTTCTTCGCCGTCGGCTTCACCGCGATGGCGAAGCACGTGCCCGGGGCGGGGGCGTTCTACACCTTCGTCACCCACGGACTCGGCCGGCACGTCGGACTGGGTTCCGCGTTCCTGGCGCTGTTGTCCTACACGGCGGTGCAGGGGGCCGTCTACGGATACATCGGCGCCGCCCTCGGCGACTTCGTGACCTCGCACGGCGGTCCCGAGTTGCCCTGGTATCTCTGGGCTCTGATCGTTCTGGCGGCGGTCGCGATTCTCGGCTACCGCCACATCGACCTGTCCGGGAAGGTCCTCGGGGTCCTGCTGCTCTGCGAGGTCGGCATCGTGCTGGTGATCGATGCGGCGGTGATCGCCCGTGGCGGAGCGGAGGGTCTTTCCACCGCCGCGCTACGCCCCTTCGAGTTCTTCTCGGGCGCACCGGGAATCGCCCTGATCTTCGCTGTCGCCGGCTACATCGGCTTCGAGGCGACCGCGGTCTTCCGCGACGAGGTGCGCGATCCGGCCCGGACCATTCCGCGGGCCACCTATCTCGCCCTGGTGGTCATCGGTGGCTTCTATGCGCTGTCGAGCTGGGCGCTGGTCAGCGCGTGGGGTGACGAGGGTGCCGTCGTCCTGGCCACCGAGAACCCCGAGGGCATGATCATCGAGACCGCGACCCGCTACGTGGGAGCGGCGGCGGGGGATGTCGTGCAGGTGCTCCTCGTCACCAGTCTCTTCGCGGCCCTGCTGTCCTTCCACAACGTGCTCTCGCGTTACATCTTCTCGCTCGGCAACAGCGCGGCACTGCCGGCGCGATGCGGCCGCTCGCACGTACGCCATGCCTCGCCCTACGTGGCCTCGATCGTGCAGACGGTCTCGGCCCTGGTTCTCGTCGTGGCCTCGGCCGTCGGCGGGCTCGATCCCGTCACCGAGGTCTTCGCCTGGTTCGCCGGTGTCGCGTCCGTCGGCGTGCTGGCCCTGATGGCGCTGACGTCGATCGCCGTCCTCGTCTTCTTCCGGCGATCCCGGGCCGACGCCCGGCCGTGGCCCACGCTGATCGCGCCGGTGCTGGGTCTCGCGGGGCTGAGCGCTCTGCTCGCGATGACGATCGCGAACCTGCCGCTGCTCGTGGGCGGATCCGGCACCCTCGCCGCCGTCGTCGGCGTTCTTCTCGCCGGGACGTTCGCGGGCGGAACGGCCGTGGCTGTTCTCCGCCCCGACGCTGCACGACATCACCACCATTCCGGCGGCATCGCGCCCGCCGCCACGACCGAAACCGATATCGACAAGGAGATCGCACGATGAGCACTGCCACCACGAAGTTCACCGACGCGGCATCGACGCCCGCACCGGACCACCCGCTCACCCCCCTGACCGCCGACGAGATCATCGCCGTCAAGGAAACGGTATCGGCGGAGGGGCTGGTAACCGAGCACGTCCGGTTCGTCTACGTCGGGCTCGAGGAACCGCACAAGTCGACGGTCCTGGCGTTCAGGCCGGGGGAGCACATCGAGCGCCGTGCCCGCGTCCTTCTCCTCGACCGCGCGACCGGGGTGGGCTCCGATCACGTCGTGTCCGTCACCGAACGCAGGATCCTCAGCACCGTCGCCGTCGACTCCGCCACCGAGGGGCATGTCCCGATCCTCGACGAGGAGTTCGAGGACATCGAAACGTTCCTCCTGTCCAGCTTCGACTGGATTGCGGCGATGGCTGCGCGCGGTATCGATCCGGAGAAGGTGCGCGCGGTTCCGCTGTCGGCCGGTGTGTTCGGGCACGAGGACGAGGTGGGGCACCGGATCGTCCGCGTGCTCGCGTTCCACCAGGAGGACGGGGCCGACCTGCCCTGGGCACATCCGATCGACGGGGTCGTCGCCTACGTCGACCTCACCGAGCAGCGGGTGGTGAAGGTCGTCGACGAAATGCAGCTGCCCGTGCCGGCCGAACGCGGCGAATGGGACGCCGCTCCGCACGCGAAACCGGCCCGCACCGACCTCAAGCCGATCGAGATCACCCAGCCCGAGGGGCCGAGCTTCTCGGTCGACGGCAACCGGATCACCTGGGCGGACTGGACGTTCCGGTTCGGGTTCGACGTACGCGAGGGCCTGACCCTGCACCAGCTGTCGTTCTCCGACGACGGCGTGCAGCGGCCGGTGATCTACCGCGCCTCCATCGCCGAGATGGTCGTGCCCTACGCCGACCCGTCGCCGGTGCGGTACTGGCAGAACTACTTCGACCAGGGCGAGTACCTGTTCGGCCGCTACACCAACTCGCTGGAACTCGGGTGCGACTGCCTCGGTGAGATCCGGTACTTCGACGTCACCATCGCCGACGAGAAGGGCGACCCCCGGGTGATGAAGAACGCGATCTGCCTCCACGAGGAGGACTACGGCGTCCTCTGGAAGCACACCGACATGTTCAACGGCATGACCGAGACGCGCCGGTCGCGCCGGCTCGTGATCTCCTTCTTCCTCACCATCGGCAACTACGACTACGGCTTCTATTGGTACCTCTACCTGGACGGCACCATCGAACTCGAAGCCAAGGCCACCGGCATCGTCTTCACCTCCGCCTACCGCGGCGAGGACGGGTTCGCCACCGAGATGGCGCCCGGGCTCGGTGCGCCGTTCCACCAGCACCTCTTCTCCGCCCGCCTGGACATGGCGGTCGACGGCAACGTCAACACGGTCGAGGAGGTCGACGCCGTGCCGGAACCGATGGGGCCGGACAACCCGTGGGGTAACGCGTTCCGCTGCCGCAAGACCACCCTCACCACGGAGGCCGACGGGCAGAGGCTGGCCGACAACACCAAGGCCCGGGTCTGGCACATCACCAACCCGACCAAGCAGAACCGGCTCGGCCGGAATGTCGGGTACGCACTTCACCCCGAAGGTCAGCCCGTGCTGCTGGCAGATCCGTCGAGTTCCATCGCCGCCCGCGCCGCGTTCGCCACCAAGCACCTGTGGGTGACACGGTACGACCCGGCGCAGCGGTACCCGGCCGGCGACTTCGTCAACCAGCATCCGGGACAGGCGGGACTGCCGACGTTCGTCGCCGGCAACCGGAACATCGAGGGCGAGGACCTGGTGCTGTGGCACACCTTCGGGCTCACCCACTTCCCGCGCCCGGAGGACTGGCCCGTGATGCCCGTCGATTACGCCGGGTTCACGCTGAAGCCGGTCGGTTTCTTCGACCGGAACCCGGCCCTCGACGTTCCGGCCGGCACGTCGAAGCACTGCTGCACGGACTGACGGACATGTCCACCACAGTTCCGGAAGCCGCCCGCCGCACCACCACGTGGTGCGGCCGGGCGGCCGCCGCCCTCGCCGTGTCGGCGGCCGTCCTGCATGCCGGCTCGCTCGGGGAGCACACCCCGTCGCCCGGTTCGGCGGCCCTGACCCTCGTCATGGTCGCCGGATGCCTCTACTGCGCCCGTCACCTGTGGATGCGCGGAGACCAGCGGGACTGGATCCTGGTCACCGTCATGAACATCGCGATGATCATGGTGCACCTGACCACCATGAGCCCGGGCCGGGCCGCAGGCGGCCACCACGGGCACGCTGTGCCTCCCGTCGCCGGTGCAGCGGTTGACGCCTCGATTCCCCCTCTCATGGCCGCTGCGCTGGCGGCCGCGGCCGCGGAGGTCCTCCTTGCCGTGAGCGTCGTGTTCCACCGCACCCGGGGGAGCGACCCGGCGAACGCAGCGGCGCCGCCGAGGTGGAGCGGCACACTGTCCACATGAACATCCGGTTCCGGCGCGGATCGCTCGTCGTCGCGGCGTCGATCCTGGTCGTGACGGCCTGTGGTTCCGGCCCGCCCGACGAGCGGCCCGAAGCCACCGCGACGAGCAGTCCGACGTCGGAACCGGCGACCACGCTGCCCGGGCCCCCGTCACCGGTGCCGGGGCCCTCCGCGACCGTCCCCGTTCCGCCGTCCGGTCCGGAGCCGACGCCGGTGCCTCCGGCCGGTGTACCTGCCGCCCTGCGCGGCATCGATCTCGAGCGGATTCCCACCGAGGAGAAGGTGGTGGCGTTGACCTTCGACGGTGGAGCCTCCGACACGGCCGTCTCCCGTATCCTCGCCACGCTCGCCCGCTACGACGTGCCGGCGACGTTCTTCGTCACCGGTGATTTCGCGCGGACGTATCCGGACCGGGTCCGCGCCGTCGCCGCCGCCGGGCACGCGGTGGGAAACCACAGCAACACCCACCGTTCCTACCCGGATCTGACCGACGAGCAGATCCGGGCCGACCTCTCCGCGGCCGAGAGCGCGATCACGGCACTGACGGGTCGCCCGGCCGTGCCGTGGTTCCGGTTTCCCTTCGGTGCTCGCACCGACGCCGACATCCGCGTCGTCAACGGTGCCGGTTACGTGCCCGTGCGCTGGACCGTGGATTCGCTCGGCTGGAAGGGCACGAGCGGTGGTCTCGACGCCGCGGCGGTGACCGAGCGGGTCCTCGCCGCGGCCGCGCCCGGGCAGATCGTTCTGATGCACGTGGGTGCGAACCCCGACGACGGCACGACCCTGGACGCCGATGCGCTGCCGGCGATCATCGACGGTCTGCGGACGCGGGGTTACGGTTTCGTGGATCTGGCCGATGTCGTCCGCTGAGCCCCCGAGTGCACCGCACCCGCGTGTTCGATTTGCGGACTTCACGATCACTGTGCTTACTTATGAACGCGGTCGGGAATCGTTGGGGTGGATCCCATGGGCTGAAGGACGGTTTCGATGATCCTTTCCGCTGTCCGGGTGGCGATCGTCGGCGCGCTGACCATCGGTTCGATGTTCGGTGCCGTGTCGATCGCCCATGCCGACCCGTCCCCGGCCTCGTACTGTGCGCCGACCGTGGTGCTCGCCGTCGACGGCACGAAGGGTCCCGAAACGCCGGACTCGATCGATCCCGAGAGCCCGCTCAACTCCTACACCGATCAGTACCGCAACAGTCCCGACTTCGCGGTGCGGCACGTGCGGTATCCGGCGGGCATGGTCGCCGGGGTGTTCGGCTGGGACACGTTCATGGACCAGTCAGTGCAGATCGGTGTGCAGAATCTCTGGGCGGAGATCGGCCGGACCGAGGCCGCCTGCGGGCCACGCACGCGCTACGAGCTGTACGGCTACTCGCAGGGAGCGATCGTCGTGCGCAGGGTTGCGATGGAGATCGATGCGGCGGCGCCCGTGCACGACGACGGCACCGACCTGCAGGACCGGGTGCGGGTGCACCTGATCGCCGATCCGGCGCAGGGCCGGCCCGCCCAGTACGCCGGGCCGCTCGTCCCGGGCATCACCCTTCCCCAGCCGGCGGGCGAGTTGCGGCACATCCCGGTCACCACCGAGTGCCTCGAGGGCGACATGGTCTGCGACCCGGAGGGCAACGTCACCGGGTACATCCGCGAGCACGCGACGTATCACCCGTGACGTTCGCGCTGGGCGTCGTGCTCTTCGCGCTGGGGGTCGCGGTGTCCGTCGCCCTGCACGAGGCGGGGCACCTGTGGGCGGCGCGACGTCTCGGGATGAAGGTGCGCCGATTCTCCCTCGGACGTGGCCCGATGCTCTTCTCCGTCCGGCGCGGTGAGACCGACTACGGGCTGGGACTGATCCCGGTGGGCGGGTTCTGCGAGATCGCCGGCACGACCGCGCTCGACGAACTGACCCCCGACGAGTACGACCGCGCCCTGTACCGGCAGAAGACCTGGAAGCGGCTGGTCGTAATGTCCGGCGGCATCGGCATGAACTTCCTGCTCGCCGGGGTCCTCGTCCTCGTCCTCGCCGTCGGGTGGGGGCTGCCGGAGCTGCATCCGAAGGTGGTCGTCGAGTCCGTCGGATGCGTCCCGTCGTCGCAGCGGCCCGGCCCGGGATACGGCCTCGCCGCGTGCGACGGCCCGGGACCGGCCGGGGCCGCGGGGATACTCCCCGGCGACGCGATCCTTGCCGTCGACGGTGAGGGCGTCACCCGGTTCGGCGATCTGGTCGGAAAGATCTGGGACAGCGCAGGAGTCGTCGAACTGACGATCGAACGGCACGGCCGCCGGCTGGTGCTGCCCGTCGCGACCGAGCAGGTGCAGCGATGGGTGGTCGACCCTCGGACGGGGGCCGAGCGCTCGACGGCCGTCGGTGCGATCGGGGTGTCCGCGCACCCGCCCGCCGGTCCCGTGCGGTACGACGTCGTGACCGCGGTGCCCGCCGCCCTCGCGTTCACCGGCGACCTCGCCGTGCTCACGGCGCGCACGGTGGTGGACATGCCGACGAAGGTGGCGTCGCTGTGGCGGTCGGTGACCGGCGGCGAACGCGACGCGGACACCCCGATCAGCGTGGTGGGGGCCGGATTGCTCGGGGGCCGGGCCGTCGAGCGGGGCGCCTGGGAGTCGTTCGTGCTGCTGCTGGTGAGCCTGAACCTCTTCGTCGGCCTGTTCAATCTGCTGCCGCTGCTGCCTCTCGACGGCGGGCACATGGCCGTGGCGATCTACGAGGGTCTGCGGAACCGGGTGCGCGCCCGGCTGGGCCGGCCCGGCGGAGCGCCGGTCGACTTCGTGAAGCTGCTGCCGGTGACGTACGCGTTCGTCGTCGTCGGTGGGGCCTTCATGCTGCTCACCCTCGCGGCGGACATCGTCGCCCCCGTTCGTCCGGCCTGATCCCGGCCCCCGGACCGCCCTCCTCGCCACCGGAGGAGTCCGGTGGAACCGGGCAAACCTCGTGGAACTTGCCGCAATTCGACCGAATCCCGCTCGCCCCGTTGCGCATGCGGGGGCGAACCGCTTCCATGGAGTGATGCCGCGGTGGTGTTGGGACGAGGACGAACCGTTGTTCGGAGACGTCGAGTCGCCGGTCGGAGGCGCGACCATAGCGGGCCTGTCCGCGCTGATCGCGCTCGTCGCGCTGGCCGTGATCGGGCCGGCGCTGGTCTGATCCGCGGTCGTCAGCGCGCGCCCGCTCCGTCTCCGACGTGCGCGGTGACGGCCACCTCGACCGGCGCGTTGCCGGGAAGCAGATAGACCCCGATCGCGCTGCGGGCGGGCAGTGACGCCGGGCCCAGCGCGCGTTCGACGACCTCCGATGCGCCGTCGGCGACCGCCGAGAGCTCGGTGAAGCCGTCGGCACACGCGATGTACACCACCATCTCGACGCACCGGAACCTCGCGCCCGGCGGCAGCACCGACCGGACCGCGGCCAGGGCATTGCCGGCCGCGAGGCCCGCCGCCTCCCGGGCGAGGGCCGGGTCCACTTCGCCGCCGACGCGGCCGGTGACGGTCAGCCGGCCGTCGCGGCGCGGGGTCATCCCCGCCGTGTGGACGGTCGAGCCGGACAGCACCGCGGGTACGTAGCGGCCGCGCGGCCGCGGCGGCTGCTCGCCGATCGCGTGTTCATTCGACACCGAGAGATCATTCGACACCGAGAGCCACTCCTTCCTGACGGGGATCGCTGCCGCCGCTGAGCACGCCGCGGGGATCGAGAGAGATGATCTGGGCGCTGCCCTCGGCGCCGAGCGGTTCGAGGGTGCGCACGTCGTGCCCCATCTCGGACAGGGCGGTGCGGACCTCGGGCGGGACGTCGGCCTCGATGCGCAGCTCGGCGGGGTCGCCGAGCACGTTCGCGTCGGAGCCGGGGAACACCGTGAACCGGGGCGCCGACACCGCCTCCTGCGGATCGAGCCCGTGGTCGAGGAGGTGCGAGAGCAGCTGCATGTTCCACTGCACCTGCCCGTCCCCGCCGGGGGTGTTGCCCACGTGGAGCAGCGCTCCCGCCTCGTCCGTGACGATCCAGGCATTGAGGGTGTGCAGCGGCTTGCGGCGGGGCCGCACCTCGTTCGGATGCCCGTCGATCAGGTACGCGCCCCGCCCCAGCCGGTTGTTCAGGACGATCCCCGTGCCGGGCACGGTGAACTTGGCCCCGAAGGTGAACGCCAGCGAATGGATGAAGCTCACCGCGCGTCCGTCCCGGTCGACCGTCACCAGCGAGGTGGTGTCTCCGCCGGCCACCGTGAACGCTCCGGCAGGCGCGGTCGCCGACAGCCGGTCGCGGCCGGCGCGGATGTGGCCGGGATCGAGGATGCGGGCGGCACCGTCGTTGTCGGCGCCGCACCAGCGCAGCCGGTCCTCGAACGCCGTCCGCGCGGCCCGGGCCATGCGGTCGATCGCCGCCGCGCTCAGGAGCGGGGAGAACCCGACGACGCCGTCGCACAGCGCCGCCTGGTGCAACACCATCCACCCGGGGGTGGGCAGCGGGGTCTGATGGATCACCGCGCCGGCGTACCGGCCGGACAGCGCCGCCTCGGGCGTCACCGTCCCGGTTGCGACCCATTCGTCTCCCGAGAACGGGGCGCCCGCGTCGCGCAGCGCGGCGACGCACCGCTCGGCGAGCGACCCGGTGTAGAACGACGCCGGGTCGTGCGCGAGCTCGCGGATGGTCCGCGCCAGGTCGGGTTGCGGCAGCCGGTCACCGACGAGCGGGACGAGGCCGCCGTCGACGTACACGGAGGCCAGCCCGGGATCGCTCCGGACGGCGTCCAGCGCCGACCGCACGTCGTCGCGGGTCTTGGCCGAGCAGGGCAACCCATTCTCGGCGAGGCGCGCGGCCGGTTCCCACAGCTCGGCAAGGCTGCGGGTGGCGCCGCGCCGGTGCAGTGCCGCGAGCGCGGCCGGAGCGCCGGGCACGGCCACCGCGAGGGCGCCGTCCAGCGGGATCGCGGTCAGCCCGCGGTCCCGGTAGAAGCCGGGTGTGCCGCCGTCGGGGCCGTAACCGCTCCCGCCGACCGTCCAGACTGTGCCGTCCGGTTCCCGCACCACGGCGAATGCGTCCCCACCGAGGCCGCACTGGCCGGGCAGGGTCAGCCACGTGGTCGCGGCCATCGCCAGCGCGGCGTCGACCGCGTTGCCGCCGTCGGCGAGCACCCGCGCCCCGGCCTGGCCGGCCAGCGGGTGGCTCGAGGACACCATGCCGCCGGTCGACAACGTCGCCGGACGGACCCGCCGCGCTGTCATGCCTGCCGGAGCCGGCGCCGGCGCGGGCCCTCCGGCGGCTCGGCGGGATCGATGCCGACGAAGATCTCGCCGTCCCGCTCCTCGACGGGATAGGTCTTGATCGGCTCCGTGGCGGGAGGGCAGATGGGTTCACCGGTTGCGAGATCGAAAGCGCTTCCGTGGCAGGAGCATCCGATGCCATCCTGCACGAGCTTGCCGGACGAGAGCAGGCAGTCCAGGTGTGAGCAGTAGTTGGATGTCGCGTAGGCCTTCCCGTCCAGCCGCGAGATCGCGAACTCGTAGTCGCCGGCGTAGAAGCGGCGCACGATGCCCTCCGGTACCTGCCCGGAACGGGCCACTCTCTTGAACTCCATGGTCATCCTCCAGGCATTGGGGTCTGTTCCGACCGCGGGCGGTCAGGCGACGGGGTCGATGTAGACGGTCTTCTCGGATTGGTAGAACTGCATCAGCGTCGGCCCGGCCTGTTCCTTGAACGTCTGGGTGCTCGACGCCTTGTACCCACCGAACGGAGCGTTCATCGCCATGCCGTTCGTCGGCTGGTTCACCTTGACCAGGCCGGTGCGGGAACGGGCGACGAACTGCCCGGCCCGATCGAGATCGCGCGTGACGATCGCCGCGCTCAGGCCGAACGCCGTGTCGTTGGCCAGCGTGACGGCCTCGTCGAACGACGACGCCCGCTGGAACGCCAGCACCGGACCGAAGATCTCCTCGGTCAGAATGCGCATGCCCGGCGCGGTGTCGGCGAACACCGTCGGGCGCACGAAGAACCCGTCTCCGAATCCGGTGTCGTCGCAGCGGGTTCCGCCGCACACCAGACGGGCCCCTTCGTCCTGTCCGACGGCGACGTACTCGAGGAACTTGTCCAGCTGGCCGCGGCTGGCGAGCGGACCCATCGACGCCCCCGCCTGCAGGCCCGGTCCGACGGTGAGGGCCTCGGCGCGGGCGACGACCCGCTCGAGCAGGGCGTCGTGGACGTCGTCGATCGCGACGACCCGGCTGGTGCCGGTGCAGGCCTGCCCGGAGAGCCCGAAAGCGCCCTTGACGATCAACGCGGCGGCGGCGTCGAGGTCGGCGTCGGTGAGGACGACGACGGGGTTCTTGCCGCCCATCTCGAGCTGTACCCGCCGGTCCGGGCCGACGCCACGATGGATGGCCCGGCCCACCTTCGTCGATCCGGTGAAGGTGACGGCCGCGACGCGTTCGTCGGCGACCACCGCGGCTCCGGCCCGCCCGCCGCCCTGCACCAGCGCGATCGCCGCCGGGGGCAGTCCGCCGGCGAGCAGCGCCTCGACCAGTCGCTGCCCCATGAGCGGGGTGATCTCGGACGGCTTGAACAGCATCGGATCTCCCGCGGCGATCGCCGGCCCGAGCTTGCGGGACGGGATGTTCAGCGGAAAGTTCCAGGGGGTGATGGCCCCGACGATGCCGATGGGTTCGCGGACGGTGTAGATCATGGTGCGGCCGGCGGCCGGGTACGTCGCGCCGGTCGCGCGCAGCGCCTCGCCCGCGTAGAAGCGCAGGTTCATGGGGGTGCGGCTCACCTCGACGGTGGCCTCAGCGCGCGTCTTGCCCTCCTCGCGGACCAGTTCCCCGACGAGCGATTCCCGTCGCTCCTCGAGGTGCCGGGCGGCGGCCTCCAGGACAGCGGCACGGCGCTCCGGTGGGGTGGCGGCCCATTCGGGGGCCGCCTTGTCGAGTGCGTCGACGGCGATGCGCACGTCGGTGGCGTCGGAATCGGGGAATGTTCCGATCAGGTCGGCGGAATCGGCGGGGTTGCGTCGTTCGAAGGTGGCGCCGGAGACGGCCGGCACCCACGCACCGTCGATGAAGTTCAGTCCTGTCACGGCCACCTCAGCTCACCACCTGTTCGCCCAGTTCCCACAGGTCCACGTCCGCGTCGGCGAGCTGGTGCGCGCCGACCGTCCGGCCGACGAGTTCGCGGGCGGCCATGATGTCCTCGCCGCGGTCCATGGCGAACGCTGCGGTGAGCATGTCGCCGGCGAGATAGAAGACAGTGAACTCCCCCGAGTGGGCGTCGCCGCGAACGACGAGTTCCGTCGTCCCGGAGGGTGTTCCGGTGAACTGGATGTTCGTGTCGTACTGGTCCGACCAGAACCAGTGTGCGTCGTCGGCGAGCGAGGTGCGACCGACGATCGTGTCCGCGACGACCGCGGCCTGCCGGTTGGCGTTGTCGAAGTGCTCCACCCGGACGTGGCGGCCGGCGCGGTCGGAGAAGCGGTTCGCGACGTCGCCGGCGGCGTGGATTCCGGGTACGGCGGTGCGGCCCACGGCGTCGACGACGATGCCGTTGTCGGTGTGGAGTCCGCTCGCGGCGGCCACGTCGACGTTCGGCGTGATGCCGATGCCGACCACGACCACGTCGGCCTCGATCGTGTCGCCGGTCGTGGTGCGGACCCGCACCCCGGCCTCGGAGGTCGCGACGGAGTCCACGCCGACGCCGGTGCGCAGATCGACGCCGTTGCGGCGGTGCAGATCGGCGCAGAACCCGCCGACTGTGGCGCCCAGGACGGAACCCAGCAGGGCGTCGGCGTATTCGAGGACGACCACGTCGACACCGAGACCGCGTGCCGTTGCGGCGATCTCGAGACCGACGAATCCGCCGCCGACGACGACCAGGCGCGCACCGGGGGTGAGCCGCGGAGCGAGGGCGACGGCGTCGTCGAGCGTCCGCAGGTAGTGCACGAGATCGGGGCGCGTCCCGGACGTGGGGATCGTGCGCGGGCGCCCCCCGGTCGCGAGGATCACCGCGTCGGCGGCGACGGACCCACCGTCGAATTCCACGCTGCGCGAGGCGGTGTCGACGCGCCGTACCGTGACCCCGGTTCGGATGTCGATATCGTTGTCGGCCAGCAACTTCGGTGTGATCAGGGTCAGAGAGCCGACGGGTTCCCGGCCGGCGAGGAACTCCTTCGACAGTGGCGGCCGCTGATAGGGCGCGTGCGGTTCGTCGCCGAGCAGGACGATGCGGCCGTCGAATCCGCGGCGGCGCAACGTGCGTGCGGCGACCGCGGCGACCTGGCCGGCGCCGACGGTGACAACGGTGCGTACGGTCATGACGAACTCTCCTCTTGCGAGCCGGGAACGACACGGCGCGGGGCCGGATCGAGATAGACGGTGTCGCCCTCGACGGTCACGGGATAGGTCGGCTGGCAGAGATCCTGGTCCTCCTCGTAGCCGGTTTCGAGGTCGAACCGCCACTGGTGGCCGGGGCAGATGACCCGCCCGTGCAACAGGGTGCCCTTGGCGAGCGAGCGGTCCTGGTGGATGCACAGGTCGGCGAACGCGTACACCCGGTCGTTCGCGTGGAACAACGCGATGCCGACGCCGTCGACCTCGACGCGCAGCTTGCGCCGGCGGGTCAGCTCCTTGACGGTGGCGACGGCGACCCTGTCGCGAGTCGACCCGGGCGGGGCCGACGCGGCGTCGGTGGACATGATTCTCCTTCGATCGGGGATGGCCGCCGGGACCGGTGCGGGAGGGCCGTGCGGTGGACCCTCCCGCGGTCCGGTCACGTCGGTCAGGCCGAAGCCAGCTCGAGGTCGGGAGCGACGTACGTGTCGTACAGGCCCTTGGTGTACGAGAAGCGCATCTCCGCGCCCCAGCGCACGAGCTGCAGGCAGCGCTGCTGCAACTGCGGGGTGTCGGCGCAGTCCAGCACGATCTGGTACCCGCGTTCGCCGTGGACGACGTCCGAGGTGATGTGCAGGTCGAAGAACTCGATCTCGTCCTCGGTGAACCCGTACACCTCGCGCAGCGGCACGATCTGCTTCTTGTAGATGCTCGGCACCTGCGACTCGAGACCGACGACCAGGGCCGCGGTGGCGACCACGAAGTGCTCCCGCTGCGAGACCGCGTAGCACCACGCCTGCAGGCCGCGGGTGACGGCGTTCATGTTGTTCGGGTCCTCGACGCGCTCGCGGGTGGTGCCGCACGCCTCGGCGAACTTGATGAGCAGGTCGGTGTGCCGGATGTCGGCCAGCTCCTCCTCGTACATGTTCTGCAGGGTGAAGTCCTTGGCGTCGGTGAACGTGTCGGGCGTGTTGGCGTAGATGTTCGCGAGGTAGTCCGCGAACGGGCCCACGTAGTGGTAGTGGTTCTCGGCCCACCGGGCGAAGTGGTGCTTCTCGAGCTTGCCCTCGGCCCAGGCCTTGCTGAACGAGGCGTCCTTGGCCTCGCGGCCCTTGATCGCGTTCTCGAGTGCGGCGCGGAACTCGTCGCGTCCGAGCAGTTCGGTCATGGTGGTTTCCCTTTCACGCTGTGTCGTGCGGTCGGGCTGGGGTTGATCCGCGACGTTGCGGAGAACGATCGAAATCGGCTGAGTGAAAGCCTGTTCCGGTCGGTTTCGAAACTAGTGCCGGCGTCGGGGTGCGGCCACGGCCACACTGACCGGAATGCGGCGCCGGCGGGGGTCGAAGTGCACAGTCAGTGCGCCACCGACGCGGTGATCGCCTCGAACTCCGCGAGCATCGCCGCGCCGACGGCCTTGTCCTGCTCGCCGTTTCCGCCGCTGATGCCGACGGCCCCGACGATCTGGCCGTCGAACACCAGCGGGAAGCCGCCGACGAAGATCGCGAACTTGCCCGGCAGCATGTGGCTGATGCCGAAGGCCTCGTTGCCGGGCAGGGCCGGCCCGTTGGGCGGTTCGTTGAACAGGTGCGTGGCGCGTTCGTGGCCCGCCGCGGTGAACGCCTTGGCCATCGCGATCTCGACACCCGTCAGCCGCGCACCGGGGAGGCGGTGCAGGGCGATGACGTTGGCGCTCTCGTCGCAGACGCACAGGGTCTGCTTGACGCCGATCTCCTCCGCCTTCGCGCGGCCGGCGGCGAGGAGGGGGAGCGCGTCGTCGAGGGTGATGCGATGAATTCGATGCATGGGTCTCCACTTTCGGTCTGCGGGAGTACCGGCCTGGCGGAGCGGGAAGCGAGGGGTCCGGCCGGTGGGGATGCGTTTTCGCCAGTGGGCTATTTCTAACAGGGATGCGGCCACGGAGGGACGGTCAGAATCACCCGTACCCGACACAATTCGTGTACAAGTTGCACATCGCCTGCGGACCTTCGACTCTGGTACTTGATGAAAAAGGTGCATGTCGGCCCTCGCGCCGGCGTCCCGCTCGCAGAAAGCAGGTCGACATGGAACCGAGCCCGCGCCTGACCGTCCGGGGTCTGCTCGACGAGTCGCTGATGACCGGGGCGCGCATCGCGTCCGGGCACACCGCCCTCGACCGCGCCCTCACCTGGGCGCTGCCGTTCAGCGAGGTCATGGGCCGATTCGACGACCTCGATGCCGTCGCCGTGTACGCCCGTCCGGAGGCGCTCGCCGGCAACGTGCACGCCGTCGCGGCGTTGGCCGCGCGCGGCGCCGCCGCCCTCGTCGTGGACGGCTCGCTGCCCGTGACGACCGCGGAGTCGCCGCTGCCCGCGGGACTCGTCGTCCTCGAGCTGAGCTTCCCGATCGGCTTCGCGGCGCTCAACCGCCTCCTGGCCGAGCGTGCCCTGACGCAGGAGGTGCACGTGATGCGCTACTCGTCGCACGTCCACACCACCCTGGCGGGGCTGCTGCACCGGGGCGCGGGCATGACCCTGCTCATCCGCGAGGTCTCGGCCCTGGCGCACCATCCCGCCGTCGCGCTCGACGCGCGCGGGCACGTCGTCGCGGTCCACGGCCTGGACTCCGCGACCACGGATCTCGTCTCCGACCGGCTTCCGCGGGCGCTGACCCAACGGCAGGACGCGGAGACCACGAGCGGATCCGGGCACGGCCACGACACGCAGGTGGTGGAACTGTCCGGCGATTCGGGGCGCTGGACGTGCACCGCCAGCCCCATCCGCCTGGGCAAGCGGTTCGAGGGCTGGGTCGCGGTGCTCGCCGCCGGTCCCGGCCCGGGGCCGCACGAACTGGCTCAGCACGCGGTCGTCACCGAACAGGCGACGGCGATCATCGGCTCGGAGATGTTGCGGCAGCGCAGTGTCGACGAAGCGGAGGAACGCGCCCGCGGGGACTTCGTGCAGGCGCTCGTGCACGGCAGCTTCACCAGCCAGCACGACATGCAGGCGCGGGCCGGGTATCACGACATCGATCTGACCTCGACGTTCGCGGTGTTCGTCGCGGCCGGGCACGCCCCGGACGCCGGTGGTGCGGGCGTCGAGGGCTCGGGGAGCCTGCTGCGGCTCGCGCGGTACGCGGCGAGCGTGCTGCCGCACCCGGCGGTGCGGTCCTACGTCACCGTGATCGGGGACGTCCTCGTCGTCGTCCGTTCGCTCCGGTCGCACGACCGGCGCGACGTCGAGGCGGAGATCGAGAAGTATGCCGAGGCCATGGCCCTGGACCTGGAGGACCGGCGCGGCCGGCCGGTGCCGGTCGCGCACGGCGCGCCCGCCGTCGGCGCGGACGAGATCCGGGAGAGCTATCGTCAGGCCCGGGTCGCCCTGGGAATCGGGCAGCGGTTGGGCTTGTCCGGCGCCGTCTCCTACCGCGACCTGCGCGGCTACGGCGTGCTCGAACTCGTCGCCGAGACCGACCGCAGCCGCCGCCTGGTCCGCGACGTGCTCGGCCCGATCCGCGCCGGAACCGACCTGCACGACACGCTCGTCGCGTATCTGAGTGCGGGTGGCAACGTCAACGCGGCGGCGCGGGAGCTCAACGTGCACCGGAACACGATGCTGTCCAAGCTCGATCGCATCTCCCGTGCGCTGTCGATGGACGTGCGCCTGCCGGAGAACCAGTTCACGGCGTGGCTCGCGATCCGCCTCGAGCTGCTGGACCAGGTCCACACCGCCGTGGACCGCGAGATCAACTACCGCTGAACAACGTTCACGCGCCTGCCAGTTCGGGATCGCGGCCGAGGAAGGATGCGGCCAGGCCGGCCGCGACGACGACGGCGCACACGACGAACAGCACGGGGTACGACCACGATTCCACCGCGATGGCCACCCACGCGGCGCCGACCGCCGATCCGCCGAAACGGATCAGGTTGAACAACCCCAACCCGGTGCCCTGGGCTCCGGCGGGCGAGCGCGTCGACCCGGCCGCGGCCGGGGTCTGTACGAGCGCGATGCCCACCCCGGTGACCGCGAGCACCGCGACGACGGCCCAGTGGTTCGTCGCCGCGGTCGTCAGGACGGCGGCCAGAGCCGACTGGGCGACGATCAGCACCGCCAGTCCCGCCCGCAGCACCCTCCGGGCGCCCAGCCTGTCGGTCGTGCGGCCCACGATCGGGGCCAGGACGACCATCACGGCGGGCAGCGCGAACAGGATCGTCCCCGCCAGGGCTGTGGACACCCCCCCGCCGGTCAGGTACAGCGGCACCGCGAGCAGGGTCGCACCGAGGCAGAACATCTGACCGAACGCCGCGATCGCGCTGCGGGCGAACCGCGGTTCGGCCACGAGGCGGACGTCCACGAACGGCACCTGCGTGCGCAGGCAGTGCAGCACGAACCACACGAGCACGACGGCCGCGCCCCCGATCAGCGCGAGGGCGACGGGCAGCGCCACGCCGGGCTGCGGGACCAGCGTCAGCCCGAGCACCAGCACCGCGGCGCCGAGCGTCAACGCGGCCGCGCCCGGGCCGTCGAGGCGCATGCGCCGGCCCTCGAACGCGGGAATCCAGCGCAGGGTCCCCGCGAAGCCGATCAGCGCCACCGGCACGAGCGGGACGAACACCCAGCGCCACCCCCAGTGGTCGGCGATCAGGCCGCCCATCGAGGGTCCGAGGGCCTGACCGGCACCGTTGACCGCCGCCCAGGCCCCGACGGCCCGCGCCCGCCGCTCGGGCCCGAACAACCACGCGATCAGGCCCATCACGGCGGGCGCGAACGCGGCGGCGGCGACACCGCCCAGCGAGCGCCACGCGACGAGCACCGCCAGGTTGGGGGCCGTCGCGGCGCCGGCCGAGCACACCGCCGTCGCCAGGAGCGCGCCGCAGTACACGCGCCGTCGGCCGAAGCGATCACCGATCCAGCCGGCCAGCGGCATCGACGCCGCGAACGTCAACAGGAAACCGGCGACGACGAGCACCCCGCTCTCCAGCGATGTGCCGAAATCCGACAGGATCTCCGCCAACGGGACATTCACGACGTTGTTGCTGATCGTGCCGACCAGGGTTCCTGCCAGCAGGGCGGACAGCGCGAGCGGGGTTCCGGAATCGGCGTGTGCCGGGGCCGGAATCGGCGCGGCAGTACGGGTGGTCATCTGTCTCCTGTGGCTCGCGAGCGATACGGCGGGGGCCGTGGCCTCACTGTCTCACCGCGCCCGGTGCCGCCGCATCGGCGTCGAATTCGTAAACAGCACAGGCGGACGCGCCCGGAGTGTGCACCCTGCCCAAGGATTCGGGGTTCGCCCGGCGGAAACGGCGGAAGACACAAGTTCGTAGCAATTGTTCACGATCGCGCTACCGGAGGACACGGAAACGCAAAACAGGAACACACTGCACATCTACAGTTCGGGGCACTGTGCAAGGTTTGCGTTGACCAGGCATGAACGAGCGCGGAAAGTTCCACGAACACAGCCCCTCACTCGTTCTGCTCCTGACTTAGGACTCGAATTGGACGTACAACTCACAGCCGCCCACTGGGTCTACGTGGCCGGCATCGTCGTCATTCTGGCCACCATGGCCCTGCGGAAGAACATCGTGGTTCCCGCAGTCATCGGAACGTTCCTGACCGCCTTCGTGTTCTCCGGCAGCATCGTCACCGGACTGTCCTCGATCTTCAACGCCAGCCTCGTGGCCGCGAAGGAGCTGTTCAACATCTTCCTGATCATCGCGCTGGTGACCGCGATGCTCGGCGCGCTGCGGCAACTCGGCGCCGACCGGCTGATGGTCGCGCCGTTCCGCAGGGTCATGCGCACCGGCACCAGCAGCTTCGTCGTGCTGGCCGTCGTGACGTACGTGATCTCCCTGTTCTTCTGGCCCACCCCGGCCGTCCCGCTCGTCGGTGCCGTGCTGATCCCCGTCGCCATCCGGGCCGGCCTGTCGCCGCTGTCGGTCGGCATGGTCATCGCCATCTGTGGCCAGGGCATGGCCCTGTCGTCGGACTACATCATCAAGGTCGCACCGGGCATCTCCGCCACGGCGGCCGGTGCCGACGTCGATGCCGTGGCGGACAAGTCGCTCGTGCTGTCGCTCGTCGTCGGCGTGACCGCGCTGGCGATCACGTTCGTCGCGCAGCGCCGGACGTGGCGGGCGCCGTCGCCGGACCTGCTCGTCGAGTGGGAGGCCGAGGCCGACCGCGGCGTCGACGGCCCGGCCGGCGGTGGATCCGCCCCGAGCCGGCAGCCGGTGCAGCCCGAGCCCGTGGGCGGCGGCCCCGCCGGTGGCCCCGACGGTGCCGCGAGCGCGGCGACGGCCGTGATCGTCGCCGAGCGCGACCCCGGCAGCTACGAACTCGCCGAGAGCAGGGGCACCGCGAAGGCGTTCGCGATGCTCGTTCCGCTCGCCTACCTCGCCTTCATCGTGTATCTGCTGCTGGGCAAGTTCACCCAGGTGGTACCGCCCCTGCAGGGTGGGGACGCCGCGGCCATCGTGGGCGGAATCGCGGCGCTCATCCTGTTCGCGGCCGCCGCGTCCAACGACAGGGGCGGCTTCCTCGAGACCACCTCCGAGCACCTCGTCGACGGTCTGGTGTTCGCCTTCAAGGCGATGGGCGTCGTGCTGCCGATCGCCGGCTTCTTCCTCATCGGCAACCCCGACTTCTCCGGTGCCATCCTCGGCTACGCGGACGGCGAGACGGGTCCGGGAATCCTGTTCGATCTCGTCAACGCGGCACAGTCGCACCTGCCGCAGAACCCGTTCGTCACGTCGTTCGGCATCCTGCTCATCGGCGTGGTGGCCGGCCTGGACGGGTCCGGCTTCAGCGGTCTGCCGCTGACCGGTTCGCTGTCCGGCGCGCTGGGCCCGGCGGTCGGGATGGATCCGTCGACCCTCGCCGCGATCGGACAGATGGGCAACATCTGGTCGGGCGGCGGGGTGATCGTCGCATGGTCGTCGCTCGTCGCCGTGGCGGGATTCGCCCGTGTCCCCGTCCTCGACCTGGCCCGCAAGTGCTTCCTGCCGGTGATGGCGGGGCTCGTGCTCAGCACGCTGTTCGCCGTCCTCGTCTACTGATTCCCCTGCGGTGCAGTCGCTCTCGCGCGGTCTGGTGCTTGTCGCGCGCGTCCTCACGCGCGCGACAAGCACCGACGCGCGCGAGGACCGGTCCGGCATCCCGCCGGCAGAATTCCCACCGGGACGGGACGGGTGTCCCTGGCGATCGGGACGCCGGGCGCAGCAGCCTCTCCGTCAGGCGCAGAGCGCGCCGGTACGACGGGAGGGACACCGAACCGATGAGCACAGTGAGCGTGACGGAGGACGGACGCACGGCCGCACGGCGCGCGTCGTCGAGCGCCTGGGCATGGTCGGGGGCCGTCGCCGGCCTCGCCGGGGTCGTCGCCATCCAGGCGAGCATGGGTATGGGCGCCGCCTACGACGAATCCACGGCCGGCAACGCGCCCGCGATCGCCGAGGCGTTCGCGGACGAACGAACCCCACTGCTCGTGATGCACCTGTCGCTCATGGTGTCGACGGTGCTGCTGCTGATCTTCGCCGCCGGCCTGCAGCGCCGCCTGCGGATCGCCCTGCCCGAGGACAGCCTGCTGCCGTCGGTCGCGGCGTTCGGTCTGCTGCTCACGGCGACCGCCGGACTGCTCGGCGCCGGCCTGGACACCGAGCTGCTGTTCGGGCTGAGCGAGCCGGGACAGATGGTCGCCGAGTTCGCCGTCGTCGGCGCGCACTGGGTCGGCACGATCCCGTGGCTGTGGGTCGGCGCGGGGGTCAGCGGCCTGGCGGTGGCGGCCGCGTCGCTGCGCCACGGCGCGACGCCGCGGTGGCTGGGCTGGGCGAGCGTGGTGCTCGGCGGCCTCACCGCGCTGCTCGGGATCTCCCCGCTGCAATACATGGCCGGCTTCGTCGGTCCTGTGTGGGTGCTCGTCGCCGGCATCGGATTCGCCGTCTCCGACCGGGCGCGCCGATAGGCTGCCGCGCGACGGAACCGGCCGCGGGGCATACTCACCGCACCATGGCTGTTGCGGACGCATCCGAGACGGCGGCGGGCACCGGTGGCGCACCGGTGCCCGCCGCCGTCGTCGCCGTGCTCTCGGGGAGCCTGGCCGTCGCCGCCCTCGTGGTCTTCGCCACCGCCCGCCCGGACCTCGACTCCGATCAGCTGTTCTTCCTCGTCGACGCCGTGGGTGCCGCGGTGTACGGCACCGTCGCCGGCGTGGTGCTGGCGCGCCGGGTGCATCCGGTGCCGATCCTGCTGTCGCTCGCCTCGATCGGCGTCGGGCTCTCGGCCCTGAGCTACGCCTGGACGAAGCTCGCGGAGGTGCGGCCCGGACTGCCGTTCGCCGGGGTCCTCGCGCCGCTGCAGAGCACCGCGTGGATCCCCGGCACCCTGGCGCTGTTCCTGGTGGTGCCCTGGCTGGTCCGCGACACGCCGCTCGACCGGCGCGCCCGCCTCGGCGTGCTCGCCGGTGCCGTGGTCACCGCGTGGTTCTTCTGGGCCCGGACCTTCACCGGCACCGCCGTCGGCTGGCTCGTGCTGCCCGTCGTCACGCTCGGCCTGCTCGCCGCTGCGGACATCACCTACCGGTGGCGGTGCGGCCCGGTCTCCGATCGCATCGGCCTGGGCTGGCTCGCGCTCGGCACCGCCCTGATGGCGGTGTCCTACATCCCGCTGGCGGTGCCCGGCCTGCCGTGGATGCTCACGCCGCTGCTGCACCTGGCCACGCAGGCGTTCTACCCGGTCGCGATCCTCGTGGTGGTGCTGCGGCAACGGCTGTGGGGGCTCGACCTCGCGGTCAGCCGCGCAGCCGTCGCCGGCAGCCTCGTCGCGGTACTCGCCACCGGCTACCTCGCCGTGACCGCCACCGTCGCCCTGATCCTGCCGACGGACGGATCCGTCGTCGCCCAGGCCATCGCCGCGGTCGCGGTGGCCCTGGCCGTGCAACCGGTGCGGGCCTGGCTGACCCGGCGCGTGCACACCCTCGTCTACGGCGAGGGCGACGACCCGGCGAGCGCGGTGCGCCGGCTCGGCCGGCACTTCGCGGGGGCGCAGACGCCGCGGCAGCTGCTCGAGGACCTCGCCGCCGGAGTCGGTGTGGCGCTGCGCCTCGAGTCGGTGACGGTGCGCCGCGGCGACGAGGCGCTCGCCCGATGGGGCACCCCCACCGGGCCCACCGAGCAGGTCGTCCTGCGCGACGGCCGGCTCGAGGTGACCGCCCCGCCCGGTGAGACGCTGGGGCCCCGCAGCTTCCGCGCGCTCGGCGAACTCGCCTCCGTGGTGGAGGCCGGCCTCGTGGTGCTGCGGTCCTCGGAGGAACTCGACGCGGCGCGCGATCGGCTCACCGAGGCCCGGCTCGCCGAGCGCCGCACCATCCGCCGGGAACTGCACGACGGGCTCGGTCCGTCCCTCGCCGGCATCCGGCTCGGGCTCCAGGGTGCCCGCAACCTCATCGACAGCGACTCCGCCGGCGCCGCTCCGCTGATCGACTCGCTGCTGCGCGAACTCGACCACCAGGTCGAGGGCGTGCGCGAGCTCTCCCGGGGGCTGCTGCCGCCCGTCCTGGACGAGCTGGGTCTCGCCGCCGCGCTGGAGGAGATGTCGGCGGTCCACTCGCGCAGTGGATTCCGCGTCGACGTGGACGCCGACGTGCCACCGGGCCGGGGCGGTGCGGTCGTCGCGGCGGCGTACGGCATCGCCGCCGAGGCGGTCGCCAACGCGCGGCGGCACAGCGGCGCCGACGGGTGCCGGGTGCTCGTGCGGGCGGCGGCGGACCGGCTCACCCTCGAGGTACGCGACGCGGGACGCGGGCTGGACCGGAACGCGCGACGGGGAGTGGGGACGCACAGCATGCGCGAACGCGCCGAGGACGTCGGCGGCACCGTCGAGATCGCCGCGGCGCAGCCGCACGGCACCGTCGTCACGGCGGACCTCCCGTGGGGGCCGTCGTGAACGCCCCCGCGGCGATCGCCGTCGCCGTCGTCGACGACCATCCGGTGTTCCGGCTCGGGCTCGTCGCGCTGCTGGGCACCCTCGACGGCATCGAGGTGGTGGCCCAGGCCAGTTCGGTCGCCGAGGCGCTCGAGGTGATCACCGCGGACGTCGACGTCGTGCTCATGGACCTCGAACTGGGGGACGGCTCGGGCATCGAGGCGACCCGGCAGCTGCTCGGGCGGTTCCCCGAGCTGCGGGTGCTGGTGGTGACGATGCACGAGGACGAGGAGTCGCTCGTCGCCTCGGTGCGTGCCGGGGCGCGCGGCTACCTCGTCAAGGGTGCCGACCCGTCGGGTGTCGAGCGGGCGATCCGGGCCGTCGCGGACGGCGAGGTCATCGTTGGTGCCGCCGTCGCCGCCAAGGCCATCGGGGCGATGGCCGCCTCCCGCACCCTGGCGCCGGCGGTGTTCCCGGAACTCACCGATCGCGAACGCGAGGTGCTGGACCTGATGGCGCGCGGGCACGACAACGCGACCATCGCCCGCCGGCTGGTGCTGAGTCCGAAAACGGTGCGCAACCACGTGTCGAACGTGCTCGGCAAGCTCGGCGCGGCCGACCGGTCGACCGCGATCGTGCGGGCCCGCGAGGCCGGCCTCGGGGCGTGAACGTCCGCTCGGTTCGGTCACGGACTCCGCTCGGTTCGGTCCTTCAGTCCGGGGCGCCCCGGCTCCTAGGGTGAACGAGGTCGGGCGTGACGGCTGTCACGAGCCGCCGCCCCTCGCATCCGCAAAGCACGGGAAGGAACCCTGCACTGTGACCTCCGAGGCATTCATCTACGAAGCCATCCGAACTCCGCGCGGCCGCGGCAAGAAGACCGGGTCGCTGCATTCGGTCAAGCCGATTTCCCTGGTCACCGGCCTGATCGACGAACTGCGCGTGCGGTTCCCGGACCTGGACGAGAACCGCATCTCGGACCTGATCCTCGGCGTCGTCGGACCGGTGGGCGACCAGGGTGCCGACATCGCCCGCACCGCCGTCACCGCGGCGGGCATGCCCGACACCGTGGGCGGCGTGCAGATCAACCGTTTCTGCGCCTCCGGCCTCGAGGCCGTGAACATGGCCGCGCAGAAGGTCCGCTCCGGCTGGGACGAGCTCGTCGTCGCCGGTGGCGTCGAGTCGATGTCGCGGGTGCCGATGGGCTCGGACGGCGGCCCGTGGGCCCTGGACCCGGCCACCAACTACGACACCTACTTCGTGCCGCAGGGTGTGAGCGCCGACCTGATCGCCACCATGGAAGGCTTCAGCCGCGAGGACGTCGACGCGTACGCGCTGCGTTCGCAGCAGCTGGCCGCGGCGGCGTGGTCCGGCGGGTACTTCGCCAAGTCCGTGGTGCCGGTCAAGGACCAGAACGGCCTGACCGTCCTCGACCACGACGAACACATGCGTCCCGACACCACCCTCGCCGGCCTGGCCGGGTTGCAGCCGTCGTTCGCGATGGTCGGCGAGATGGGCGGTTTCGACGCCGTCGCGCTGCAGAAGTTCCACTTCGTCGAGAAGATCGACCACGTCCACCACGGCGGCAACAGCTCCGGCATCGTCGACGGCGCCGCGCTGGTGCTCGTCGGCTCCGAGCAGGCCGGCAAGGACATGGGCCTGACCCCGCGGGCCCGCATCGTCGCTACCGCCACCTCGGGTGCGGACTCGACGATCATGCTCACCGGCCCCACCCCGGCTGCGCACAAGGCCCTCGCCGCTGCCGGCCTGACCGTGGACGACATCGACCTGTTCGAGATCAACGAGGCGTTCGCGTCGGTCGTGCTCAAGTTCCAGAAGGACCTGAAGATCCCGGACGAGAAGCTCAACGTCAACGGCGGCGCCATCGCGATGGGGCACCCGCTCGGCGCCACCGGCGCCATGATCACGGGAACGATGGTCGACGAGCTCGAGCGCCGCGGTGCCCGCCGCGCCCTCGTCACCCTCTGCATCGGTGGCGGCATGGGCGTGGCCACGATCATCGAGCGTGTCTGAAACTTCTGAAGGGACTGGGGAATTCACAGTGACTGAGAACAACATGATCGGCTGGGAGCGCGACGCCGACGGCATCGTGGTGCTGACCCTCGACGACCCGAACCAGGGCGCGAACACCATGAACGAGCTCTACAAGGCGTCGATGAAGGCCACCGTCGACCGCCTGGTCGCCGAGAAGGACGACATCACCGGTGTCGTGATCACCTCCGCGAAGAAGACCTTCTTCGCCGGCGGCGACCTGAAGAACATGATCAAGGTCGGCCCCGAGGACGCGCAGCGGATCTTCGACGAGGTCGAGGGCATCAAGGCGGACCTGCGCCGGCTCGAAACCCTCGGCAAGCCCGTCGTCGCCGCGATCAACGGCGCGGCCCTCGGCGGGGGTCTCGAGATCGCCCTGGCCACCCATCACCGCATCGCGGCCGACGTCAAGGGCGTGCAGATCGGTCTGCCCGAGGCCAGCCTCGGCCTGCTGCCCGGCGGCGGTGGCGTCACCCGCACCGTGCGCATGCTCGGCATCCAGACCGCGCTGATGCAGGTGCTGCTGCAGGGCAACAAGTACAACCCGGTCAAGGCCAAGGAACTCGGCCTGATCGACGAGGTCGTCGGCTCGATCGAGGAGCTCGTGCCCGCCGCGAAGGCATGGATCGAGGCCAATCCCGAAGGCGGCGTGCAGCCCTGGGACAAGAAGGGCTTCAAGATCCCCGGCGGCACCCCCGCGTCGCCGTCGTTCGCGGCGAACCTGCCGGCGTTCCCCGCGAACCTGCGCAAGCAGCTCAAGGGCGCCCCGATGCCCGCCCCGCGGGCCATCATGGCCGCCGCCGTCGAGGGCGCGCAGGTCGACTTCGACAACGCGTCGAAGATCGAGGGCCGCTACTTCACCGAGCTGGTCACCGGCCAGGTCGCGAAGAACATGATCCAGGCGTTCTTCTTCGACATGCAGGCCATCAACTCCGGGGCGTCGCGCCCCAAGCAGGCCGACGGTACGCCGTTCCCGAAGACCACCTTCCGGAAGGTCGCCGTGCTCGGCGCCGGCATGATGGGCGCGGGCATCGCCTACGTGTGCGCCAAGGCCGGTATGGACGTGATCCTCAAGGACGTCGCGATCGAGTCGGCGCAGAAGGGCAAGGCCTACTCGGAGGGCCTCGAGGCCAAGGCGCTCGCCCGCGGCAAGACCACGGAGGAGAAGTCCGCGGCGCTGCTCGCCCGCATCACGCCGACGGCCGACGCCGCCGACCTGGCCGGCGCGGACCTGGTCATCGAGGCCGTGTTCGAGAACACCGGGCTCAAGCACAAGGTGTTCCAGGAGATCGAGGACGTCGTCGCGCCGGACGCGGTGCTCGGGTCGAACACCTCGACCCTGCCGATCACCGGCCTCGCCGAGGGAGTGAAGCGGCAGGAGGACTTCATCGGCCTGCACTTCTTCTCGCCGGTCGACAAGATGCCGCTGCTCGAGATCATCGCCGGCGAGAAGACCTCCGACGCGACGCTGGCCAAGGCGTTCGATCTCGCCCAGCAGATCCGCAAGACCCCGATCGTCGTCAACGACTCGCGGGGATTCTTCACCTCCCGCGTCATCGGCACGTTCGTCAACGAGGCGATCCGCATGGTCGGCGAGGGCATCGAGCCGGCCACGATCGAGCAGGCCGGTTCGCAGGCCGGCTACCCGGCTCCGCCGCTGCAGCTGTCGGACGAGCTGAACCTGACGCTGATGCAGAAGATCCGCAAGGAGACCGAGGCTGCCGCCGAGGCGTCGGGTCTGAAGGTGCCGCAGGATGATTCGACCACCGTCGTCGACTTCCTCGTCGACGAGGGCCGTCCTGGCCGCGCCGGTGGCGGCGGCTTCTACGAGTACGCCGACGGCAAGCGCACCCGCATCTGGCCGGGCCTGCGCGAGAAGTTCAGCAGCGCACCCACCGACATCCCGATCCAGGATCTGATCGAGCGGATGCTGTTCATCGAGGCCATCGAGACCCAGAAGTGCTTCGACGAGGGCGTGCTCCGTACCACCGCCGACGCCAACATCGGCTCGATCCTCGGCATCGGCTTCCCGGCCTGGACCGGTGGCGTCGCCCAGTACATCGCCGGCTACCCGGGTGGTAAGGAGGGCTTCGTCAAGCGCGCCGAGGAACTCGCCGCCAAGTACGGCGAGCGCTTCACCCCGCCGGCGTCCCTGCGCTGACGCGCCGTGGTGTCCTTTCGGACCTGACGCGGTCCGAAAGGACACCACGAAGGTTTGTCCCCACCCTCACGATTTATCCACAGCCTGCGCCGAATACATCTTTCGCCGCAGGCTGTGGTCGTTCCGGTGTCCGAAGATTACGGGCATGGTCACGCCGCCTCTGCCCGCCGAGTTCCAGGCGCTTCTCGATCGTCAGTTCGGCCTGGTCACGCAGGCGCAGCTCACCCCGCACGGGTACCCACGTTCACGGATCCGTCGCCATCTCGAGGCGGGGAGGTGGCAGTGGGTACTCCGGGGCGTGTACGCCGTCACGAACGGGCCGTTGAGCCGCGACATGATTCTCATGGCGGCCGTGTTGTTCGGGGGCGGCGCGACGATCCTCAGCCATCACACCGCCGCCGAGGAGTGGGGCATGATTCCGCTCGATCCGATCCGGCCCGTGCACATCACGGTTCCGCGGGGCCTGTCCACGAAAGGGCAAGCGCCCACCAGGGTCCGATCCGGCACGGTACCCGTGCCGAACCACGGCGCCCCGTTGCACCCGGGCGTGATCGTGCATCGGTCCAAGGCGCATGCGTACATCGGCGTCGACACCAACCCGCCGCGTACCTCGCGGGCCGATACGGCTCTGGATCTCGCAACCGCGGCGCCCACCGCAGCCGACGGCTACGCCTCGTTGATCGCCACCGTCACGAACGGTGGCATTCGTCTGTCGGAGATCCGAAAGCGGATGCAACAACGGCGGCCCTACCGCTACGTCAAGGCGTTGGACTCGGCGGTGACACTGCTCGCCGACGGTGTCCAGTCGGTGCTCGAGGCCGCCTTCGCCGACGACGTGGAGGTCGCGCACGCCCTGCCGAGCGCGCACCGGCAGGGTCCGGTATCGGTCGACGGTCGAACGCTGTACGAGGACTGCGTGTACGACGTCGCAGGCCGGCAGTTGATCGTCCGACTGGACGGCCGGCGGGTGCACGCGATGCGGGAGGTCGCGTTCCGGGATCGTCGTCGTGACAACGCGGCGGAACTCGCCGGGAGGGCCCGGCTCGTATACGGATTCCAGGAGGTCGACCGCACGCCGTGCGAGGTTGCGGCGGAGATCGCGACCGTGCTGGAGCGGATGGGGTGGGTGCGGACGAAAGCACCGAGATGCCCGAGCTGCGTGGTGTCCTTTCGGACCGCCTGAGATCCGAAAGGACACCACGGCGGCGGAGCCGCCTAGGCCACCCACCAGGGGCGCAGCGGGACGTTCGGCTCCTGGTCCGGTCCCAGCTTGACGGCCAGGACGTGGTGCAGCTGAACGACGTTGCGTTCGAAGCCGAGGCGGGAGCCGGCCATGTACAGGCCCCAGACGCGGGCGGTGCCCTCGCCGACCTCGGCGACGCAGGCGTCCCAGTCGGCGACGAGGTTCTCGCACCAGCCCTTCAGGGTCAGCGCGTAGTGCTGGCGCAGATTCTCCTCGTGCAGCACCTCGAAGCCCACGTCCTGGACCTCGGTGATGATGCGGCCCGAGCCGGTGAGCTCGCCGTCGGGGAAGACGTACCGGTCGATGAAGCCCCCGGCCTTCACGGGACCGCGGTTGGCCGGGCGGGTGATGCAGTGGTTGAGCAGCAGCCCACCCTCGCGCAGCTTGTCGTGCAGCCGCCGGAAGTACGCCGGGTAGTTCTGCACGCCGATGTGCTCGGTCAGTCCGATCGACGAGATCGCGTCGAAGCCGGTCTCGGGCACGTCGCGGTAGTCGGAGAAGCGGACCTCGGCGAGGTCGGTGAGCCCCTCCTCGACGATGGCCTTCTGCGCCCACTCGGCCTGCTCACGCGACAGGGTGACGCCGAGCGCCTTGACCCCGTGCCGCGCCGCGTACCGGACCATCCCGCCCCAGCCGCAGCCGATGTCGAGAAGCCGGTCCCCGGGCTGCAGCCGCAGCTTCTCGAAGACGAGGCGGTACTTGTTCTCCTGCGCGTCCTCGAGGCTCTGCGTCTCCGAGTCGAACAGGGCACACGTGTACGTCATGGAGGGCCCGAGGACGCGCTCGTAGAACGCGTTGGAGACGTCGTAGTGGTGGTGGATCACCTCGGCGTCGCGGCTGCGCGAGTGCCGCAGGCCCTCGGCGAACCGGCGCCAGCGTGGCAGGTGCTCCTGCGGGGGCGGCGCGATGGGCTTGAGTGTCTCCAAGCCCAGCGAGCGCGCGATCTGAGCGAGCGTCATCGCCGGCGGGCGCTGGAAGTGCAGGTCGCCCAGGGCCTTCAGGAGCTCGTACGGGTTGCCGGGGTGGACGCCCTCGGCCTCGAGGTCGCCGGAGACGTAGGCGCGTGCCATCCCGAGGTCGCCGGGGGCCGTCGCCAGGTAGGTCGTGCCGCGCGTCGAGGTCAACCGCAGGCCGTACGGGGCGTCCGTGGGGCCGGCGCTGGAGCCGTCGTACGCGGTGAACCGCACCGGCAGCTCGCCGCCGGTCACGGTCTCGAGGATCTGGGCGAGGGTGAGCCGGCCGTCGTTCGTGCGTGGTTCTCGCAACGTGGTCATCTGTTGTGCACCGCCTTCGAGAAGAGGTCCAGCAAACGGGATTCGGGATCGTACCGCTTCTTCAGGGCGGGATAGTCCCCGCCGCCGTAGTAGAGCTGCTCGAACTCCGCGCGCGAATAGTACGAGTCGGAGTACAGCGATTTGTGTCCGTCGAGCTCGGCTACCTTGTGTTCGATGCGACGGTTCGCCGCGCCTTCGATCTCGCCGGGAACGGTCGGGACCGACGACCAGAAGCCGATGTTGACGTAGGTGCGCTTCGGCTCGAGCGGGTACAGGGGCCACGGGCGCTGGACATCGCCCGCTGCGGGGCCGTTCTCGCGTAACCGCAAGGGGCACAACCATACCGGATCGATCGGTATCTCGTCGAGGAACCAGCGCAGGAACTCCGCGGTTCGCTCGATCGGCACCTCGATGTCCTGCACGACGCGTTCGCGCGGCAGGTTGCCCTTGCGCTGCTCGATGCGGTCGGCGATGCCGTAGCGGTGGTCGAGGGCGATCAGCTTCCAGTAGAAGCTGCTGCGGAGCAGGTGCTTCGGCCACAGCCGCCGGATCCGGGGGTTCTGGGCGCCGAAGGCGCGCGAGCACCAGAACCAGTCGGTGTCCCACCGCCACAGGTAGTCCCGGATGGTGAGACGGTCGGTCCTGGGATGGTTGACGGACGCGTGCTGGATGGAGCGGTAGTAGATGTGTTCGCCGGTGTAGTCGCTGACCGGGCCGGGTGCGTCGGTCTGCGTGCCGACGGTCAGGTAGGACTCGGTCGCGGAGAACATCACCCCGTCGAGATAGTCGACCGGCACCCCGGCGTGCACCCGTTCGGTGGCGATGCGGTCGAGGGCGGACTGCATCTCGTCGAGCGAGTCGAACCGCAGGTGCCGAAGCGCCACGTATGGTTTCACCGGCTCGAGCTCGATGCGCAGGCGCGTCGCGTATCCGAGGGTGCCGTAGGAGTTGGGGAAGCCGTGGAACAGGTCCGCGTGCTCGCCGTCGGGAGTGGCGGTGACGATCTCGCCGGCCCCGGTGAGAATGTCCATCTCGAGGACCGACTCGTGCGGCAGGCCGTTGCGGAAGGAGGTCGACTCGATGCCGAGCCCGGTGACCGCCCCGCCGAGGGTGATCGTCTTCAGCTGCGGCACCACGAGGGGCGCGAGGCCGTGGGGCAGCGTCGCGTCGACCAGATCCTCGTAGGTGCACATGCCGGCGACGTCGGCGGTGCGCGCGGCGGGGTCGACGGAGACGACCCCGCCGAGGCCGGACACGTCTAGGCCCGGCGCGTTCACCCGGGCCCGGGCCCGGAACAGGTTGGAGGTCTTCTTCGCCAGGCGCACAGGGGCGTCGGCTGGGATGGCGCGGTAGGAGCGCAACAGGCGCTCGACACCGGCCCGGTGGGCGGATTCTCCGCTCGGGGCTACGACTGACTTCGGCTTCTGCATACGACTCCCTGGGGCGACGCGCCGGTGGCGATCTTCACAATAGCCCCGCGGGCCCGGCCGGGCGCGACGATGCAGCAGGCAGGATGGGACTCGGTGACGGCCGCGACGTGAGCGGCCCACGAGACGCAGGAGGAACAGTGGGACAGGTAAGCGCCAGCAGTTCGATTCAGCTCGCCGCAGCGCCGGAGCGGGTGCTCGAGGCCCTCGCGGACTACGAGTCGGTGCGTCCGCGCATCCTCACCGAGCAGTACCGCGACTACCGGGTGCTCTCGGGTGGCCGCGGCGACGGCACGGTCGTGCACTGGATCCTGCAGGCGACGAAGAAGCGGGCCCGCGACGTCGAGGCGCGAGTGGCGGTGTCGGGTAGCACGATCACCGAGCGGGACGCGAACTCGTCCCTGGTGACCACGTGGAGCGTGGTGCCCAACGGCACCGGTTCGACCGTGGTGACGTTGACGGAGTGGAAGGGCGCGGGTGGCATCGGCGGCTTCTTCGAGAAGACCTTCGCGCCGCTCGGGCTGCGCAAGATCCAGGAGCAGGTGCTGGCGAACCTGAAGCGCGAGCTGGACTAGAGAGCCTCGGCCGGTTCGCCGGCGAACGCGACGATCCCGGCGACGACGGCGGTGGCGTAGCGCTGCCGCCCTTCGGGGCCGGTCATCGTCGCGGCGTCCGCCGCGTTGCGCATGTTGCCGAACTCGACCAGCACGGACGGCCGTCGGGCCAGGTTGAGCCCGGTCAGATCGTCGCGGCCGAGCAGGCCGTCGGTGCCGAGGTAGGTGGACGGGGTCAGGCCCGCGTCGACGAGGGCGTCGCGCACGGCGGTGGCGAGGGCGACGGACGGGCCGGCCTGCACCTCGTTGAGCGGGGGCGCCGAGTAGTTGACGTGGAAGCCGTGGCCGTCGGCCGGCCCGCCGTCGGCGTGCAGGCTGACCACGACGTCCGCGCCGGAGGCGTTGGCCTCCTCGGCGCGACGGTCCACGCAGGCGGCGACGGACGTGTCGTCGGGCCGGCTGAGCAGCACGTGCGCGCCGAGCCGCTCGAGTTCGGCGCGCACGAGCGTGGCCACGTCCCAGTTGAAGGTGTGCTCCGCGTAGCCGGAGTCGGTGCTGGTGCCGGTGGTCTGGCAGGTCTTGGTGCCGCCGCGGCCGGTGGGCACCTGGGTGGCGATGCTCGCGTCGTTGGCGCCGTTGTGGCCGGGATCGAGGAAGACGGTGCGCCCGGCCAGCGGCAGGTCCTGGTTCGCGGTCGCGGGCAGTCCCGGCAGGGACAGGGCCAGCACGCAGGTGGCGGCGACGGTGATCCGGCGGGACAGTCCACGCACGCGCATGCCGTCACGGTACCGGGGACGGACTACCCTGAGTTGCGAAATCCCGGTTGCGAAATCCCGCGAAAGGACATGCCTTGGAACCCGGTGGAATGCCCGACATGCAGCAGCTCCTGGCACAGGCGCAGCAGATGCAGCAGCAGCTGATGGCCGCCCAGGCGGAGATGGCGCAGGCGGAGGTGACCGGCCAGGCCGGTGGCGGCCTGGTGACGGCGACGGTGAAGGGGACCGGCGAGGTCGTCGGCCTGCACATCGACCCGAAGGTCGTGGATCCCGAGGACGTGGAGACGCTGCAGGACCTGGTGATCGGCGCGATCGCCGACGCGTCGGCGAAGGCGCAGGAGATCGCCTCCGAGAAGCTCGGCCCACTGGCCGGCGGGCTGGGCGGCGGCATCCCCGGCCTGCCCGGCTTCTAGAGGAGTCACGTGTACGAGGGACCGGTCCAGGACCTGATCGACGAGCTCGGCAAGCTGCCGGGCATCGGTCCGAAGAGCGCCCAGCGCATCGCGTTCCACCTGTTGTCGCTCGAGCCGCCGGAGATCGACCGGCTGCAGGCGGCCCTGCAGCAGGTGCGCGACGGCGTCCGGTTCTGCGAGATGTGCGGCACGGTGTCGGATCAGGAGCGTTGCCGGATCTGTTCCGATCCGCGCCGGGACCGCACCCAGATCTGTGTGGTCGAGGAGCCGAAGGACGTGCAGGCCATCGAGCGCACCCGCGAGTTCCGGGGCCGCTACCACGTGCTCGGCGGCGCGCTCGATCCGCTCAGCGGCATCGGGCCGGACCAGCTGCGGATCCGCGAGCTGCTCACCCGCATCGGCAACCAGGAGGACGGCGTCGACGTCACCGAGGTGATCATCGCGACGGACCCCAACACGGAGGGCGAGGCCACCGCGACGTACCTCGTGCGGATGCTGCGGGACTTCCCCGGCCTGACGGTGACGCGGCTGGCGTCCGGTCTGCCCATGGGCGGCGACCTCGAGTTCGCCGACGAGCTGACCCTCGGCCGGGCGCTCTCGGGTCGACGCACACTGTGACGGCGCCGAGGCGCACCGGGGAGCAGACGCGCCGCCGGATCCTCGACGCGGCGGGCATGGCGTTCGCGACGCGCCCGTACCGCGAGATCACCCTCAAGGACATCGCCGAGGACGCCGGGGTCAGCGCGCCGCTGATCATCAAGTACTTCGGCTCCAAGGAGCAGCTGTTCGACGCCCTGGTCGACTTCCAGGAGGCGGCGCGGGTGCTGTTCGACGGCCCGCTCGGGGAGCTGGGGGAGCGGATGGTCTCGATGCTGGCCCGGCCGCTCGAGCCGTACAAGCCGCTCTCGATGAACATCCTGTTCATGAGCGGGGCGAGCGAGGAGAGCAACCGCACGCTCCGGGAGAACTACTCCAAGCAGATGATCGACGCGCTCGCCGCGCGGTTGCCCGGTCCGGACGCGCGGCTGCGCGCGGAGCTGGCGATGTCGATGGTGATGGGGCTGGCGATCATGCGGCGCCGGATGCTGGGGGAGCGGGCCACCGGTTCGGTGCCGGACGTGGTGGCGCGGTACGCGCCGCTGGTGCAGGAGCTGCTCGACGGGGCGGAGTGACAGACGGTCGGGGTGAGACGCGGGTCACCTCTGTTGCGGGGTAAACGGCTATTCACTTAGCCTAGTAAACAATTATTCACCCCACGCGGAGGAGGACCGATGGCGTACGTGTCCACCCACCCCCTCCGGCTGCGCGGGTCCCGCCCGGCCCGGCCCCTCGCCGCGGCGTCCGCCGGCGGGTCGGGAACGGCCGTCGCGCCCCGGCCGTCGCGTTTCGTCTTCCCGATCCTCGCGGTCGGGGCGATCTTCCAGGCCATCATGCAGACGGTCATGGTGCCGCTGCTGCCGAGCATGCCGGCCCTGACGGGTGCCGACACCACGGCCGTGTCGTGGCTGGTGACGACCACGCTGCTCGTCGGGGCCGTGATGACCCCGATCTTCGGGCGGCTCGCCGACATGATCGGCAAGAAGCGCATGCTGCTCGTCGCCCTGGTCCTGATGACCGTCGGGTCGCTGCTGTGCGCGATCAGTTCGAACATCGCGGTGCTCATCACCGCCCGCGGCCTGCAGGGCGCGGGCGCCGCGATCATCCCGATCGGCATGTCGATCCTGCGCGAGGAACTGCCCAGGGAACGGATCGGACGGGCAATCGCCCTGCTCAGCTCCACGCTCGGGCTGGGCACCGCCCTGGGCATCCCGTTCGCCGCGGCCATCGTCCAGTTCGCGGACTGGCACGTGCTGTTCTGGGTCACCACCGCGATCGGAGCGGCGGTGATGACCGCGGCCGCGGTGTTCATCAGGGAGTCCCGCACCCGCACCGGCGGCCGGTTCGACGGCGTCGGCGCGGTCGGCCTGACCGCCGCGCTGGTGAGCCTGCTCGTCCCGATCACACAGGGCAGCACCTGGGGCTGGACCAGCCCGGCCGTGCTGTCGATGTTCGCCGCCGCCGTGGTCCTGTTCGGACTGTGGGGCTTGCAGCAGTTGCGCAACCGCAACCCGCTCGTGGATCTGCGGGTCTCGGCGCGGCGCACCGTCCTGATGCCGCACCTGGCCGCCCTGCTGGTCGGGTTCGCGTTCTACGGCAACACCCTCATCACCACGCAGCTGCTGCAGGCCGACCCGGACCGCGGCGCCGGTTACGGGCTGCCGATCCTGCTCGCGGCCCTGTGCCAGCTGCCGGCGAGCTTCGCGATGATGTCGTTCTCCCTCGTCGCGGCGCGGCTGTCCGACCGGTGGGGAACGAAGGTCCCCATGCTGGCCGGCGCACTGTTCCTGCTGTGCGGATACTCGCTGCATGCGGTGCCGGACAAGCCGCTGTGGTCGGTGGTGGTGGCGCTCGGCGTCGCCGCCATCGGCACCACCCTCGTGTACTGCACGCTGCCGGTGCTCATCATGGGTGCGGTCCCGCTGGAGCAGACCGCCGCGGCGAACGGTGTCAACGTGCTGCTGCGCACCACGGGCAGCACCGTGTGCAGCGCGGTGGTCGCGACCGTTCTCGCGGCGCATCTGTCGAACGGGGGCATCACCACGGCGGGATTCTCGATCGCCTACCTGGTGTGCGCCGCGTGCGCGGTGGTGGTGTTCGTCGCCGCGCTCGCCCTGCCGGCGGCGAACCGGCGTCCTGTCGAGCACGTCGCCGAGGTGCCCGCCGGGTGACGCACGCCGGCCCGCCGCCCCTCCCGGGCGGGCGGGCCGGCGCCCTCCCCTCCCCCCCGGATCAGTACCCCACGCCGAGATCCCGGGGGCGGTAGCCCTCCGGATACCCCGGATAGGTGCGGTTGTTGGGGTTGCTCGCCGCCCGCGAGAGCCGTCGCTTGGGCAGCCGGCGCACCACCGCGGACCGGGCGCGCAGCGCGGCCTCCGCGACCGCCCGGACCCGCGCAGAGCCCTGCGGGAACCCGAACGCCGCGGCCATCCGCTCGTCGATCAGCGCGTACACCGCGGTGGCGACGGCGGGTGCGAGCGCTTTCGGATACCACGACTGGAACAGCCGCAGGGTGTAGGTGCCGATGCGGTGGTTGTCGTCGCTGTACGTGAAGTGCTCGTCCTCGTAGTCCAGCTTGAACCGCTGGAACTCCTGGTAGGACTCCGGAATGTCCTTGATGCCCATCCGGATTCCCACCTGCCGGTAGAAGTGGAACGACGCGAGGCGCTCGTGCGGGTGCAGCCGCCGCCAGCCGTAGCGGTCGATCCAGTCGATCGGGTCGTAGACGAACGTCGAGAGCACGTAGAGCATGTCGTCGTTGTCGATCGAGTACCTGCCGTGCATCCGGTTGACGTTGCGCAGCGACTCGCGGCCCCGATCGGAGTCGTAGCCGTGCTCGACGAGCTCGGACATCAGGATCGCGGTGTCGTCGTAGCGTTTCTGCGGGCGGTGCTCGAACTCGCCGGTGCGGGCCAGCAGCGCGGAGATGCTCGGCACGCAGTAGGTACGGAACAGCGCGAACTCGAGCGACCGCTGGTAGTCCCACGGGAACTCGTAGCCCGCGGTGATCCGCAGGATGTCCTGATGGTGGGTCACCGGGTCCAGGCCCTCGATCACCTTCAGCCAGCCGAACCGGCCGAGCCCGGCGTGCGGGTCCCGGTTCGGCGCCGGGAAGGTCGTGGCCTTCTCCGTCCGGGCGTCGGGGCGGGCGGCGACGGACGCGCCGCGCGTGCGTTCCTGGGTGCGGTCGGGGGAGGTCGACGTCATCGGTGTCACCGCCCGTGCCGGGTCTTGAGCATCCACGCGGCGATCTTCATGTCCCGCGCGGTGCGCTCGAGCGTGAGCAGGTTCAGCGGGGCCCGGAACCTCTCGACGGTCACCGACTTGGGCCGGCTGAATTCGCGCAGGCCGTCGGCGCCGTGGATACGGCCGAACCCGGATTCGCCGATGCCGCCGAACGGCAGCGAGGGGATGCCGGCGAAGCCGAGCACCGAGTTCACCGACACCATGCCGGTGCGCAATCGGTCGGCGATCTTGCGGCCGCGGGAGCGGTCCTCGGTGAAGACCGACGCGCCGAGGCCGTAGTCGGTGGCGTTGGCGCGCTCGACGGCCTCGTCGAGATCGCGCACCTTGTTGACCACCACCGTCGGGCCGAAGGTCTCCTCGCACACCGCGGAGGACCGCTCCGGCACGTCGGTGAGGATCACCGGATCGACGTAGCGGTCGTGCACCGACTCGCGGCCGCCGACGACGGCCTCGGCGCCGTGATCGAGCGCGTCGTCGATCTGGCCGCGCACGACGTCGATCTGCCGGGGCAGCGTCATCGGGCCGTAGCTGGCATCGTCGGTGCCGCCGGGGCGCACCCGCTCGATAGTGGCGGTGAGCTTGTCGAGGAACTGCCGGTAGACCGGCTCGACGACGTAGATGCGTTCGACGCCGGCGCAGGTCTGGCCCGCATTCCCGAACGCGCCGAACGCGGCCATCTCCACGGCCTTGTCGAGGTCGGCGTCCTCGGCGACGATCATCGCGTCCTTGCCGCCGCACTCGGCGACGAGCGGGGTGAGGGTCTCGGCGCACACGGCCATGACCTTGCGGGCGGTCGCGCCGGAGCCGGTGAAGGCGATCTTGTCGACACCGGAGCGGGCGAGTGCCGCACCGGTCTCGCCGAGGCCGGTGATCACCTGGAACACCGGCTGCGTGGGAGCGAGCGCGTTCCACTTCTGCTCGAGCCACCTGCCCACGCCCGGGGTCAGTTCGGACGGCTTGAACACGACGGCGTTGCCGGCGGCGAGGGCGTAGGAGATCGAACCCATCGGGGTGTAGACCGGGTAGTTCCACGGCCCGATGACGCCGATGACGCCGAGCGGCTGGTACTCGAGGGTGGCTTGCTGGTTGGCGCTGGCCAGGCCGGACGGCACCCTGCGCGGGCGCAGCACCTTCCTGGCGTTGCGGGCGGCCCAGTCGAGGTGCTCGATCGCGAGCATCACCTCGAGGAAGGCGTCGCCGCGCGGCTTGCCGGTCTCGGCGGAGACGAGGGCCGCGAGGGACTCGGCGTCGGCGGCGACGGCCTTCTTGAACTCGAGCAGCCAGTCCCGGCGGCCGCGGAAGCCCTGGGTGGCCCACCAGCGGGCGGCCGACCGGGCGCGGTCGACGGCGGCGGCCACGTCGGTGGCGTCGGCGATCGGGTACTCGGCGAGGACGGAACCGTCGCGCGGGTCGAGGCTGGCGAAGGTGGCGGACGGGGGAACGGGCGACGGCGTGTCGGTGGTGCTGAGGTCCTGGGTCATGGAGTGACGCTTCCTTCACTGGGTCGCATCAAATATATTTGATGTGATTCACTGTCGTGGATCTCACACTAGGCGGCGCGCCCGGCGTCGACAACCCCCCACTACTTGTCCAGGCCAGGAGGCCGATCCCATGCACACCAACCTCGCCGAGCTCACCCCGGAGCAGCAGGACTTCGCGGCTGCCGTCGCCGACTTCTGCCGCCGGGAGGTAGGCACCCGCGCCCAGCGCGACGCCCTCACCGACCACGGCACGCACAGTCACAGCCAGGAGCTGTACCAGAAGATGGCCGCCCTCGGCTGGCTCGGCGTGACCGTCCCCGAGGAGTTTGGTGGATCCGCCGGCAGCACGGTCGACCTGTGCATCCTGCTCGAGCAGACCACGCGTGGCATGGCCCCCATCGGCGGCATCGGCCCCACCCTCATCACCGGCGCCGCCTACGAGAAGTTCGGCACGCAAGCGCAGAAGGAGACCGTGCTCGGCGGCATCGTCGAGGGCCGGTCCCAGTCCATTTCCATGTCCGAGCCCGAGGCCGGTTCCGACGTCGGCGCCCTGACCTGCCGCGCCGAGAAGGTCGACGACGGTTGGCTGATCAACGGCCAGAAGACCTGGTGCTCCAACGCGCACTTCGCCGACAACATCCTGCTCGTCGCCCGCACCGACCGCAGCGGCGCCAAGCACCAGGGCCTGACCATGTTCCATCTGCCGGCCGGCACGCCGGGCCTGAAGATCAGCGGCATCGACACGATGGGCGGCAAGGAGGTCAACGACCTCTACCTCACCGACGTGCACCTGCCGGAGGACGCCGTCGTCGGCGAGGTCGGCAACGGCTGGACCCAGCTGATGGCCGGACTGAACACCGAGCGGCTCATCCTGGCCGCGATGATGCTCGGCACCGCGCAGCGCGCCTTCGACGACGCCCTGCAGTTCGTCACCGAACGCAAGCAGTTCGGCCGCCCGGTCGGCACGTTCCAGGCGATCCGCCACCGGGTCGCGGACCTGGCCACCGAGATCGAGGCCACCCGGCTGCTGGTGTACCGCGTCGCGCGCCTCGTCGACGCCAACCCGGGCAAGCTGTTCCCGCGCGAGGCGTCCATGGTCAAGCTCAAGGCCACCGAGGTCGCGAAGAAGACCGCCCTCGAAGGCATGCAGATGATGGGCGGCTACGGGTACGCCACCGAGTTCGACATGGAACACCACGTGCGCAGGACGATCGTGTCGACGATCTTCGGCGGCACCAACGAGATCCAGCGCGACATCATCGGCAAGAGCTACGGGCTGTAGACCGATGACGGCACCGACCCGAGCGTCGCGCGGGCTGCGGCGACGGCCCCAGCTCTCCGAGGAGGTCGCGACCCACCTGCGCGGGCTCATCATCTCCGGAGCGCTGCGGCCCGGCGACTTCGTGCGGCTCGACGAGACCGCCGCCGAACTCGGGGTCAGCGTCACCCCGGTCCGGGAGGCGCTGCTGACGCTGCGCGGCGAGGGCTTGGTGCAGTCGGTACCCAACCGCGGCTACGTCGTCTCGCCGCTCGACCGGGGCGACGTGGCCGACATCTTCTGGCTGCAGAAGCAGATCGCGGTGGAGCTGGCCCTGCGCGCGCTGCGCTCCGCGGAACCCGCGGACCTCGAGCGGTTGAGCGCCCTGAACGATGCGCTGTGCCTGGCCGTCGAGTCCGGAGAGGCGCAGCGGATCGCCGACGCGGAGTTCGAGTTCCACCGGGACCTGAACCGGATCGCGGCCAGCCCGAAGCTCGCCTGGTTTCTCTACAGTGCGGCGCGCTACACCCCGTACCGGCTCTACGCGGCGGACCCGGAATGGGGCCGGCTCGCTGTCGCGTCGCACGCCCGGCTGATCGACGCGTTCCGCAGGGGGGACCGCGCCGAGGTGATCGCGCAGACCGAGGTGCAGTTCGACGACGCGGTGGCCCGGTTGCTGGCCCACCTGGACCGGATCGCACCTCGCAGCTGACCCGCACCCCGGGTGGCGGTGGTGGTGGTGGTGAGGGCCGAATGTCACATTCCTTCGATCAGACCGAAGGAATGTGACATTCGGCCGCTGCCAACGGCATCGGGGCTACAGCGCGACGTCGCGTTCGAGGCCGAACCAGTAGTGCTCGCCCGCGTCGAAGACGAGCTTGCCCTTGCCGTTCATGACCCCGACGAGCGTGTCGTCGTCGGCCTTCTTGAAGTGGTCGAACACGGGCATGCCGTCGTAGACCATCGTGGCGGTGACCTCGCCGCGGAAGCGGATCTCCCACAGGCTCGCCTCGCCGCGCCCGGTGTCGACGTCGGAGAAGAGTTCCCCGTTCGCGTTGTAGCACAGCAGCGGCTGCACGTCGTCGGCGGCGGCGAACTGCTTGCCGTACCACCGGGCCCGGCCGAGGAGGGTGTGGGTCCGGTGGCCGGTGTCGAAACTGAATCCGCGCCAGCGGTATCCGACGAGATCGTCGAGGCGGGCGGGCTCCAGACGCGCCCACAGGGCGTCGAGTTCGCGCGGTGAGATCACGTCGGTCCGGCTGCGCAGTGCGGCCAGTTCGTCGGCCACGGTCATGGTCACTCCTGAGGGTCGAAGGTGAGTACGGCCTTGACGACGTCGCCGGCCCGGACGGCGGCGAGCGCCTCGTCGAATCGTTCGAACGGGAAGGTGCGGATCAGTTTCTCCACCGGGAACGAGCCCTGCTGCCACAGGCGGACGAGTTCGGGGAGGAACACGTGCGGGTCGGCGTCCCCCTCGATCACCCCGGTGAGGGTGCGCCCGTTGAGCAGATGCGTCTGGTCGACGGTGACCGGATTCCGGCTGGCGCGCAGTCCCAGCGTGGCACAGGTTCCGGGGATCGTGAGCGAGGCCAGTGCCTGCCGGATCACCGCTTCGGTACCGACGGCTTCGACGGCGTGATCGACGCCCCCACCGGTGATCTCGCGGATCCGCCGGCCGGGGTCGGGGTGCTCGTCGGGGTTCAGTGTCTCCGTCGCACCGAGCTCGCGGGCGAGCGCGTGCCGCCGCGGGTTCGGGTCGACGCCGACGACGGTGCCGCACCCGGCGATCCGGGCGGCCATGACGGCGGCCATGCCGACCGCGCCGAGACCGAACACGGCGATCGACGAGCCGGGTTCGGGCCGCAGGACCCGCAGCACCGCTCCGGCACCGGTCTGCAACCCGCAGCCCAGCGGTCCGGCCGGGGCGAGCGGAACGTCGTCCGGCAGGCGCACGGCGTTGCGTTCGGTGGCGATCGCGAGGGACGCGAACGACGACTGTCCGAACCAGTTCCCGTGCAGGGGAACCCCCGACGCGTCGCACAGGGTGGTCGAGCCGTCCGGGCGACGGCCGCCGTAGTTGAGCGGGGCGAAGCGGGTGCAGTAGGCCGGGCGGCCGCGCGCGCAGTTGCGGCACGTGCGGCACGAGTCGAATCCGAGCACCACCGGGTCGCCGACGGCGAGATCGGTGACGTCGGGGCCGATCTCGACGACGGTGCCCGCACCCTCGTGTCCGAGGACGGCCGGCAGCGGGATCGGGACCCCGCCGGCGGCGGCGGTGAGATCGGTGTGGCAGATGCCGACGCCACCGATCCGGACGAGGACCTCGTCGGGCCGCAGCGGCGGCAACTCGATCGGCTCCGCCCGCGGCGTCGTCCCGTAGTCGCGCAGCACCGCCGCGGTGGCCGTGTGCGTCACGAGTTCGCCTCCCGCGGGGCGCTGTTGCCGAGGAGGGTGACCAGCATCAGTTGCTGCACCCGGCTCTCGTTGGACGGGGTGGGTTCGAAGTGCATCAGCCGGCCTATGTCGAGCACGAGGTTCAGCGCGGCATGGACCAGGAATCGGCACTCGACCGCGGACAGGCCCGGCCGTACGTCGGCGAGTAGACGGGCCCACTCCTCGACGTTGAGCCGCTGGATGTTGCGCAGGTCGGTGCGGTGCGCGGCGGGCAGGCTGCCGATCTCCGTGAAGTACACCGACATCAGCTCGCTCTGGGCGAAGGACAACCGGACGTACACGTCGGTGAGGGCGCGCAGCGCCTCGGCCGGAGACGTGGAGTCGGCCAGCGCGGTGTTCACGGCGACGGAGAGCCGGTCCGCGGCCCGGTGGAAGGCCGCGGCGAGCAGGTCGGACTTGCTCGCGAAGTGCCGGTAGACCCCGGAGGCGTTGATGCCGGCCGCGGCGCCGATCTCCTCGATGCTCACGTCGTGGTACCCGCGGGCGTGGAACAGCAGGATCGCCTCGTGCAGCAGCACCTCGCGTTTGTTGGCGACGGCGAGGCCGGGGGGCCGGACGGCCGCGGCGCGCGACGGGCCGGCCACCTCGAGCCGGACCGCGGCCACCGACCGGCACGCGTCCAGCAGCAACCGCTCGATCCGGCGGTTGGACAGCGGCGCCCGATGGGCGGTGATGCTGCCGACGACGCTGAGCATGGCGGCGCTGAGCAACACGTTGTCCGGCTCCGGCAGGTCCGGGCGCAGTGCGGCCAGGGCGGCGCCGACGCGGCGGTTGACGCCCCAGATCACGCTGCGGACCTCGCTCCGGTCCTCGGCCGTCAGATAGCGGTTCTCCCACCGGTAGAGCCCGGCGGTGCGGCGGCACTCGACGGTGGTGCGGATCGCGGCGAGCAGCAGCCGGTCGAGCCGCTCGGCGGGATCGTCCACCGCGTCTTCGTCCGCCTCGGCGACGGCCGTGCCGAGCGTCGTGCCCAGGCTCAGCGCGGCGTCCCGGAACAGCGCGTACTTGTTGGGGAAGTGCCGATAGAGGGCGGGGCCGGAAATGCCGACCGCGGCGGCGATCTCGTCGATCCCGACGCCGTGGTAACCCCGTTCGCTGAACGCTTCCGCGGCGACCGCAGCGATCTGGGCCTTGCGGTCCTTCGGCCGCCGTCGCGGAGCCGGTGCCGCCTCGGTCGACGTGCGGGCGGTCGACCGTGTCCGCGTCGCCCGCGAACCGGTCCGGGTCTGCTCCGCCACCGTACCTCCATCCATGCCGGGCGTGATCCCGGCAGCCTATCGCAAACGTTAGCGCCCAGCACCATATCCGCGGCGGCGAATTCCGTCGGGCCGCCCTGCGGAAAAGCCTGCGGAGAGCCCTTGACAAACAAGACCGCACACCGCGAAAGTTAACGAGAATTCTTGAAGTCATCGCGATATCCGGCGCTGTGCCGGACGTGTCCGTCCCCTGCGCGTCGCGGCGCAGGTCCAGGATCCGAGGAGGTCCAGTGAGAACCCGATTCACCGAGGCATTCGGGGTCGAGCACCCCATCGTCCAGGGCGGGATGATGTGGGTCGGTCGCGCCGAGCTCGTCGCCGCCGTGGCCGAATCCGGCGCCCTGGGATTCCTGACCGCGCTCACCCAGCCGACGCCCGAGGACCTCGTGAAGGAGATCGCCCGGACCCGCGAGCTCACCGACAAGCCCTTCGGCGTCAATCTGACGATCCTGCCGTCGATCACCCCGCCGCCGTACGCCGAGTACCGGCAGGCCATCATCGAGTCGGGCATCAAGATCGTCGAGACGGCCGGCTCCAACCCGGTCGACCATCTGCCCCACCTGAAGGACGCCGGCGTCAAGGTCGTCCACAAGTGCACGAGCGTGCGGCACGCGCTCAAGGCGGAACGGGTCGGCGTCGACGCCGTCAGCATCGACGGGTTCGAGTGCGCCGGTCATCCCGGCGAGGACGACGTGCCCGGCCTCGTCCTGATCCCCGCGGCCACTCGGCAACTGCAGATCCCGGTGATCGCCTCGGGCGGCATCGCCGACGCGCGCGGTCTCGTCGCCGCGCTCGCCCTGGGCGCGGACGGGGTCAACATGGGGACCCGGTTCATGTGCACCGTCGAGTCGCCCGTCGCACACGCGGTCAAGGAACAGATCGTCGCCAACACCGAACGCGACACCAGGCTCATCTTCCGCACCCTCCACAACACCGCCCGCGTGGCGGCGAACTCGATCAGCGCGGAGGTCGTCGAGATCGAATCGCGCGGAGCCGAGTTCGGCGACATCGCGCACCTCGTCGCCGGCGCGCGTGGCCGGAAGGTGTTCGAGGACGGCGATCTCGAGGCGGGCATCTGGACGGCCGGGCAGAGCCAGGGCCTGATCGACGACATCCCGACCGTGGCCGAACTCGTCGACCGCATGGTGACCGAGGCGGAGTCGATCATCGAGGACCGGCTCCGCGGATTCGTCGGACAGGGGGTCCGGGCATGAGTACGCCGACCGTCGCGGGGCTGCGGTCGGAACTCGCCGACGGCATCCTGCGTCTGACCATCGACCGGCCGAAGCGGATGAACGCCGTGGACCTGCCGACCATGCGGGCGCTCGGCGCCGCGCTGGACGGGGCCGGTGCCGATCCCCGGGTGCGCACCGTCGTCCTCACCGGCGAGGGGACCGCGTTCTGTACCGGAGCCGATATCGCTGCGGCGGCGACGAACCCGGCCGACCCGTCCGAGGTCATGGACGCCGCGAACGCGGTGATCCGATCCCTCGCGACGGTTCCGGTGCCGGTGATCGCCGCCGTCAACGGCCCGGCCGCGGGGGTGGGTGTGTCGATGGCTGTCGCGGCGGACCTCACCTACGCCACGGAGAGCGCCTACTTCCTGCTGTCGTTCGTGAACATGGGGCTGATGCCCGACGGCGCAGCGAGCCTGCTCGTTCCTGCCGCTGTCGGACGTGCGCGGGCCGCGGAGATGGCGTTGCTCGGCGAGCGGGTCTCGGCCGCGGACGCCGACCGGTTCGGCCTCGTCGCGCGCACTCTGCCCGACGCGGAGTTCGCCGCGCACGTCGACGCCGTGGCGGCCCGGACGGCGACCATGCCGCGGCGCGCCTTCGAGCTGACCAAGCGGGCCCTCGCCGCAGCGACACTCGGCCAGCTCGACGACGCGCTGGCCCGGGAGAAGAGCGGCCAGACGGAACTGCTCGCCTCGGCGGACTTCGCCGAGGCGGCCATGGCCATGCTCGAGAAGCGCCCACCGCGATTCTCCTGACGACACCTCGTACACTTCCCGGCCCGGTTACCCGGCCGGCCGATCGTCGGGTCCGTGCCGGGAATCTCTGTTCTACCCCTGGGCGCCAGTAATATTCATGGCAATAAGTAGAATGTGATGCCTGCGTCCACCCGGGCTGCTCCTGGCCGATACGACGAGAATCGCCATTAACAAAGTGCTGGCCGAATGCGGCCGATGCCTGTAATGTGCCTCACATCGAGAACCGGGATCGCGTCCCGTCGGCACCCCCCGTCACGTCCCGAGAGGAATCCTCATGGTCACCGCGTCAGCCCTCGCCGAGACCCAGCGCCTGCGCCGCAACAACTGGAACAACCACGTCGCGCGGCACGCCCTGATGATCCCGGACCGCACTGCGCTGCGGTTCCAGGGCCGGTCGATCACGTGGGCGGAGTTGCACGAGCGGGTCGAGCGGCTCGCCGACGCCCTCGCGCGGCGCGGCGTCGGTTTCGGCGACCGGGTCGTCGTCCTGATGCTGAACCGTCCCGAATATCTCGAGACCGTGCTCGCCGCCAACGCCCTCGGTGCGATCGCTGTCCCGGTCAACTTCCGCCTCACCGCACCCGAGGTGGCATTCCTGCTGCGGGACAGCGGATCCAAGGCGATCGTCGTGGAAGCGCCGCTCGCTCCGCTGGCCGCCGCGGCCCGTGCGGAGAGCGAAGGCCCGGAACTGTCCGTCACCGTCGGCGGCATCCCCGAGGGCGACGGCCTCGCCTACGAGGATCTGATCGCCGAGGCCGGCGACCCCCACCCGGCGGTCGACGTCCCGGACGACACCCCGGCCCTGATCATGTACACCTCCGGCACCACGGGTCGGCCCAAGGGCGCGGTGCTCTCCCACAGCAACATGTCCGCGCAGGCGCTCACGTGCATCCGCGCGTTCCATCTGTTCGACGAGTCCGGCGTCGGGTTCTGCGCCTCCCCGATGTTCCACATCGCCGCGCTCGGCGCGATGGCGCCCAACCTGATGCTGGGCGTTACCACCGTGATCCATCCGGTCGGGGCGTTCGACCCGAACGAGCTGCTCGACGTCCTCGAGGCCGAGCAGGTCACCAACCTGTTCCTCGTGCCGGTGCAGTGGCAGGCGGTGTGCGCCGCACAGCAGGCGAATCCGCGGAAGCTGGCCCTGACCAACATTTCCTGGGGCGCGGCGCCGTCCTCCGACACCATCCTGCGCGCCATGGCCGAGACGTTCCCCGACGCGTCGAACGTCGCGGTGTTCGGCCAGACCGAGATGTCGCCCATCACCTGCGTGCTGGACGGCGCGGACGCGCTGCGCAAGCTCGGTTCCGTCGGCCGCGTCATCCCGACGATCCAGGCGCGCGTCGTCGACGACGAGATGAACGACGTGGCACCCGGTCAGGTCGGTGAGATCGTCTACCGCGGGCCCACCATGATGAGTGAGTACTGGAACAACCCGGCTGCGACGGCGGATGCGTTCCACGGCGGCTGGTTCCACTCCGGCGACCTCGTGCGCGTCGACGAGGAGGGATTCGTCTACGTCGTCGACCGCAAGAAGGACATGATCATCTCCGGTGGCGAGAACATCTACTGCGCCGAGGTCGAGAACGTGCTGTTCTCGCATCCGAAGATCCTCGAGGCGGCCGTGATCGGACGTCCGGACGCGAAGTGGGGCGAGGTTCCGGTCGCGGTGATCGCGTTGCGGCCCGGCCACGACGATCTCACGCTCGACGAGTTGCAGCCGTTCTTCGACGAGCAGCTCGCGCGCTACAAGCATCCGAAGGAGGTCGTGATCGTCGAGGCCCTGCCGCGCAACGCCAGCGGCAAGGTCGTCAAGCACCAGCTGCGCGGCGGCCTGTCGGCGGTCGTGCAGGGCTGAACGCCACAGGGGCCGAAGGGGTTCCATCGGGGGACGGGGGACGCCGCGATGACGCGTACGGGAGTGTGGGAGTGACGTTCGAGCTGCCCAAGGCGAGGGGGCCGGTGCACGACCTGGCGATCCAGGTGGGTGCGCTGGTGGGGTTCTCGGTGGAGACCCTCGCCACGACCGTGCGCGTCGTCGTCGGCCGTCGCCTCTCGCTGCGCGAGACGATCACGCAGTCGCTGTTCATCGCGAAGGTGTGCAGCGGTCCGGCGCTGCTGCTGATGCTGCCCGTGGGGGTGCTCATCGCGGTCTCCGTCGGATCCCTGGCGGGCCAGCTCGGAGCCGGCGCCTACTCCGGCGCGATCGTCGCCTTCGTCGTGGTCGGACAGGCCGCCGCACTCGTGTGCGCCCTCATGCTGGCCGGCGTGGGCGGCTCCGCGATCTGCGCCGATCTCGGCGCACGCACCATCCGCGAGGAGATCGAGGCGATGGAGGTGATGGGGCTGAACGTCATCGAACGCCTCGTCGTGCCGCGGCTGCTCGCCGCGGTCCTGGTGTCGGTGATGCTCTGCGCGCTCGTCACGCTCGTAGGAGTGGGCGCCTGCTATCTGTACGAGATCTATCTCAACGATGCCTCCGGCGGCGGATTCCTCCGCACCCTGGGCGAATACGGCCGGTTGTCGGATTTCGCGACGGCGATGGTCAAGTCGGCGTTCTTCGGGATCACCTCCGCCCTGATCGCCGCGTTCAAGGGCCTGCACGCCAAGGGCGGTCCCAGCGGCGTGGCCGACGCCGTCAACGAGGCGGTCGTGCTGGCGTTCGTCATGGTATTCGTCGTCAACACCGTTCTGTCCCAGATGTACACCGTGATGGTGCCGGCCGTGGGGACGTACTGATGCTCTCCTATTCGGCGGTGACGCAGGCCCGGGCCGTCCATCGGTCGCTGACCGGGGTCGTCGACGCGTTCGCCACGGTGGGCCGGCACGTGGTGTTCGCGGTCGAGGCGATCGCCGGTGTCCCCACGGCGCTGCGCCGTTACTTCAAGCACGTGATGTACCACGTGGGGGAGGTCAGCTTCGGCTACGCCTCACTGCTCGCCGGGGGCGGCACCATCGGCATCGTGTTCGCGATGTCCGCCGTCGCCGCGATGATGGTCGGAGTCGAAACCCAGCGGGGTCTCGAACTGATCGGGATGACCTCGCTGTCGGGCATGCTCTCCGCTCTGGCCAACACCCGCGAACTGGCGCCGGTGGTCGCGTCCATCGCCCTGGCCGCGAAGGTGGGTACCGGCTTCACCGCGCAGCTCGGTGCCATGCGGATCTCCGACGAGATCGACGCCCTCGACGCCATGGCCGTGAAGTCGGTGCCCTTCCTGGCCAGCACCCGGCTCATCGCCACGGCGGTGTGCGTGGTCCCGATCTACATGGTGGGCCTGCTGTCCGCGTTCATCGCGACGCGCCTGGTGGTCGTCACCTTCCAGGGCAACTCGGCCGGCACCTACGACTACTACTTCCACCTCGCGCTCTCCCCGGCCGACCTGTGGTACTCGCTGACCAAGGCCGTCGTGTTCGCGGTGATCGTGGGCATCGTGCACTGCTCGTACGGCTACCACGCCACGGGCGGTCCGGAGGGCGTCGGCCGGGCGGCCGGACGCGCACTGCGCACCAGCATCCTGGCCATCGGCATCACCGACGTGGTCCTGACGTTCGCGTTGTGGGGTCTCGTACCCACCGTGCCGGGGGTGGGGCTGGCGTGACGACCCAACGCGACCGGACGACTCCGTCCGGCACGAGCATCCCGCCGAACGGCCGGACGCGGTCCGCGGCGCCCCGCCGCAGTCGCCGGCTCGGACTGCGCACCGGCACCCTGGCCGTCGTCGGCGTGCTCGCCGTCGCGGTGCTCACCGTCACCGGCGGACTGCTCGTCGTCTCCGGATCCGTTGGGCTGTCGAGGGATCCGGAGATCACCGCCGTCGTCCCGGCCGGTGCCGGGGTGATCTTCGGTGCCGCGGGCGTGCAGTACCAGGGCGTGCACGTCGGCCGGCTCGCCCGCCTGGACGCGGGCATCACCGGCTCGCGTATCACGATGCAGCTCGACCCGGACGCGATCCGGAACATCCCGGCAGCAGTGCGCGTGCGCATCGTGCCGCGCACCCTGTTCGGTGACGTCTTCCTCGAACTGGTGCCGCCCGGCGACCCCGCCGCCGGGCCGCGCCTGCGCGACGGTGCGCAGGTCACCGCGGACACCTCGGCCGAGGCCGCGCAACTGGCCGGCCTGTACTACACCACCACGGAGCTGCTGCAGGAACTGCGCCCGGACCGGCTCGCGGTCGCGCTCGACGCGATGAGCCAGGCGCTCGCCGGCCGCGGTGAGACCCTCGGCCGGACCCTCGACCGCACCGCCGCGCTCACCGAGCAGCTCGGTCCCCGGATCGACGCAGGCCTGGCGGCGTCGCCGCAGCTGGCGGCGGTGACCGAGGCCATGGCCGCAGCGACGGACGACATGATCGGCACGATGCAGGACGCGGCCACGCTCTCCGAGATCGTCCTCGAGCGCCGGGACGGCATCGCGCGGCTGCTGCGCGGCGGCGCCGGCCTGGCCGCCGAGGGCTCCGCGCTGATGTCGGAGAACACCGACCGGATCATCTCGGTCGTCCGCAACGGCAGCCCGGTGCTCGGTACGTTCGCCGCGGACACCACCGGCCTCGACGACACCCTGCGCTACCTCACGACCTTCGGCGACGCCGGCGCGCGGGTCTTCGCCACCGGCCGGTTCAACATCACCGCGGTCGTGGATTTCTCCGATCCGATGCCGTATACCGCGGCGGACTGCCCGCGCTATCCCGGGCTCGACGGCGCGAACTGCGGTGACCCGGTCGACGGCCGGCCGGTCCTCTCGGCCGCCACCGAGCGCGACACCCTCGGCTACCTGGAGCAGATCGCGGGCGGTGTGGATCCGTCCGACCCGACGGCGACGGCGGTGGACCCGTCCACCGCGGCCTCGGTTCTGCTGGCACCCCTGGTCCGCGGCACGGAGGTGGCGGTCTCGTGAACACGCTGCTCCGGCCGGCGCTGCGCCTGGCGGCGTTCTGCACGGTGGGGGTCCTCGCAGCGGTCGTCGTCGGCAACACCCTCGACAGGACCGTCACCGGGCCCACCCGGGACTACGCCGCCGAGTTCACCGACGTCGAGGGGCTGAGCCCCGGCAGCGACGTCACGCTCGCCGGCGTGCGCGTCGGGCGCGTCTCGGACGTGACGTTCGCCCCCCGGGACGACGGGACCTCGCGGGCCGTGGTGGATTTCGAGATCGACTCGGAATTCGAACTCACCACCGATGTCACCGCCGACATCAACTACGGCGACATGATCGGCGTCCGGTACGTCGCGCTGACACTGCCGGAGCGCAGCACCGGCACGGTACTGCCGGAGGGCGCGACGATCCCGATCGAGCAGACCGCACCCGCCCTGGATCTCACCGCGCTCGTCAACGGATTCGAGCCGCTGTTCGAGTCGATCGATCCGGCGCAGATCAATTCGCTCGCCACCTCGGTGATCGAGGCGTTCCAGGGGCAGGGCGGCACCCTCGATTCCCTGCTGCTGCACATCGCCGCGGTCAGCAGCGACATCGCCGACCACGAGCAGGTCTTCGACAGTCTCGTCGGCAATCTCGAGACGCTCGTCGCCGTGGCGGACCGGCGCAGCGAGGACATCAGCCGGCTGCTCTCCGGGCTGGCCGTCGTCAGTGACGCGCTCGCCGGGGACGGTGAGCAACTCGCCACGCTCGTCGACCGTGGCAGCACCGCGGTGCGTTCGACGGCGGTGCTCATGGCCGGCGCGATGGCGCCCCTCGACCGGACCGTCACCGATCTGCGGGTGATGACCGACGCCTGGATCCCGCAGACGGAGAACTTCGAGCAGGCGGTGCGCCGGCTGCCGGAACTGGCCGACAGCCTCAACCGTGTCAGCGACTACGGCGGCTGGCTGAACCTCTACATGTGCAACTTCACCATCAAGGCAGGCGATTTCGAAACCAACATCTTCGGTTCGACGTACTCGGAGGTGTGCCGATGAGGCGCGCGCAGCAGATTCGCGACGCGCTACGGGCCGTGTTCGCCGGCCGCCGCGGCCGCGCCGGCAACCCGCTCGTCGTCGGGGCCGTGGGCATCGTCCTCGTCGCCCTGGTGATGACCGTCGCCCTGGCCGCACCCCGGGCCACGTACCTGCTCCGGACGAACGGCTACACCGCGGAATTCGCCAACGCCGCCGGTCTGCAACCCAACGATCCGGTGTACGTGGCGGGTGTGCCCGCCGGACGGGTGGAGAGCCTCGAGCTCGCGGCGGACCGGGTGATCGTGACGTTCCGCGTCGACGGCGGCCAGCCGCTCGGCGACCGGACGACCGCCGAGGTGCGGCTCAGGACCATCCTCGGGAAGATCTACCTGGCGGTGACGCCCGCCGGTGCCGGAGAACTGCCCGGCGGGCGTATCCCCCTGGCGCGGACCTCCGTTCCGTACAGCCTCGACGACCTCGCGTCCGAGGCGCAGCACGTGGCCCGCGAACTCGACGTGCCCGCCCTCGAGGCGATGATGCACACCCTGGCCGACGCCGTACCGTCCGACCCGGGACGGATCGCCGATGCGCTCGCCGGAGCCACCGCCGCGGCGGAGATGCTGTCCCGCAACGACGCCCGCATCCACTCCCTGCTGCAGGCGTCGAAGTCGCTCACGTCCATCGTGGCGGGCCAGAGCCGGGACGTCGAGCTGCTCGTGCAGAACGCCACGACCGTGGTGTCGATCCTCGATGCCCGTAAGGAATCCCTCGTGCAACTCGTCGAGGATCTGCGGCTGCTCACCGAGCACACCGCGACGTTCCTGACCGACAACTCCGGCGAAATGGACACGTTGCTGGGGAACATGCGGTCGGTGACCGACACGCTGAACCGCAACGCCGAGCAGATCGACGTGCTGATGACCCGGCTTCCGCCGGCCCTGCGCGCCGCGGCCGACGCCTCGGGCAACGGCAACTGGGTCGACGTCCACGCCCCGGCCGGCCCGATCCCGGACAACCTGCTGTGTGCCCTCGGAGCGATGGAGGGCTGCCGGTGACCACCGTCGGAACCACGCGGAAGACCCGGCTGCTGCGCGGCATCGGGATCGTCGTCGTCGCGGCGCTGTGTGCTGCCGCTGCCTGGTACGTGTTCGTCGGCACCGACCGCACCCGCACCGTGACCGCCGAGTTCGCTTCCGTCGGGGGCATCTACCCGGGGAGCAAGGTCGCGGTGCTCGGACTGCCCGTCGGCACCGTCGAAGCCGTGGAACCGGCCGGAGCGGTGGTCGAGGTGACGATGCGGATCCCCGACGACATCACGCTGCCGGCCGACGTGTCGGCGTTCGTGATGAACCCGTCGATCATCAGCGACCGGTTCGTGGAACTGAGTCCGGTGTACGCCGCCGGCCCGCGGTTCGAGGGCGACGATGTCATTCCGCCCGGACGCAGTCACGCGCCGATCAACTGGGACGAACTGCTCGAGAGCGTCGACACGATCGCCGCAGCGCTGGGACCGGAATCCGGGTCGCTCGGATCCACCCTCGACCTCGCCGCCGGCGCCACCGCAGGTCTCGGGCCGGAGATCAACCGGGCGTTGCGCGCGCTCGGGTCGGCCGGCTCGGTGCTCGGTGCCCGGTCCGAGGACATCGGTGCCCTCGTCGACGACCTCGGCGTCGCGGTCGCCGCCGTCGACGCCCGGCAGGGCTCTCTGTCCGAGCTCGCCGGGGGGCTGTCCGAACTCGGCACCGAGATGCAACGACAGAACCTCGACGTCGCCGGGCCGATCGGTCAGCTGACGACCATCCTCGATCGGCTCGACGTCCTGCTCGGCTCCCGCGGCGAGGACATCGCCGCCGTCGTCTCGAACGCCCAGGTCCTCACCGGGCAGTTCGCACAGCACGAGGTCGACTTCGCCGAGTTCATGGATGTGCTGCCGCTGGCGATGCAGAACATCGACAACACGATCGGCGCCGACACCACCGCCCGTATCCGACTGAACATCTCCACCCAGGTCGGCCAGTTTCCCCGCGCGAAGGAACTCTGCGAGCGCGAGCGCCTCCCTCTGTGCACGGGCGCCGGCTTCACCAACCCGATCACCGTTCCCTTCGACCTGTCCGATCCGTTCCAGGACCTCGTGCCGGAGTCGCTCGACCGGGCGCTGAACGAGGGAGGCGTCCGGTGAGTCGTTGGAGAAGAACAGGATTCGTCGCCTCGTTGACCGCGGTGGCCGTCTCGGTGACCGGTTGCGGACTGGGTCTGCATCAGTTGCCGACGGGACGCAGCGGCGCCGGCGAGAGCTACCGCGTGATCGCCGTGTTCGACGGAGCCGATCGGATCGATCCCGGCACCGAGGTGCGGGCGGGGCAGGCTGTGGTCGGCCGGGTGCACGGGATCTCGACGGACGGGCACCGGGCCTTCCTCGAGCTGAGCATGAGTGAACGGGCCGCGCTTCCGTCGAACGTCGGTGCCTCCGTGCGGCTCCCGTCCGCGCTGGGCAACCCGTTCGTCCAGATCGATCTGCCGGAGCAGCCGTCGCCGGAGTTGCTCGCCGACGGCGACGTCATCGACCGGACGGGGATGGGGCCGGAACTCGAGGCCACGTTCGCGATGCTCGGACAGGTGATCAACGGCAGCGGTCTGGACCAGCTGCGCACGATCACCACCGAGCTGAACGCCGCCTTCGGCGGCCGAGGACAGACCGTTCGGGAACTGCTCGAGCGGACGGACCGGACGATGGCGCTGGCCGCCGAGAACAGCGACGACATCTCGCGGGCGCTGCGAGCCACCGACGCGGTGGCCGCGCGGCTGGCGCAGCAGCAACAGCTGATCGACGACGGTCTGGCGAGCAGCGCGGAGGTCGTGGACCTGCTCGCCGCTCAGGAGCAGGACCTCCGGTCCCTGGTCTCGAGCACCTCGACCGTGCTCACCTCCCTGGACACGGTGCTGGCGGACTCCGGCCGGATCGGCGGAGCGGTCGACGATCTGGACGAAATACTTTCCGGTATAAGTGACTTCAACAAAACCGTGGGGTCTGCGCTGACCAACATCAACGCCTTCATGGACGGCTTCGCGCGATCCGTGCACGGTGACTACCTGTTGTTCGACGGCGCCCTGGACGTGCCGGGAGCGATCGACATGCTGCTCACCGGCGGCGTTCCGGTGCTCGGCGAATCGCCGCCGGTCACCGTCCCGGCGGGGCTGCCGGACCTGCTTCGGGGAGGTGTTCGATGAAACGCCCGGTGCTGGTGCAGGTTTCACTGTTCGTTGTGGTAGGCCTGCTGGCCACCGCCTTCGGCGTCCGTTACGTCCTCGGCCCGCAGAGCTTCGGTGGCGGCATCGAGGTGCGAGCGCACCTGGTCGACGCCCGCGGTATCGGCCCCGGAACGACGGTGACCTACCGTGGGGTCGCGGTAGGGGAGATCGAATCGGTGACGATCGACGACGGCGGTCGCGGCTCGACGGCGGTGCTCGTGCTGGATCCGGACACCCGCATCCCGGTGGGCAGCACCGGACGGATCGCCACCGCGACCGCGATCGGAATCCTCACCCTCGACATCGAACCGCAGACCGCCGACGGCCCGTACCTGGCGGACGGCGACACCGTCGAGGTCCCGGCGGACGAGCAGGGACTGCGCCTCGATCAGATGCTCGTCCGGATGAGCGCACTGGTCGAGAGCATCGATCCGCAGTCCGTCGCCACGCTCGGCGAGACGTGGGGCACCGCCCTCGCCGGGACCGGCGCGGACCTGCAGTCGATGATCGAGAACGCCGACGCCCTCTCCACGATGGCATCCGAGCGGGCGCCGACCCTGGCGGCGCTCCTCGAACAGGGCGTCGATCTGGTGAACACGCTCGCCGAGGACGCCGGCACCTTCCCGGGTGCGATGCGCGCCGTCCGGGACGTCTCCGACCAGCTCGTGGGCAGCCGGGACGCGCTCGTGTACCTGCTGGACCGGTCGCCGGACGCGCTGGCGAAGACGGAGGAGCTGTTCGCGGAGACCCGCGACGACTACGGGCTGCTGCTGACGAACCTGGTGACCGTGGGCGACGTGCTCGCCCCGCGGACCCCGGCGCTGGCGGCCGGCCTCGACTCGATCCCTGCGGCGCTCGGCGATCTGACCTCGGTGGTCAAGGGCGACCGCGGCGACTTCTCGCTCGTCGCCACGCAGGGTCCGGTCTGCTACTACGACACACAGCGCCGCATGGTCGGCGACGAAAGCCCCCGCACGCCGAACCTGTCGCTCTACTGTCCGCCGGGCGAAGACCTCGCCCAGCGCGGCGCCCGCGCCGCGCCGCGGTCCGACGACCTCGGACTGCAACACCAGAGCACCCCAGGAAGGGTGACCGGGCCGGACATGGCGCAGGACCCGCTGCTCGTCCCGACCGGAGTCGAGGTGCTGCAGTACTGGCAGAAGCTGTTGGAAGGACTGGGTAACTGATGTCGACCACCGACCACACCGTCGACGACACCTCCGCGACCGCGCCGTCGGATCCGCCGGCCCCGCGCTCCCGGGTGCGGCGATGGCTGACGCCGGCACTGATCGTGCTGCTCACCGCGGCCGCCGGATTCTGCGGATTCCGGTGGTGGCAGGCCGAGCAGGTCGAGGGCCTGCGCGCCGACGCGCTGGACCGGGCCCGGGAGTACGCGATCGCGCTCGGCACCTACGACTACCAGCATTTCGACGATGCGCTCGCCGCGGTCACCGACGTCTCCACCGGGGAGTTCGCCGAGAAGTACCGCTCGGTGGCGGGAGACCTGCGCGGGCTCGTCGAGAACGGGCAGGGCGTGTCCGTCGCGACCGTGTCGCACGCCGCGGTCGAGACACTCGACGCGGATCGCGCGACGGTGCTCGTGTTCCTCGACCAGGACGTGAAGAACGTCGCGGTGCCGGACGGGCGGGTCGACGCGACGCGGTTCCTGATCACCCTCGATCGGGTGGACGACCGGTGGCTGCTGCAGGGAGCGGATGCGAAATGACGGCGTGCGGGGCGGTGACATGGCGCGGGGCGGTGACATGGCGCGGGGCGGTGACATGGCGGACCTGACCGGACCCGGCGACGGTACGTCGGGACGGATCAGGAGGCTGACGCAGGCCGCGCTCAACGCGGACGTGACGATCGCCCGGGTCGAGGGCGTGGCCGACGGGATCGACGTCTCGCTCGCGAACTTCGACCGGGTGCTGGGGCGGTTCGACGAACAGCTCGGGGACTTCGCCGTGGCGGTGGACCGGCTCGGCGCGTCGATCGACCGGGTGGACCTCACCCTCCGGAAGATCGAACGGATCGTGGACACCGCCGATTGGCTGCTCACCCCGGTGACGGCGACCCGCCGGCAGCTGACCCGGTTGCCGGCGGAGATACTGCCGCTCCTGCACGGACCGTGGCACGACGTGTCGGGACCGGCCCGCGCCGTGCTCCGAGGGCTGGGCCGTCCGGGCCCGGGCTGAGAAGACCCGCCCGGGAGAGGAGTCTCCCGGGCGGGTGCTGTCCCGTCAGTACCGGGGCCGGGGGCCCAGGTCGTCGGACAGGTGCGGATGCTCGGAATCGGATCGCACCAGGTAGGCCTTGAAGGCCGCGGTGCCGCCCAGTGCGGCACCGAGCAGTAGCAGTAGCTGGACCACGTTCGCGTTCATTTCGGTTCTCCTCTCGACGTGTGGCCCGAGTTGCCGAGTGTCAGTCGGCCGTCGGGTGCTCCTGCTGGTCGTGTTCCGCGAACATGGCCTCGATGCGGGCCTTGATCTCCTCGGTGCTCATGGAGCGACGGGCCGCGGCGACAGCGGAGGTGTGCATCTGTGGTGTTGTTCCTGTCTGGGGTGTCGGAATGGACGGGGCTCGGTCGACCGGGACGATCAGTTCGTCCGGAGAAAGGACACGAGACCCGTGACGGTGGTGGTGGCGCCGATCGCCGTCAGGCCGGTGACCATGAGGGCCGCGGCGCTGACGGAGACGGCGGTGCCGAGTGCGTGCCCGAGAGCGGAGCGCCACCCCGACGTCGATGCGCCGGTGGTGGACGTGAGCACCAACGGGGTGCTTCGGGCGTCCTCGTCGTGTGCTGTGTGGCGGCGCGTTGCCGTGCCTGTCATATTCGGTTTATCCCCCTGCAAGCAAATCGTGACTTGGTTCACAAAACCAATGCCGATGTGTTGTACCGCATCACAGCGCGCGGCGCTACTCGAACGGATGTCCAACTCGAGCCGCCGGACCGCCGGACCGCCCCGAATTCGCATGTAGGGCGCGAATTCGCCGTCCGGCGGCTCGGAGGGCGTTCCGGCGTGTCTGGTTGAATGGCGATCCGACGCCCCACGCGGAAGGGCACGGCGAAGAGGTCGAGGAGCGCTCATGCAGAACGGACAGACCGCGGCTGATCCGGCGACGGTGTTCGCCGCACTCGCCGAGATCGTCTATCGCGGCGCAGACCCCTCGGAGGCGTACGCCGCGATCTGTGTGGCCGCCACGATGCTGGTTCCCGGCTGCGACCATGCGAGCCTCATGCTGCGGGAAGGCAGGGCGTACGTCACCGTCGGCGCCTCCGACGTCGTCGCGCGGCACGTCGACGACCTCGAGCGCGCCACCGGCGAGGGGCCGTGCCTGGATGCGATCGAGGAAGAAGCCGCCCAGATCGAGCCGGACCTGAGTGTCTCCGAGCAGTGGCCGCACCTGGCTCCCGGCGTCGTGAGGCAGACGCCCGTGCGCGGGGCGATGGGATTCCGATTACGGGTCGACGACCGCAAGGTCGGGTCGCTGAACCTGTTCTCCGACACGCCGGGGGCCTTCGACCTCGCGGCCGCCGCGCACGGCACCGTCCTGGCCGCCTTCGCGGCTGTCTCCGTCGCCGCCGTCTCCCGGGGCGAGGACGTCGCGTCGCTCCGCAACGGCATCGAGAGCAATCGGGAGATCGGCAAGGCGATCGGTCTCCTGATGGCACTGAACAAGATTTCCGACGACGAGGCGTTCGATCTCCTCCGCCGGACATCGCAGCAGGTAAACGTCAAGGTCGCGGAGCTGGCCCGCACCGTCGTCGACCAGCATCGCCGCGAGACGAAGGGGAGTAGCTGAACCTCGGACCTCCACCCCTTGCCTTCCGGGTGTGATGCAGGTAACATCAATAGTGCGAATCGAGCAGACGTCCGAGGACGACAGAGGCTCGTGAAGCAGAGATCCGGCCCGGAGGTTGCGAAAGCGATTCCCGGGCCGAACCCCTGTCTGGGGGCGGTTCCGTCCGAGCGGCGGGTCAGGCGAGTCGCTCGCGGCGCAGCTGCTCGACCTCCGGCAGGTCCAGCGGCGGCAGCGAGTCCACGCCGAGCGCGCGGGTCAGCAGCAGATCCGCCAGCTCGGGATTGCGGGCCAGCACCGGCCCGTGCATGTACGTGCCGACCACCGAGCCCTGGACGACCCCTTCGACGCCGTCGCCCACGCCGTTGCCGACGCCTCGGGTGACCCGGCCCAGTGCGCGGGCGGCGGGGCCGAGAGTCGTTCCGCCGCGGTGGTTCTCGAATCCGGTCAGCGGCAGGCGCAGGCCCTCGACGAGGGGAGTGGTGACCACCTCGCCGATGGCCCGGGTCTGCTGCGGAGCGGTGGTCACGTCGAGCAGGCCGACGCCGTCGACGCGCTCGCCCGCCGACGTCTGGTACCAGTTGCCGAGCACCTGGATCGCCGCGCAGATCGCCAGTACCGGCGCCCCGCGTTCGACCGCCCGTTGCAGGCCCGGATGGCGCTGCAGGTGCCGAGTGGCGAGGCGCTGCGCCGAGTCCTCGGCCCCGCCGAGGGTGTACAGGTCCAGGGACTCGGGCACCGGGTCCGTCAGGTTGATCGACACGACCTCGGCGTCCTGCCCGCGCATCCGCAGGCGCTGCCGCAGGACCAGCGCGTTGCCGCCGTCGCCGTAGGTGCCCATCACGTCGGGCAGCACGAGCCCGATCCGCACGGTGGACTCAGACATGCGCGGCTCCCTTCGCCAGGGCGGTGTTCAGATCCCGGAACGCGGTGTAGTTGGCCAGGACCTCGACTCGTCCCGGCGGGCACGACGCGATGGCCCGGATCGGATCCGCCACCAACGTGTGCTCGACCCCGGCGTAGGTCAGCCGCACGGCCAGATCGGTGCCGCGCTCGCCGGACGCCACCACGTGCACGCTCTCGAAGTGCTCGAACCGCACGTCCCACAGCCACGACAGGTCCTCCCCGTCGGGCACCTGCCCGTTGACCGCGATGACGAGACCGTCGACCGTCGGGTCGATCATCGACAGGGCCTCCTGCCACCCGGCCGGGTTCTTCGCGAGCAGCATGTGCACCGAATGCGGACCCACCTGCACGGTCTTGTACCGGCCGGCGACCTCCTCGACGACACCCGCCGCCGCGACGGCCGCGGCCGGTTCGGCGCCGAGGGCGACCGCCGCGGCGACCGCCTGAGCGGCGTTACCGCGGTTGGCGCGCCCGGGCAGGGTCAGCGTCATCGGCAGCACCAGACCGTCCGGCCCGTAGAGATTCTCGTCGTCGACCCACCAATCCGGTTCGGGCCGTGCGAAATCCGAGCCCGTGCTATGCCAGCGCCCGTCTTCCCAGAGGATCGGCTCACCGGTGCGGGGGCAGCTGACCGAGTCGCTCGACCAGCCGGCACCGGCCGCCACCCACACCACGTTCGGGTGGTCGTAGGCGACGGAGGTGACGAGCACGTCGTCGCAGTTGGCGACGACCACCGCGTCCGGGTGGCGTTCGAGACCCGCACGCAGCTTGCGTTCGATCATGTTGATTTCACCCACGCGGTCGAGCTGATCGCGGCTGAGGTTGAGCAGCACGATCGCTTCGGGGTCGAGGGCGTCCGCGACGTGCGGGGTGTGCAGCTCGTCGACCTCGATCGCGGCGAGCGGCGCCTCCTGGTGGGCGACCAGCGCGGCGACGATGCCGGCGTCCATGTTCGCCCCGTCGGCCTGCGTGGCGACGGCGTCCATCGTCTCCAGGGCCGCGGCCGTCATCCGGGTGGTGGTGGACTTGCCGTTGGTGCCGGTGACCAGGACGGTGCGACGGCCGCGGCCGAGCTGTTCCATCAGGCGCGGATCGATCTTCAGCGCGACGAGGCCGCCGATCATCGACCCCTTGCCGCGCCCCGCCTTCTGCGACGCCCACGAGGCGGCCTTCGCCGCGCGCAGCGCCAGCCGCCCGCGCCCGGTGATTCGAGTGCTTGTACCCACGTCGCGAGTTTTCCACAGCGGCGCCGGCACCGCCGCGGCGCGGCCGTGTCCGCACGGTCACACGCCGCTACGCTGCGGGAATCGCTCACAGCGACCGCGCCGCCGGATGCGCCGCCGCAGGTTGCGTGGTCCCCTGAGGCGGGGAGGTGGTCGCCGTGGCGGAGGCGGATAGAACCGGCGGGAACACCGGGACGTACGTCGTGGTGGGCGACACCACCGTCGCGCGCCGGGTCTGCGCCTCGCTCGTCGACCTCGGCTGCGCGGTGCGGCACGCGCCCCGGCCCGACGACGAGGAGCTGCGGGCCCTCCTGGACCGGCCGCCGGTCGCCGGGATCGCGGTGCTCCTGCAGGACGACGTGGTCGCGCTGCGGTATGCGCTCGCCGCGGCGCACCTGCAGCCGGACGCACCGATGGTCGCGACGATCTTCGACCGCACGATCGGCGATCAGCTCGCACGGTTCCTGCCGCAGTGCGACGTGACGTCACCGGCGGATCTCGCCGTGGCCTCCCTGGCCGGGCCGTGCGTGGCACCCGACCTGCTGGCCGTGACCTCCACCCGCGAACCGCGCGGCATCCGCGTGGCCGGCGACGTGCTCGACGAGGTGCCCGTCGCGGTGCCGCGCCGGATGGTGTGGCAGCGGTGGGCCGGGCAGCTCACCGCGGTGCTGCGCACCCACGAGACCGGCACCCGCATCCTGCTGGCCGGGCTGCTCGGCCTGGCGGCGGTGCTGTTCGGCGACTGGGCCTGGCTGACCTTCGGGGAGGGCAAGGGGGCGATCGACGCGTTCCACGAGGCGGTCCGCGTGGTCACGACGGTGGGCCCGGCGGCCGATCCGCACGGCAACGAGGCGTACGCCGCGATAGCGTCGACCGCGATGCTGGCGACGATCGTGTTCACCGCCATGTTCACCGCCGGGGTGGTGGACCGGCTGCTGGGCCCCCGCCTGACCGCGCTGCTCGGCCCCCGGTCGCTGCCCCGCTCCGGGCACGTGATCGTGGTGGGCCTCGGGCAGGTGGGCCTGCGGCTGTGCCGGGAGCTGCGGGACCTCGGCATCCCGGTGGTGGGCGTCGAGCGGGACACCAATGCCCGCAACCTGCGGCTCGTGCGCGACCTGAACATTCCCGCCGTGGTCGGCGACGGCGGCGACCGGCGGCTGCTCGAACGCGTCGGGGTGCATCGCGCGGCGGCGCTCGCCGCGGTCGGCTCCGACGACCGGGACAACGTCGCGGTCTCGCTCGCCGTCCAGGGCGTCGCGCCGGGCCTGCGGCTGGTGTTGCGCGCGGGCGAGCGCGAGGTGCTCGCCGAGACGGGCTCGCTGCTGCCGCTGGGCGTGATCCGCGACGTGACCAGCCTGAGCGCGACGTACGTGCTCGCGCGCCTGCTGGGTCGCGAGCCGCTGGGGGTGGTCGCCGGTGCGGTGCATGTGCACCTGCGCTTCCCGGACGGCCGGTTCGAGGAGCTGCCGATCGCGTCGCCGGGTGGATGCCGGCACACGTCGGCTGCGGGCGTGGGGACGAGCCTGCGGTAGACGTCGGTGGTATGCCGGAGAGCACCGTCCCGACGTCAGCGACCGCCGAAGGCCTCGCCAACAGCGAAGGCGACGACGAGTAGAAGCGTGAGGGAGGCGATCACGACAAGGAGAATCGACCGCTCCCCCTTCCGGAAGATGGCCAGGCCTGCCGTGACCAGCGAGACGCCAGCGAGCCCGATGATGGCAATGCCTGCCGCAATGCTGAGAGCCCGCCACGAGTCGGGGATCAGGCGCAGTACGGACCAGTACAGGGGGTAGAGCAGCACGGGTAGCAGCAGCCACAACGCGCGCTTCCCCAGCTGGGTGCGCGGTAGGACGTACATCTGCGATTCCCCCTGCCTATACGGTCCTCTCGGTCCGGGAACCGGGACACAGAACGTCAACCGGCTGCGAACAGCCTGGAGTGCGCGAGGGGCGGTTTCAGCAAGTCCCCCGGCTGCAGGTCAGCCTTCGTGTCATGGAAGAGGGGGCCGACGTCCTTGGCCTCGGACGGCATCGGTTCGTTCTCTGCTCCGGATGCTTCGTTCACCCCGACATGTTCGCTGATGCCGCGGCGCGTGTGCCGTCGCCGCGGTCACGAGTTTCCTGACTGTGCGGGCCGACGGCCATGTGGTGTGGGACGGCTCCGGCTAGGTGCCGGATTCGTTGAAGCTGCCGTGCCGCCCGGCGCCGGCGGCGAACCGGGAGGCGCCCTCGAGCGTGTCGTGGGCCAGGGAGACCGTGCCGTGCCGGAACTCGTTGAGCAGGGCCTGGTCCTCGTCGAGACCGTGCTGCTCGAGCAGCGAGAGACGATCCCGGCGCAGGCAGGTCTGGGGGAAGGCGGCGATCTCGGCGGCGAGCGTGCGGGCCGCGGCGAGCGCCTGCCCGGCGGGCACGAGCCGGTTGACCAGCCCGATGCGCAGCGCCTCGTCGGCTTCGACGGGACGGCCGGTCAGGACGAGATCCATCGCGCGGCTCTCGCCGATGAGCCGCGGCAACCGCACCGTGCCGCCGTCGATCAGCGGCACGCCCCAGCGGCGGCAGAACACGCCCAGCACCGCCCCCTCCTCGGCGACGCGCAGATCGGCCCACAGCGCCAGCTCGAGCCCGCCCGCGACGGCGTGGCCCGAGATCGCGGCGATGACGGGCTTGGACAGCCGCATCCGCGACACGCCCATCGGCCCGTCACCGTCCGGGGCGACCCGGTTCGCGCGTCCCTCGCTGATCGCCTTCAGGTCGGCGCCGGAGCAGAAGGTGCCTCCCTCGCCGTGCAGGACGGCGACCGCCGCCTCGTCGTCGGCGTCGAAGGCGCGGAAGGCGTCGGCGAGCGCCTGCGCCGTCTCCCGGTCGACCGCGTTGCGGACCTCGGGACGGTTGATCCCGATGGTGGTGACGGGCCCGTCGCGGCGGACCCGAACCGGATCGGACGTCATCGTCGTGATCCCCCCGGGGGCGGCGTCAGGACAGCGCCTTGGCCTTGAGCGCCTGGTATTCGGTCTCGGTGATGGTGCCCGCGTCGAGCAGGGCCTTTGCGTCGGCGATGTGCTCGGCGGGGGACTTGCCGGCGACCTCGCGGATGTAACTGTCCTGGGCCTGCTTGACCTGGGCGTACTCCCGCGCGGAGCGCTCGGCCATGCCCTTGCCGTTGACGATCAGATAGATCAGGGCGGTCAGGAACGGCAGGAAGATCAGGAAGACGATCCAGATCGCCTTGATCCAGCCGGACTGCTGGTGGTTGCGGAACAGGTCCCCGATGATGGAGAAGAGCACCATCAGGTACGCGATGAACGCGAAGCTGACGATGATGAACCAGATGATGTCCCAGAAATCCATGTGACGCTCCCTTTCGTGGGGCACGTGCGGAGACGGATCCGAACCGAGATTCGCCCGGCCGACAAACGGACACGCGGCGGCACTCCTGCGAAAGAGTACCGCCGCGTTCGTCCGAATTCGCGCCGTTTGTCGCCGTGTTCGCGGGACCGGAGGGCTCAGTGGGCCCGGTTCACCGCCGAGACCACCGCGCGCAGCGACGCCGTCGTGATGGACGGCGCGATTCCGACACCCCAGACCAGGGCCGAGACCCCGTCGGGCCGGGTCACGTCCGCCTCGACGTACGCGGCCGCGAGGGCGTCGTCACCGGCCGACATGGCGTGCTCGGCGTAGCCGCGGACCGCCACCTGGTAGCCCAGGGTCTCCAGGGCGTCGACGAAGGCGGCGAGCGGGCCGTTGCCGGACCCGGTGATCTCCTGTTCCTTGCCGTGATACTTCACGACCGCGGTGACGGTGTCGGTGCCGTCGTCGGTCTCGGCCGCGGCGACCTTCTGCCGGATCCGCTCGAGCGGGGTGATCGGGGTCAGGTACTCCTCGTGGAAGATGTCCCACATCTCCTTGGGGCTGACCTCGCCGCCCTCACCGTCGGTGACGCGCTGCACCGCCTGCGAGAACTCGATCTGCAGCCGCCGCGGCAGGTTCAGGCCGTGGTCGTGCTTCATGATGTACGCCACGCCGCCCTTGCCGGACTGCGAGTTCACCCGGATCACGGCCTCGTAGCTGCGGCCGACGTCCTTCGGGTCGATCGGCAGGTACGGCACCGCCCAGGTCAGGTCGTCGACGTCGGTGCCCGCCGCGTCGGCGTCGGCCTTCATCATGTCCATGCCCTTGTTGATGGCGTCCTGGTGGCTGCCCGAGAAGGCGGTGTAGACCAGGTCGCCGCCGTAGGGGTGCCGTTCGGGCACGGGCAGCTGGTTGCAGTACTCGACGGTGCGGCGGATCTCGTCGATGTTGGAGAAGTCGATCTGCGGGTCCACGCCGCGGCTGAACATGTTCAGACCGAGGGTGACCAGGCACACGTTGCCGGTGCGCTCGCCGTTGCCGAACAGGCAGCCCTCGATGCGGTCGGCGCCGGCCTGGTAGCCCAGTTCGGCCGCCGCGACGCCGGTGCCGCGGTCGTTGTGGGGGTGCAGCGACAGGATGATCGAGTCGCGCTTGGCCAGGTTGCGGTGCATCCACTCGATCGAGTCGGCGTACACGTTCGGCGTGGCCATCTCGACCGTCGCCGGCAGGTTGATGATCACGGGGTTCTCGGGGGTCGCGCCCAGGGTGTCGACGACCGCGTCGCACACCTCCTTGGCGTACGACAGTTCCGTGCCGGTGTACGACTCGGGGGAGTACTCCCACCGCCAGTTCGTGTCGGGGTGGTTCTTCGCCTCCTCGAGTACCAGTTCGGCCGCGTCGGTGGCGATCTTCTTGACCGTGTCCTTGTCCGCCTTGAACACCACGCGGCGCTGCAGGATCGACGTCGAGTTGTAGAAGTGGACGATGGCCGTGTGGGCCCCGGCGCACGCCTCGAAGGTGCGCTTGATCAGCTCGGGGCGGGCCTGCGTCAGCACCTGGATGGTGACGTCGTCGGGAATCGCGTTGTCCTCGATGATTTCTCGGACGAAGTCGAAATCGGTCTGGCTCGCCGACGGGAAGCCGACCTCGATCTCCTTGTAGCCCATGCGTACCAGCAGGTCGAACATGCGCCGCTTGCGGGCGGGGCTCATGGGGTCGATGAGCGCCTGGTTGCCGTCACGCAGGTCCACGGCACACCAGGCGGGGGCCCGGTCGATGACCTTGTCCGGCCAGGTGCGGTCCGGCAGCGTGACCGGCTCGACCTCCTCGGCGAACGGCCGGTACCGGTAGGTCGGCATCGAGGAGTTCTTCTGCGTGTTCCACGCCGGCTGATCGGCGGGGGCGGGCTTGCTCGGCGGCGTGATAGTGCGCGAGCCGGAGGTGAATGCGTCGGCGGGTGACATGACGTAACTCCAAAAAAAGGGGACCGGTGAGCCCGGATGAGGATACGACCGGCGCGACCACACCCCGCGACGGGAAGCCGGTCTGGTCAGATCCCGCCGCGGCGGCCGAGGAGAAGCGCGCGCTGCATGCCAGGCAGTGTACTCGCTCGCCCCCGCCGGAGCCCACCCGGGGATGCGGGGATTCCGCTGCCGGGGCCGAGCGGAGCAGGCCGTACGACCGTGACCCGATCGATACGGAGGGCGCTGTCGCGAGCCCCGCCGATCCAATACGTTGACCTCATTCGTCACACAAGCACCATTGGTCACAGGAGTATCGGGGAAGACGCGTTTCGGTCACCCGGCAGGGAGGAGGGCTCATGAGGGCGGTCCGGCCGGCGACGACGTTCTCCTCGGCGCTGCTGCTCGCGCTCGGCTGCGCGGTCCCGTTCGCCGCCACCGCTCAGGCGGAACCGTGCGGGGGCTCCGGGTCCGGAAGCAGCGGCTTCGGCAGCAGCAACCCCGGTGCCGGGACGCCGCAGGGACCGCTCCCGACGATCACCTCCGGGCCCACCCGCACCGTCGCCTGGGTCACGGGACCGCGCAGCCCGAACCGGACCGACACCCGCTTCTCCGTCTCGGGCACGGATCTGGGAATCATGTGGGACAACGGCGGCCCTGGCCCCGGCCGGCAGGTGCTCATGGCCTTCGGAGACACCTTCGGCGACTGCACGGCCGAGGGCGACGAATGGCGCCGCAACATCCTCATGCGCAGCGGCGACACCGAGCTGTCGGACGGCATCGCCGTCCCCGACCCCCGACCCGGGGATCGTTACTCCGGGGCGCCGGTGCTCCCCTCCGACCCGAACTTCGCCCGCGAGATCCTCGGCAGCATCGGGATCGACGGGGTCGAGACCACCGTCGTGCCCACCGCCGGCATCTCGGTCGGCGGCACGCAGTACATCAACTTCATGTCGGTGCGCGCCTGGGGCGATCCGGGCGAGTGGTGGACCAACGCCTCGGCCGTCGCGTACTCGACCGACAACGGTGAGACATGGACCGTCGACCCGGCCACCGCGCGGGTGAACACCCCCGTCGAGGTCCCCGGCGTCCAGCAACTGGCGACGGGCAACAGCAACTTCCAACAGCACGCGTACGTGAAGCACGAGGGCTACGTCTACGACTTCGGCACGCCCGACGGGCGCTTCGGCCCGGCCTACGTCTCGCGCGTGCCCGAGGCGCAGATCCGCGACCTCACTGCCTACGAGTTCTGGACCGGCACCCACTGGGTCCTCGGCGGGATCGATACGGCGGTCCCCGTCGTCGACGCCCCGGTCGGCGAGATGTCGGTGCACTGGACGGGCAGCACCTTCGTCATGCTCTACGGCAACGAGGAACGCGGGCAGATCGAGATGCGCACGAGCGCGCGGCCGGAGGGGCCGTGGAGCGCGCCGCGGGCGGTCGTCACCAGCGCGCAGATCGGCGGCCTGTACGCGCCGTACATCCACCCGTGGTCCAGCGGCGACGACCTGTACTTCGTCGCGTCACGCTGGAGCGACTACAACGTCATGCTGCTGCGCACGACCGTCGCGGGATGAGCCGCCCGTCCGGGCTCAGCCCCCGTGACGGATCGTCTCGCGCGGCTCGGCATAACGGACGGTCTCGTACCCGATGAGGACGAGCAGCACCGCCACCAGGATGCCGAGGGTCGCCAGCGCCGGGACGTGCCCGACCACGGGAACGAGTGCGAGCAGGACGACCGCCGTCGTCGCCCGGGGGATCTCGATGCGACCGGTCGCGTAGGCGCGGAAGAACACCAGGGCGAGGAGATAGAGCGCGGCCCCGCCGTAGAGGCCGACCAGCGGCCAGCCCTGGAGGGGATCGGTGAGCCGATGATGGTTCCCGTCCCCGACGTAGGCGAGGATCTTCTTCAGGCCCAGCGAGAGCATGACGATTCCGATCACCATCGGCAGGTGTGCGTAGCTGTAGCAACGCTGGGCGATCCGGATCAGCCGGGTCCCGGTCGCCGCGTCGAAGGCCTTCTCGACGGCCAGGGACGTGACGTCGAAATACGCCCACCACAGCAGCGCCGAGACGGACAGACCCAGCAGTGACGCGACGATGATCGCCCAGGAGATCGGCAGCGCCGCGACGCCGATCCCGATCGAGACGATCGACTCACCGAGGGCGACGATCACCATGAGTCCGTGCCGCTCCGCGAAGTGGCTCACCGAGCGGAGCCGCCACCCGGTGCCCCCGGCCAAGGTGCCGAGGTAGTCGCCGGCGAGGGCGAGGATCCACAGCACCGTCTGCGCGGGTCCGGACAGCTGCGAGGCGATCAGCAGGAACGCCGTCCCCGCCAGCATGCTCGGAAGGAATCGGAGCACCTGCCGCCGCAGCTGCGGATCGTCCCGGCTCAGGACGAGGAACGTCGACAGGTGGATCAGGCGCACGGCGAAGTAGCCGACCGCGAAGATCACCGGTCCGTCGAGGCCACCCGGCATGTCGTCGAACGCCTCGGGGATCGTCAGGGCGACGACGAACACGGCCCCCATCGCAGCGAACATCACCACTCGCATGAGGCCCTCGTCGGCACGGGCGAGATTGCCCAGCCACGAGTAGCCGACCCACACCCACCACAGCACCGCCATGACGAGGGCGGCGCGCAGCACGTCGACGCCGCGGGTGTCCACCGCCATGAGGTCGGTGACCCGGGTCAGGGCGAAGACGAACACGAGATCGAAGAACAACTCGATGGGGGAGGCGGAGGAACGTTCGTCCACCGCTCGGACCTGGAGGCGTCTGCCGATGCTCACGCCGGAGATGCTGTCACCACCCGAGACCGCTGTCACGCCCGACGATTCCGCTCCTCGCCGGAGGTCGCTATCGGTCGGCTGCCGGGTGCCGGGGCAGGTCGAGCCCCGTCCCTCCAGGCCGCATCGGTAAGCTGGTCCCCTGGACTTGCACCCAAGACCCCGGAGGTTCGCCAGCGTGGCACTCGTCGTCCAGAAGTACGGAGGATCCTCGGTCGCGACGGCCGAGCGGATCCGGCGCGTCGCTGAACGGATCGTCGAGACCAAGAAGGCGGGCAACGATGTCGTCGTCGTGGTCTCGGCGATGGGCGACACCACCGACGAGCTGCTCGACCTCGCCCAGCAGGTGTGCCCGGCGCCGCCGGCGCGGGAGATGGACATGCTCCTCACCTCCGGTGAGCGGATCTCCAACGCCCTGGTCGCGATGGCGATTCACTCGCTCGGCGCCGAGGCGCGGTCGTTCACCGGCTCGCAGGCCGGCGTGATCACCACGAGCAGCCACGGCAACGCGAAGATCATCGACGTCACCCCCGGCCGCGTCCGGGCCGCGCTGGACGAGGGCAGCATCGTCCTCGTCGCCGGCTTCCAGGGCGTGAGCCAGGACAGCAAGGACATCACCACCCTCGGCCGCGGCGGATCCGACACGACCGCCGTCGCCCTGGCCGCGGCGCTGAACGCCGATGTCTGCGAGATCTACACCGACGTCGACGGCGTCTTCACCGCCGACCCGCGCATCGTCAAGGACGCGCAGCGGCTCGAGAAGGTCTCGTTCGAGGAGATGCTCGAGCTCGCGGCGTGCGGCGCGAAGGTGCTCATGTTGCGCTGCGTCGAGTACGCCCGCCGCTACAACGTGCCCGTGCACGTTCGTTCGTCGTACACCACCAAGCCCGGCACCATCGTGTCCGGATCGATGGAGGACATCCCCGTGGAAGAGGCTCTGATCACCGGCGTCGCGCACGATCGCGGCGAGGCCAAGGTCACCGTCGTCGGCCTGCCCGATACCCCCGGTTACGCCGCGAAGGTGTTCCGCGCCGTCGCCGACGCCGAGATCAACATCGACATGGTGTTGCAGAACATCTCCAAGGTGGAGACGGGCAAGACCGACATCACTTTCACCCTGCCCAAGGGCGACGGCCCGCGCGCCGTGGAGCTGCTGAGCAAGCAGCAGGAGGAGATCGGCTTCACCCAGGTGCTGTTCGACGACCACATCGGCAAGGTCTCGCTCGTCGGCGCCGGCATGAAGAGCCACCCGGGCGTCACGGCGAAGTTCTGCGAGGCCCTCGCGGGTGCGGGCATCAACATCGACCTCATCTCCACGTCGGAGATCCGTATCTCGGTGCTCGTCGACGACACGGAACTCGACGACGCGGTGCGCGCCCTGCACGCCGCGTTCGAACTCGGCGGCGAGGAAGAAGCCGTCGTCCACGCCGGAACGGGACGGTAATCGCTGTGACCACTCTCGCTGTCGTCGGTGCCACCGGACAGGTCGGCATCGTCATGCGCACCCTGCTCGAAGAGCGCAACTTCCCCGCCGACCGGGTGCGGTTCTTCGCGTCGGCCCGCTCGGCCGGCAAGAAGCTGCCGTTCCGCGGTGAGGAGATCGTCGTGGAGGACGCAGCGGCGACCTCCGACGAGGATCTGAAGGGCATCGACATCGCCCTGTTCTCGGCGGGTGCGACCCTCTCGCGTGCGCAGGCGCCGCGGTTCGCCGCCGCCGGCGCGACCGTCGTCGACAACTCCTCGGCCTGGCGCAAGGATCCCGAGGTTCCCCTCGTCGTGAGCGAGGTGAACCCGCAGGAGGCGAAGAACCCGCCCAAGGGCATCATCGCCAACCCGAACTGCACCACCATGGCCGCGATGCCGGTGCTCAAGGTCCTGCACGACGAGGCCGGACTGCAGCGGCTGATCGTCTCGAGCTACCAGGCTGTCTCCGGCAGCGGCATCGCCGGCGTCGACGAACTGCTCGGCCAGGCGCGCGCCGTCATCGGCGACGCCGAGAAGCTGGTGCACGACGGCAGCGCCGTCGACTTCCCGGCCCCGGACAAGTACGTCGCGCCGATCGCGTTCAACGTGCTGCCGCTGGCCGGCTCCCTCGTCGACGACGGCAGCGGCGAGACCGACGAGGACCAGAAGCTGCGCAACGAGTCCCGCAAGATCCTCGGACTGCCGGACCTGCTGGTGTCGGGTACCTGCGTGCGCGTGCCGGTGATCACCGGCCACTCGCTGTCGATCAACGCCGAGTTCGAACGCCCGCTGTCGGTGGAGCGCGCGAAGGAACTGCTCGCGAACGCCCCCGGCGTGCGGCTCGTGGACGTTCCGACGCCGCTGCAGGCCGCGGGCCAGGATCCGTCGCTGGTGGGCCGGGTCCGTCAGGACCCGGGTGTGCCGGACGGGCGCGGTCTGGCGCTGTTCGTCTCGGGGGACAACCTGCGGAAGGGCGCCGCCCTCAACACGATCCAGATCGCGGAGCTGCTGGTGTAGATTCATCCGCCTCGAGGTGGTCACCGAGGGGGAGGTTGTCGCGACATCGATCGAGTGATGTCGCCGACAACCTCCCCCTCGGCGTTTCAGTGGGCCGTCGACGCATACGTGCGTCGTTCCTCTTCCCGGGTCGCCGCCGCGACGTCGGCGGACTCGTCGGCGAGGTACGCGGCGCCGCCGACGAGCATGATCAACGCCCCCGCGATCCAAGCGGTCCAGGCCGCGCCGTCGCCGGCGAACTGCCCGATCCACGGCGAGATGAACAGGATGAGACCGACGACGGACAGGGACCAGTGGTCCTTGGTCGGATCCCGGGCGATCAGCGACCACAGGGCGTAAATCGCGGCGATGGCGCCCAGTCCGAGAGTGACACCGGAGCCGACGGGGGTGGTGTCGAACCATACCGATGCGGTCATGGTGACGATGCCCAGGATCAGGGCGATCGCTCCGGCCGACGAGTTCGAGATCTTCATGTGCGTGCCTCTCTTCGAATCGCTACATGTTGCGTAGCTACATTAAGTGTAGCGTTGTTGTAGGATTGTCGTAAGTCGAGACAGCGGACAGGAGTGGCGCATGCGGCAAGGTGAGGGGACTGCCACGCCGGAGGAACGCATCGCCGACGCCGTGCTCGAGCTGCTCCGTCGCAAGGGACCCAAGGCAGTGACGATCGAGGCCGTGGCCGCACACACGGGCATGGCCCGCACCACCATCTACCGCCGCTACCGCGACCGGGACGAGATGCTCACCGCGGTGATGGAGCCGATTGCGCAGCCCGCGCCTCCCGATCCGGACGCAACGGCGCACCAGGTACTGACGTGGCTGGCCGAGCAGTCCCTGCGTTCGGTCGACGGGGGCGTCGGCTTCGGTGGCCTCGCCGCGCTGGTGACCGATGCGGATCCCGCGTTCACCGGTCTCATCCGCTCGGTGCTCGTGCGCCACCGCAGCACCTTGACCGAGGTCGTGCGACACCACATCTCGCGGGGACTCGTGCGAGCCGACCTCGACGTCGAAACATTCCTGGACTGCATCGTCGGTGCCTACTTCGCGGAACGGGCCCGGAGCGGTGACATCGACGCCGACTGGAACGAACGGGTCGCGCAGACGCTGCTGCCCGCGTTCGTGCAACCGTGAGCCGTCCTGAAACGAGCGAATGTACCCTTCCCCCTTGTAGATCGACGGAAGGGTACATTCGCTCGGCTGCAGGCGGCGGCCGCTACTCGAACATGCGGTAGACCGCCTCGACGACGACGGCGGGCCGCTCGCTGCCCTCGAGCTCGATCATGCCGTCGATCGTGATCTGCACGCCGCCCTTCGGCAGCTTCTCGAGCGACTTCAGCGTGGCGTTGAGGCGGACCTTGCCGCCGGCCGGAACGGGGTTGGTGAAGCGGACCTTGTTCAGGCCGTAGTTGACGGCCATGGTCACGCTGTCGACCTTCAGCACCTCGCTCCACATCGGGATGATCAGGGAGAGCGTGAGGTAACCGTGGGCGATGGGGCCGCCGAAGGGGCTTTCCTTCTTCGCCCGTTCGACGTCGAGGTGGATCCACTGGTGGTCGTCGGTGGCGTCGGCGAAGGTCTGGATGCGGTCCTGCTCGACGGGCAGCCACGAGCTGACGCCGAGCGGTTGCCCGACGAGTGCCTCGAGATCGTCCAGGGTGGCGACGTGGGTGGTGGCGGTGGCGGGAATGGTCATGGGAACTCCTCGGTTCGCAGGTACCGACGTCAGCGCTCGATGCCGAGAACGCGCAGCGCGTTCTGCTTGAAGATCATCGGGGCTACGTCGGGTTTGATGTCGAGAGTGGCGAAATCGTTGCGCCATCGATCCACTTGGATGACCGGGAAGTCGGATCCGAACAGCACCTTGCGGCGCAGCATCGTGTTCGCGGCCTTGACCAGTTGCGGCGGAAAGTACTTCGGCGACCAGCCGGACAGGTCGAGGTAGACGTTCGCCTTGTGGGTGGCGATGGAGATCTGCGCGTCGACCCACGGTACAGCGGGGTGGGCCATGACGATGGTCAGATCGGGGAAGTCGGCGGCGACGTCGTCGAGCAGCATCGGGTCGGAGTAGCGCAGCTTGATGCCGTGCCCGCCGGGCAGCCCCGCGCCGATGCCGGTCTGTCCGGTGTGGAACAGGGCCGGCACCTGTGCCTCGACGAGGGCCTCGTACAGCGGGTAGAAGCGCCGGTCGTTGGGCTCGAAGCCCTGCATGCTCGGGTGGAACTTGAAGCCCTTGACGCCGTACTCGTCGACCAGGCGGCGCAACCGCTTGACGGCGGCCTTGCCCTGCAGGGGGTCGACGGAGCCGAACGGGATGAGCACGTCGTTGTTCTCGGCGGCGAACTCGGCGATCTCCTCGACCGAGTTCGGGGCGTGGCCGGTGGCCGACTGCGCGTCGACGGTGAACACGACCGCGGCCATGTTCCGCTCGCGGTAGTGCTCGGCGATGGACTTGATGGTCGGGGTGCGCTCCTCGCCGGACTTGAAGTACTTCTCCGACGCGGCCATCAGTTCGTCGTCCATGGACCGGTGGCCGCAGCCGTCGATCTCGACGTGGGTGTGGATATCGAGGGCGTCGATCTTGTCGAAGTCGATGCCGTACTCGTAGCGGCTCACTTGGCGAGCACCTCCTCGGGGAATTCCTCGCCGACGGACTCGACGCGGTCGGCGAACACGATGGGCCACTGGGCGGCGACGTCGTCGGCGGAGAAGCCGCCGTCGTGGAAGGCGGTGGCGGTCAGCTGCGGGTGCGACCACAGTGCGAGGCGATCCCCGCCGACGGAGAACGCCTGACCGGTGATGTCGTCGGCGTCGTCGGAGGCGAGGAAGGCGATCAGGCCCGCGACGTCCTCGGGGGTGCCCATGCCGACCTCGCGGCGGATGACCGCGGGCAGCTCGCCGGTCTGCTTCATCTGCTCGATGTAGGGCGCGAAGATCGGCACGGTCTCGGTCATCGCCGTGACGGCGACGGGGCACACGGCGTTGGCGGTGATGCCGGCGCGCTGCAGTTCCATCGCCCAGGTGCGGACCATGCCGACGACGGCGGCTTTGGCGCCGGAGTAGTTGGTCTGGCCGAAGTTGCCACGCTGGCCGGCGGGGGAGCCGATGGCGATGATGCGCCCGCCCTCGCCCTGCTCGCGGAAGCGGAGCACGGCCTCGCGCACGCACGTGAAGGTGCCGCGCAGGTGCACGTCGATCACGGCGTCGAAGTCGTCGTCGGTCATCTTCCACAGCACCTTGTCGCGCAGGATGCCGGCGTTGGTCACCATCACGTCGAGGCGGCCGAAGTGCTCGACCGCGGCGGCGACGAGCTTCCTCGCTGTCTCGGTGGGGCCGACGGGGGCGACCACGGCGACGGCGCGTCCGCCCGCGGCGGTGATCGTCGCGACGGCGGCATCGGCGGTGGCCCGGTCGACGTCGTTGATCACGACCGCGGCGCCGTGACGTGCCAGCTCGGTGGCGTAGGCGAGGCCGAGGCCCTGTCCGCTACCGGTGACGACGGCGACTTTGTTGCTGAGGTCCACGAGATCCTCCGTTGCTCGAGCTGATGTACTCCCAATCACATAGGAACATCTATTATTGAAAAAGTCAACGATTGAGGAACTGTTACCCTGAGGGTCACGACGAAAGGCTGTCGGAATGGAACGTCGACGCGTCCTCGAGGACGACCTGGGATTTCTGCTGACGCGTGCAAGCGCGATGGTGGTGCGATCGGTGAACGAGGCCCTTGCCCCGCTCGGGCTGCGGGTGCGCCCCTACACGGTGCTCTCCCTCGCGTGCGACGAACCCGCCGGTGTGGCGCAGCGCCGCATCGCCGCGGACATGGGACTCGACCCCAGTCAGATCGTCGCGATCGTCGACGAACTCGAAAGCCGCGGCCTCGTGGCGCGCACCGCGGATCCGGGCGACCGGCGCAACAAGCTCATCGTCGCCACCGACGAGGGGCGAACGCTGTGCGACGAGGCGCGCCGGCTCAGCGAGGAGGTGTCGGACCGGCACTTCGCCGGCGTGGACCCGGCTCTTCTCACTGAAATGCGCAATGTGCTCGGCCGCATGGTTTTTCCCGAGTCGGTGAACTCGGTCTCCTGAATCGCTGCACGTCGCCGACGTCGAGGCGAGGGGGCGGCGTTTGCTCGTGCCGACGTCCCGGAGTCGAGGACCTGCCCGGTGGCCGGCTCCGTATCCTGACGCAGGAGACCCGGATCGGCCGTCGCGCGACGGAACCGGCCACGCAGAGACCCAACCCGATTCTCAACGATCACCAGGCCGGCTCGACGGTCTCGTGAGCGCCGGCACCTACTGCGTGATCGTTGCGTGCATCTCCCACACGATGACCTCGGCGCCGGTCGCGGTGCTGAGGGTCTGGCCCCCGCTGCCGGTCACGCGCACAGCATCACCCTCGGTGAGCGGGCCGACGCCCTCCATCGCGGCCTCACCGCGGGCGACGAACACGTGCAGGAACGGAGCGTCGGGCAGGGTGATCGATGCCTGCCCGGGCTGCATGCGGGCGACGTGCATCGCGGCGTACTTGTTGGCGATACGGATGGCCGAGTGGTGGGCGTATTGCTTCATGCCCGAGGCGACGGGCACGAGCCCACCGGAGAGCAGGTCGTGGTCGATCTCGAGTTGCTCGTAGCCGGGGGTGATACCGGCTTCGTCCGGCACGACCCACATCTGGATGAAATGCACCGGGTCGTCGTGCTGCTGCGCGTGGATGCCGGTGGCGCCGTCGAAGCGCCACGAGTCGTTCTTCTCCGAGTGCAGGATGCCGGTGCCGGCGGTCATCCGCTGGGCCAGGCCGGGGTAGATGACGCCCGAGTGCCCGGTCGAGTCCTGATGCACGAGCGAGCCCTGCAGCACCCAGGTGACGATTTCCATGTCCTGGTGCGGATGAGTGTCGAAACCCTGCCCGGGGGTGACGATGTCGTCGTTGTTGACCGTGAGCACGCCGTGGTGGGTGTTGGCCGGGTCGTAGTGATGGTTGAACGAAAAGGAGTGCTTCGAGTCCAGCCAGCCGATGCGGGTCTTGAACCGGTCGTCGGCGCGGCGGAGGTCGAGGTGCGGGGCGGTGGGAGCAGACACGGGAATCGTTCCTGGAATCAGTAGCGGTGGCTGGTCGGTGAATTGCGGCGGGGCCGGATCCGGGCGTTGGGTAGCGGCGCCGCAGGCAGGCGCTCGACCTTGCCGCGGTAGCCCTCGATGCGGCCGAACCGATCGACCGTCGCGTGGTCAGGCGTCGCGGTATTCGATGATCTCGTCGTGGCTGCGCCCGACGAAGTTCCCCCACATGACGATCTCGCCGAACGGCTCGCCGCCGAGCGGCATTCCACGGGAGGTGATGATCTCGACGAAGGGGTGGCTCTTGTCGCCGACCGGAAGGTCCTCTGTACGGCACCGGATCTCGTCGGGGGCGAGTTCGGTGTTGCTCCGGGGAGAGATCCCTCCGGTCGGCGACAAGAAGACTTGTCAGTTCGCGAGTTTCGCCGCGGTGGTGACGACGCGGGAGGCCATGTGCTCGAGGGCCGCGAGGGTGGCGTCGTCGAGCTCGTTCTGGTTGTTCGGGCCGGTGATGTGGCCGACGCCGTAGGGGTTGCCGTCGGCGAATTTCACCGCATTGGTGTAGCCCGGGGGCACCAGGACGCCGCCGAAGTGCATCAGCGAGGTGTACAAGCTGGTAAGGGTGGTTTCCTGGCCGCCGTGTGCGGTTTGGCTCGAGGTGTAGGCGGCGTAGACCTTGTCGGCGAGTTTGCCCTGAGCCCACAGGCCGCCGAGGGAGTCGATGAAGGTCTGGAACGGAGCGGCCGTGCTGCCGAAACGGGTAGGCGAGCCGAAGATCACGGCGTCGGCCCACACGATGTCCTCACCGGTGGCTACCGGCTGATCCTTGGTGGCCTCGTAGTTCGCGGCCCACGCAGGGTTCTCGGCGAAGGTGGCCGGATCGCGGGTCTCGGCGATGTGGCGCACCCGCACCTCGGCGCCGGCGGCTTCGGCGGCCTTGGCCAGGCGCTCGGCCATCTTGGTGCCGTGGCCGGTGGCGGAGTAGTAGATGATCGACAGCTTGGTCACGTCGGTCCTTTCCTGTTCGGGGTACGTGTCCTCGTGGACAGAGGCAGAGGGCTGGTTCGTCTCGCCTCGGAAGAGGCGGCGGAAGTTGAACTTCATCGTTGGTTTCGAATCGGATCCTGCTGTGCGGTACCCGCCGGCTCATGTCATAAAAAGTTGCGGGATCAATCAATAATTACTGTAGTGGAGAACGTTGACTTGTCAACTTTTTCCGATCGGGGCAACCGGGGAACGTCGGCAACTATCCGTTGTCTATGTGAAGGGGGGCTATGGCGGCAGGGGACTCGCGCCGCTCGAATGAAAAGTGATTGTGTGAGCAACTGGAAGTACTGTAGCGCATGTAGTTGCGTTGTCAACTAAATGGGGTAATCTGGGGGTATGACCGACACGCGATGGCTCTCCGACGACGAACAGCGCCTGTGGCGGGCGTACCTCGACGCCACCCGCCTGCTGTTCCAGGAGCTGGACCGGCAGCTCGTCCGTGACGCCGGTATCGCGTTCGCCGACTACGAGATCCTCGTGCTGCTGTCGGAATCGCCGGAGCGGCGGTTGCGGATGCGCGAACTCGCCGACGCCAGCACCGTCAGCCGCAGCGGCATCACCCGGGCGATCACTCGCCTCGAAAGTGCCGGTTGGGTGCGTCGCGTGGACTGCGAATCCGACAAGCGCGGAGCCTGGGCGGAACTGACCGACGATGGTGCCGCCAAGCTCGCCGAAGCCGGTCCCGGACATGTCGCGGCAGTACGGGCGAACATGCTCGACGTGCTCAGTCCACGGGACGTTTCGGTGATGACGCACAGGTTCGCCGAGATGCGGCAGCACATGCTCGGAAATCGTGGTTGCCGGGCCACTCCCGGCTCGGCGGTCGCGTCGTAGCGGCGTCGGCATGCCGGCCGCTCGATCGGCCCGGCCCCGACCGATTCGGGCATCGGTAAGGCGGCGGCACGGGAACGGCCGCGGCGCAGGCAGGCGGGCCTTCTCGTGAGCCCTCTGCCGGGCGAGAAGTGCGTGCTCGGCATGGCGAGCGGTGCGGAGGCGTGCGACATACGGCAGTGGTCAGATCAGCATCGCGGCAACGGTCACGCAGGCGAGCACGACCCCTCCTGCCACCACCGCCACTGTCGGCGAGCCGGTGGACAGCGTGCTGAAGAAGGCCGCAGCGGCGGCCGCTCCGAGCGCGATGCCGGCGGTGGACTGGCGTCCGTCCGCGGCGTTGTCGGCGTCCCTGTCGGCGCGGACGCCGGTACCGGTGGAAGGTTGTATCACGGTGCACCGGGACGGGGTGTCTGATCTGATCATGGATGGGTTCCGTTTCTCTGCACGCTACGCGGATGGCGTCCCGCCGGACGGGCGCCGGCCGCAACCGCGATTTGCCGGTACTGTCTCGAACCCGTTGCCGCGCACGGCCAACCCCATTCGTCGTGCGCGGCACCGCGGACGTCGGTCAGGGCTGGAGAACGGCTTCGATCTCCAAGGTGAGGGTGATCTTGTCGCCGACGACGGCGCCCCCGCCCTCGAGGGGCATGTCGATGCTGATGCCGAAGTCCCTGATATGGGCGTCCCGATCGGCGTTGCGGGTGTCGATCGAGGCCACGGCGACCGAGGCCTCGACCGACGGCTCACCGCTGTCGGACACGGTGATCACACCGGAGAAGTCGTTGAAGGTGCCGCGGACCTTGCTCACGACGAGGTGCCGAACGGAGAACCCGACGGTCGAGTGGGTCGGATCGATGACCCAGGTTCCGGTAGTCAGGCCGGGCAGGGCGAGGGCGGTGCTCATGAAACTCCCATGGATAGATTGGTTGATTCGGCAACTACCGGAACCGTAGCCATCCAGTAGTTGACTTGTCAACTAGATGAGGGTGGTAGCCCGCGTGGGCCCGATGTGGTGCAGGACCTGTGTGGCGCCTCCGGGGTGGCTCCGGGCCCGACCGCCCGGGATCCCGCTCGCCTCGGATGACGACCGGTGGCATATGGTTGCACAGTCAACTAATTCTGCTATGGTGGGCCGCACCGGACCTTTACCTGAAGGACATGCCATGAGCACCGACACCCCCGATCCACGGCTCGCGCGCATCACCGTCGCCCACGCCCCCGCCAAGCACCGCTACGAGATCCGGGACGGCGACAACGTCATCGGCTTCACCCGTTACCGCACCCCCGACGGCGCACAGCGGGTGTTCGTCCACACCGAGGTCGACCCCGACTACGGCGGCCTGGGCCTCGCCGCCCGGCTCGTGGAGTTCGCGCTCGACGACGTCGCCGCCGCCGGCGAGCGCATCGTCCCGCTGTGCCCCTACGTCGCCAAGTACCTGCGCACGCACCATGAGCACGACGACATCGTCGACTGGCCGGAGGCACGGCGATGACTGCAGTCGCACCCGCCCGCATCGCGATCGACAAGCAGACCCGACCCGTCTACCGTGCCCAGGTAGCCGTCGCGGTCGCCGTCCGCGACGCCGTCGCCCAGGCCGGACTCGACCGGAAGCTCGTCGAATTGGTCAACATCCGTGTCTCCCAGATCAACGGCTGCGCCTACTGCCTCGACGTGCACACGCGCGACGCACTCGCGGGTGGGGAATCGCCGCAGCGCATCGCCGTCCTGCCCGCCTGGCGGGACACCGATCTGTTCACTGATCGCGAGCGCGCCGCGCTCACCCTCGCCGAGTCGGTGACGACCCTGCCGTCGCCCGGCGAGCAGGACCGCAACTATGCCGAGGCTCGGGAGCATCTGACCGACGACCAGCTCTCCGCGATCGTATGGGTTGTCATCGCGATGAACGCCTTCAACCGCATCTCCATCCTCAGCCGTCACCGCGTCCGCCCCTCGACTTGGGACGCCTGAAGCCGATTCGATCCGCCGAAACGGGAGGCCTGCCGACGGCGCTCTCCGAGCGTGCCGGGCTGCGGACACGAAAGCGGCACGCCGCTGTGGCGGCGCCGCGTCTCCCCGATCGGGTGAGTTCCTTGCCTACCGTGGCCAGAGCACCCGACTGCGAGCCCACGACTGGACCGCCGCGATGGTGGCGTCGAGCCCGTCCCTGCCCTGAACGGAGACCAGCGGGTCGGTGTACACCGCGTCCCCGGCGAAGACCTCCGTCAGAACGGCCTGCCGCGCGGCGGCGTCGGTCTCGTCCCACGCGGCGAGACAGCGCTGGACCGGCTCGTTCATGTCGCTCTCCTCAGTGGTCGTATTTCCTTGTCACCACCAACGTAGGGAGACGAGGACGATGGGGAAGCTGACATGCTCGAGTACTTCGCCCGCGCCTTCAGTACGCGGCCGGCTCGCCACGTCCGTGTGAGTCGAGCGCAGTGATTACGGCACGGCGTCACTCCGGCTCGTCGTCGGAAGGAGCAGGGTCGGAAGGAGCAGGGCAGGGCGGAAGGGGGAAAGCGACAGCGAGAACCTGGACGGCCGCCGCCGAGGCGGGCAGGAGGAAGGACGTGGTCGTGCCGGCGCGAAGAGGTGCGCCGAACGAAATGGCCGGGAGAATTCGCCGGTGCGTCCTCTGGCTCCTTGTGTAGAGGGGCGCTCTGGAATCCAGAGCGCCCCCGGGTGTCACCTTCGCCAGAACAGGTGGTGCGTCACGCCGCTCGGGCTGGGCACGACCTCGAGATGGAACCGGTCGAGTAGCTCATCGGGTGACTCCCAGAGTCGTACTCCGGATCCGAGCTGCACCTGCGAGACCGCCACGTGCATGGTGTCGACGAGGTCGGCCTCGAGAAACTGCCGGATGGTGGTGGCCCCACCACCGAGTCGGACATCCTTGCCCCGCGCCGCCTCCCGCGCCCGCTCGAGGACCGTGCCCGGGTCGCCGTCGACGAAGTGGAACGTGGTGTCGGAGAGGGTGAACGACGGACGCGTGTGGTGGGTCAGCACGAACACCGGGGTGCGGAACGGGGGTTCGTCACCCCACCATCCGCGCCACTCGTGGTCGGGCCAAGGCCCGCGTTGGGGACCGAACTTGTTGCGGCCCATGATCTCGGCACCGATATTGCGGGCGTAGTCCCGCGTGAAATAGTCGTCGAGGCCACGGCTGCCGCCAGGGTCGGTGCGCATGGGCCAGCTCGCCGTCGCGCCGGCCCACGCGAACATCTTGCCAGGGTCGGCGTGTCCGAACGGCCTCTCGAGACTCTGGTGTACACCGGCCGCGAAGCCGTCACTCGAGACGTTGAAGTTCTGGACTCTCAGCAGCTGATTCACTCGGTTCCTCCCGCACTCTCGATGAGGATGATACGGAGGTTGAGACTCCACGGGGCGGACAAACTCATCGGTGGGAATGGCAATCATCCGAAATACGGGTCATCTCGAGAGATGACGGGAGGAACATCCGGAATCAGAGTCCCTTGACGGGGCGTCGGCCCCCGGTCTCGGCGGGGCGCCCATTGCCGTCGTCGAGGACGACGTTGCCGTGGTGCTCGGCGAAACCAGCGAATCCGCCGATCGCGCACCGAGGCCGGTCACGGCCGTGCTGGTCGCATCCTCCTCCGCGCCTCGAACGTGCGCTGGAACGATCCCACCGTGGTCCCGGACCGACGCGCGGACGGCACGGTCACGGTCGCGGACGCGCTCGCCGAACCGGCCGAGTGGGACCGGAATGCCTGGCCGTGGATCGCCGACGACTGCGCGCTGTGGTGCGGTCTGCATCGGCGAGCTCGCCATCCCGAACTCGCCCGCCGGTACTGAGTGCTGTCCCCGCTGTCATGACACCCATCGCCGCTGAGTGCTGCCGACTGGGTTCTCGTCGCGCCTGTCCCATTATCCTCACGATCGAGCGAAGACGGAGGCGAGGCGGTGGATTGCTCGGGCTCGGGCCAGCCGGGGGAGGTCGCTACCGTCTCTGACGCGGGTGCCGTCCGCGCCGAGTTGGTCGATGACGTCGCGGGCCCAGTCGATGTCGGTCGGGGTAGGGCTCAGGGCGCGGTTGATGATGGGGGCCTGCTCGGGGTGCATGCACAGCTTGCCCGACAAACCCATGGTGCGGGTCACGGCGAGCGCGTCGGTGAGCGCGTCCTCGGCGGTGGTGAGTGTGGGGCCGTCGATGGGGCCGGGCAGTCCCGCTGCTCGGCTCGCGACCACCAGTCGTCCCCGCGCGTAGGACAGGGCCGGTGCGAGATCGGCTGCCCCGGTGTCGCGGCGGAAGTCGCCGCTACCGAAGGCGAGCCGGAAAGTTGGTTCTGCGGAAGCGATGTCGTAGGCGCGTTCGATGCCGAGTGCCGACTCGACGAGTGCCAGGACGGGGGTGCCGGCAGGTAATCGTATGAAGGTCTCGGTGACCTGTTCTGCCGATTCGCATTTGGCGAGCATCACGCCCAGCAGTCCGGGTGCTCCATCGAGTGCGTCGAGGTCGTGGTTCCAGTCCTCGCTTCCGGCGGGGTTGATTCGGACCCAGCCGGTGCCGCCGCGAGTGAACCACAGGTAGAGGGCTTCTCGTGCCGCGGGTCTCGCGGAGGGGACGACACCGTCTTCGAGGTCGTAGATGACGGCGTCCGCCGCTCCGGTGCGCGCGTCACCGAGATGCCGGCTGTGGGCTGCGGATACTAGCAACCACGATCGGGCATCGGCGGCGGGGACGACGGGATGGTTCGGGGGTGTCGGTGCCATGGGCGGTCCTCCAGGTAGTCGACGTTGTTATCGGGACAGCCATCCACCGTCGACGGACAGGGCGGTGCCGGTGACGTAGGCGGACGCGGCCGACGCGAGGAAGACGACCGCGCCGGCGAGGTCTTCCGGCCGTCCCCAGGTGCCGGTGGGGATGCGGCGCAGCATGTTCTCGGCCCGGGTGGGGTCGCCGCGGTGGGCGGCGGTGAATTCGGTTTCCATGTAGCCCGGGGCGATCGCGTTGACGCGGATGCGGTGGGCCGCCCACTCGTTTGCCAAAGCGCGTGTCAGGCCGAGGATTCCGTGTTTGGAGGCGGCGTAGGACGGGACCTCCATCCCGCCCTGGAACGAGTTGACCGATGCGATGTTGACGATGCTGGCGGCGGCGTTGTCGTCGAGGGCGGACCGCGCGAAGGCCTGGCTGAGTAGGAAGGGGGTGGTGAGGTTGAGGTCGAGCACCGCCGACCAGTCCGAGGGGGTGGTTTCGGTCGCTGGACCACGGCGGATGATGCCGGCGTTGTTGACCAGGATCGTCGGATGCGGGAACTCGGTCTTGGCCCAGGAGACGAGTTCTGCCGCGGATTCGGGGGTCAGGCCGCTCAGGTCGGTGGTGCGGGTCGCGCAGCGGACTCCCCGGGCGCGTACCTCCTTGGCGACCTGATCGAGTTCCCCGATGTCGACGGCGACGATGTCGGCTCCGGCCTCCGCGAGCGCGATGGCGAGCGCGCGGCCCAAACCGCGCGATGCCCCGGTCACGATGGCCGCGTTGCCGTCGAGTCGGAACAGGTCCAGGACCGGGGTGTGGACGGGTGCGTTCATGCGAGAGCTCTTTCTGCTCGGATCGGGAGACGAGACCTGGTGGCCGGGCCGGTGTGCGGGTGAGCGCCGCGCACCGGCCCGGCAGCGTTGTCAGTTCCGGGTGGCCTCGTCGAGGACCCGGTCGTGGACGAGGGAGGTGCGGGCGGTTTCCTTCGCGGCGATCACCGCGATGATGGTGATCACGGCCAGGATGGCGAGGTAGATGCTGACCGCGATCGTGTTCTTCTCCTCGACGGTTCCCAGCAGTGAGACTGCGATGACGGGGGCCAGACCGCCCGCGAACACCGAGGCGAGTTGGTAGCCGAGGGAGGCGCCGCTGTAGCGGACGCTGGTGCCGAACAGTTCGGAGAACATCGCCGCCTGTGGCGCGTACATCAGTGTGGTGAAGATCAGGCCGATGAAGATGGCCGCCGCGATGATGGTCTGGTTGCCGGTGTCGATGAGGGGGAAGAACACGAATCCCCATATTCCGGCGCCGAGTGCGCCGGTGAAGTAGAGGGGTCGACGGCCGACTCGGTCGGACAGGGCGCCGATGAGCGGCGTGAGGAAGAACTGGGCGACGGAGGCGATGAGCACACCGGCGATCGCGGCACTCTTGGGCATGTCCAGGTAGGTGACCATGTAGGTCATCACCACGACGGTGAAGATGTAGTACGAGGTGTTCTCCACCAGTCGCAGTCCCATGGCGATGAGCACCTCGCGCGGGTACTTGCGCAGGACTTCGATGATGGGGGCGTGTTCGCTCTTGTGGTTTTCGAGGGCCCTCTTGTTTTCGGCGAAGACGGGGGATTCCTCGATGCTCAGACGGATCCAGAGACCGATCAGGACCAGTACTGCACTGAGCAGGAAGGGAACTCGCCATCCCCAGGAATCGAAGGTTTCGTCGCTCTGGACCCACGCCAGCACCCAGAGCACCACTGCGGAGAGGAGGTTTCCGAGCGGAACGCCGGCCTGGGTCCACGAGGTCCAGAATCCGCGACGATCGTTGTCGCCGTGTTCGGCGGCCATGAGCACTGCTCCGCCCCATTCGCCTCCGACGGCGAAGCCCTGCAGTAGCCGGCAGGCGATGAGCAGCATTGGTGCGGCGATGCCGATGCTCGCGAAGGTCGGCAGCAATCCGATGGCGAAGGTCGCGGCGCCCATCATGAGCAGGCTGACGACCAGCATCTTCTTGCGGCCGAGTTTGTCGCCGTAGTGACCGAAGACGATGCCGCCGAGCGGGCGGGCGAAGAATCCCACCGCGAAGGTCGCGAACGCGAGCAGGGTGGCCGTGGCAGGTTCGCTGTCGGGGAAGAACAGGGGTCCGAAGACGAGCGCGGCGGCGGAGCCGTAGAGGAAGAAGTCGTACCATTCGACGGCTGTGCCGATCATGCTGGCGAAGGCGACCTTGACGATCGACGTGCGCCCGGCCGCGTGAGTAGCTGGTTCGACAGCGACATCGGAACTGGACATGGGGTGGCCTTTCGGGACAGGGGTGGGGTCCGGTGTGGTCATGGGACGAGCACGACCTTCATGTCGTGGCCGGCCGCGGCACGTTCGAGTGCCGAAGCCGCGTCAGTGAGGGGAATCTCGGTCACCAGCTGCGGCCACGGTGTCGGGTCGACGGCCATGGCGGTGGCAGCGGCCCGGTAGTCGACCTTGGTCGATCCGTAGCTGCCTTGCAGGCGAATCTCCTTGCGGGTGACGGCGTTGAAGTCGACCGTTCCGGTGCGGGCGAACAGGCCGACGACGGAGATGGGGCTGCCGGGGAGTACGGCAGCGATGGCGGCGTCGAGTGCCGCGGTCGAACCGGAGGCGTCGACCCAGGCGGTAGGGGTGAACGGCAGCTCGTCCCGTTCGGTGATCACGGTGCGCAGACCGAGTGCGCGGGCGAGCGGCAATCGCCCGTTCTCGTCGTTGTCGACTCCTGAAAGTACGACATCGTGGCCTCGCTGGGCGAGGACGAGAGCAGCCATCGTGCCGATCGGTCCGGGTCCGGAGACCACCACCTGGGTGGGGCCCTCGCCGGTGTTCTCGATATGCGCGACAGCGCGGCAGGCGACCGAGAGTGGCTCGGTCAGGGCCAGTGTCGACGCCGGCAGGTCGCGGTCGACCTCGACCAGGCGGACCTCGGGGACGACGAACGATTCGGCGGCGGCGCCGTCGAAGGACAGCCCGAGGACAGTGCGCTGGGGACAGATCTGGCGGAATCCGCGCTCGCACAGCGTGCATACCCCACAGCCGTCGATCGCCACGGGCACCACTCGCTTGCCGAGCCAGTTCGGGTCGACACCATCACCGAGAGCTTCGACGTATCCGACCGCCTCGTGTCCGAGCACTACCGGAGGGCGGATCCATTCATAGCCGGTGTCGTGACGCCAGGCGTGCACGTCGCTGCCGCACAGGCCGCAGGCTTCGGTGCGAACCCGCACCTGTCCCGGGCCCGGTTCGGGCTCGGGCAAATTCTGCACGCGGACGTCGCAGGGGGTGGCACTTTTCTTGGTGAGAGCTCGCATGGGGAACCTGTACTTTCGCCCGCGAACGGGCTCAGGGCTGAAAGAGGGTGAAACGCCGGCGGACACCGCCCCCGCGTGCGTAGAGCACTCGGTGAGGCTGCGCCATGTCGGGCGGTGTCCGCCGGAGCAGTGTCAGCGGATGAAGCGGTCGACGTAGTCGGCGCCGAGACCGACCGTCTCGTAGTGGGCGCGGGCCTTGTCGATCTTGCTGAAGACGTCCTCGATGCCGACGGTGTTGCCGTCGACGTCGACGTAGATGTAGGCGCCGCTCACGTGGAACAGGGTGGCCATCTCGGTCACGTCTTCGGGGACCTCGAGGGTGTGGATGTCGCCGGGCGGCTCGAAGGCGTAGGTGCCCTCTTCGGCCCACCAGTCGTATTCGAGGTAGTGCCAACGGCCGCGCAGGGTGAACGCGTGCACCGCGCCGGCGTGCCGGTGGCGGGACAAGATGCCCGAGCGGCGTACTCGCAGGATGTTCACGAAGTACCCCTGGCTCGCCGACAGCACCAGCGGGCGGAACTCGACGTCCTGGGACTGTGGGACCCACAGCCGTTCGTCGCAGTCGAGGTCCAGGGCACCCGGAACGATCAGGTCGTCACTCATGCCATACGGCTTGGGCCCCGTGTACGCGACCGCGGCCTCGTCCTTCATCTCAACGGTGGAACTCATGATGCTCTCCTTTCGCTTAATCGCATAAGTTACGGTACATCCCTGTGTTCCAGCGCACAAGCCCCATAGATTCCGTGGAGGGATTACGCGTCTACCTGGTCATATGTGGGCGGCGTTGCGCTTACCTGAGGGCGACTCAAGTCCGCCATACCGGCAAGTCAATGTGATTAACCGAATCAGTCGGACCTGGGCGCATGCCGTGGCAGGAAGTCCCGGCCTGTGCCGAGTGCTTAACCGACTAAGCTTTCGGTATGGCTGATGTCTCCCACCCCCAGAGCGGGGGCCGTCGCCGCGGGGGGCGTCCTCGCCGAGTGACGATGAGCGATGTCGCTCGTCAGGCAGGGGTGTCCTCGGCAGCAGTCTCCTACGCGCTCAGCGGGGCGCCGGGGGTGAGCGAGGAGCGACGTCAACGGATCCTCGCCATCGCCGAGGAAATGGGATTTCGGCCCAGCAGAATCGCCCGGGAGCTTCGCGCCGGTACCACGAAAGCCATCGGACTGCTCCTCGCCGACATCGCCAACCCCTTCTACACCGAGGTCGCCGGCGGTGTGGTCGCTGCCGCCGCCGAGGAAGGCTACGAGGTGTTCGTCTCCCATGTCGGCGTGGATGGCTCCCGCCAGGCCGATGTCGCACTGGCCCAGGTCGATCGAAACTGCAGCGGCCTGATCTTCACCTCGCTCGTCGCCGACGACAAGCCGCTCCTCGACAAGCTCCGGCACGAGAACATCCCCGTGGTGCAGCTCTATCGCAAGGTCGAGGACGAGCCCTCCGACTGGGTCGGTATCGACGACTATTCCGCCTCGTTCGAAATGGCTTCCCACGCCGTCGCCACCGGCCGACGCAAAGTCGCGATCCTCGGCGGTCCCGACACGTCCAGTGTGTCCGTCAACCGCATGGCGGGATACCGCGACGCCCTCGCCAAAGCAGGCCTGCAGGCGATCAACGAACCAGACCTGTGGGGCGAACTGACCCGCGCCTCCGGGGCGCTGCGCGCACGGGCGCTGTTCGCCGAACACCCCGAAACCGATGCGATCGTCTGCGGCAACGACCTGATCGCCCTCGGCGTTCTCGACGTCTGCCGAGAAATCGGCAAGCGCGTGCCCGAAGATGTGGCCTTGACCGGTTTCGACGATATGAGTTTCTCGAGCGCAGGCCCGTTGCAGCTGAGCACCGTGACGGTGCCGCGGGACCTGATGGGGCAGCGAGCCGCCCGCATGCTCATCCAACGGATCACCGGCGACGAGAGTCCTCCACGCAACGAACTACTGCCCTACAGCATTCAGGTACGGGATACGACCGCCCGCCGCGGATAGTTCGCCAACCGGAGCGTCGTATCGATCCGGTTGAGTGCTGCACACCGCCGAATGGGCGAACCGATGCGCAGGCATGGCCGAACGAAGGCGGGGAGTGTCCATATGGACACTCCCCTTGTCTGTGGTCGGAGATCTGCGGAAGCTGGAAGAGGTCGTCGGGGCGGAGGGCGGATGGCGCACCCACCGGCGCGAGCAAGCGCCCCGGGGGGCGAACCCAGGAAGGCCGTGCCGTGAGTGGTACGGGATTTCAGTGTGCGGCCGTGTACTCATCGACGAGCGACTGGGGCAGTCGACCGCGGGCAGGAACCTCGTAGCCGGCCTCGATGGCCCATTGTCGAATTTCTTTGGAATTCGGCGAACCAGAGGTGGTCGGTCGGGCCGTGCCGCCTCGCCGCTTGCGTCCTCCGACGCGGGTGGCATGTGCGGTGTAGTAGTCGATCTTCTTGCGGAAGTCCCGGGCGTTCTTCTTGTTCAGGTCGATGGTGTATTCGACTCCATCGAGAGCGAAACTGATCGTCTCCCCTTCGGTCTCCAGCAGGGTTCCATCGATGTCGTCGAATGTCTCGACGACTGTTCTGCGTGCCACGGGTGGACCTCCACTTTCGGCGCTTCGAAACCAACTGAAAGTACTCTATCCCCACCGAAGGGCGACGTACTGCCGGTATCACTCGATGGGGTCTACTCTCGTGACCAGGTGCCGGTAGTTGCCACCTTCGGTTGGTCGTTCGGTAAGCAAAGAAGAATTGCATTCGAAAGTTCATGGATTAAGCACTGGCTCACGGCGCCGGCCTCGAGTGGGCCCGCGCCGCCTTCTCCCGCCTCGGTTTCGGCAATTCCACGGACCGCCATGCCAATCGAAGGGGGTAGGGCGAACCGTTTCGAGGCGGCGTACGCGCGGATACACGACCCGTCGTATCCCTGGGGCGCTGCATTGCTAGCCGAGTTCCGAAATAGATTGTGCTGAAACGATTATTTGTGCATAATGACTTGTCTTCGTCGACGCAATGAAGTCACTGGCTCGTTTCGCGCCGAAGAATCAATCGTCGTCCGGATCATGAAACCTGGGGTCGCTCGTTGGTGAACGCGTGACTGGCATCGAGAAGGCTACCGGCACGGTGCAGAGCGATTCTGCAGAGTCGGGGGAGCAGTATCACCTTGTCCGCTACCTCTCCGGATCCGGCGCCCGTGCGGCATGCACTACCGGCTCGTCGGCGGGCATTCATAGGCGGACTTCGACAATCTCAGGTCCCTAGTTTTCGATGTCGACCACGCCTCGGAGGACGAGATCGACCTGTTCAGTGCCGGTTGAGATGTCTCGGCGCCTGACACGGGTGAGTGTGCCGGATTCGACTGCCTCGGCGACGGGGCGCGCGGCTCGCCGATCAGCCGCGTTTGTCCGTGAAACAGACTGCCGGGAAATAAGATCGGCCGACCAGCACGACCGCTGGTACATCTTCTGGCGTGGGGACTGGCGGAGCCAAGAAGAACGTTGCTGATCGCGTCGCGGTTGGTCTCATCGGTGAGTCGGCGGCCTCGGGCCGCACGTGCGGGGGAGATGTCGCCGGACGGGACGAGAAGCGGGTCGCGTGGCGCGTGGCGCAGTGAGGGTGAGTGCTTGATCGTCGGTCCCCGCTGCCGGGTGGGCTGGGCGGGGGCGGGGTTCTGCGCCGGGGTGGTTGGAGATCTCGAGCTGCGGTGGTCGATGCGGCGGCTTGGCCTGACGGACGGTGGGCGGTGCCGAAGCCGCGCAGCTTGCCCGGGGCCAGGGCCGGCGGCACATGCTCCAGGTCCTCGAGCAGCACGGCGAACAACCGCGGGGCTGTCACCGTGTTGCGGTGCGAGGGGACACGGTACGCAAACTGTGCCGAAAACTCCGGCAACGCTGTCGTTGGCCGCCCGCATCGTGCACTTCGTTGGTGTCGACGGCACAGGTCCATTACTAGAAAATTGGCTCGTACGGGGCCAGCTGCTGCTCTGTCGTCCGTTGAGCAACCCACATTTCGATCCTCTCCGAGTCGCTCTCGGCCCCCCATGCGCGGAGAGCGTCGGCGGCGACCAGAAGAGCGTCCGACGACATTGTCGCCAGAAGATCTTCGGAGGCGGTTTCGCGTTCATGTTGTGCACACGCGCTGGCGGGAATTCCGTTCATGGGAATCCTCTTTCCCCTCAATGGATGGTTGGCAGTACATCTGGATCAGTCGAGCGCACCCAGTTCGCGCTCAGGGGAGTTCGGTGGTCAGCGCACGCGGCGCAGCAGGGCGGCCGGGGCCTGGCCGCCGCCGATGCACATGGTGACGATGCCGAGTTCGAGGTCGCGGCACACCAGGTCCTTGGCCACCCGCAGGGTCAGGATGGCGCCGGTCGCGCCGACCGCGTGGCCGAGGGCGATCGCGCCGCCGTGCGGGTTGGTCTTGGCCGGGTCGAGCTTGGCGTCGCGGACCACGGCGACGGCCTGCGAGGCGAACGCCTCGTTCAGCTCGATGGTGTCGATGTCGGCCGGGGGGTACAGCAAGTTCGCCTCCCTTCGGACGCGCGAGGCTCGAGTGCGTTCCTACGAGGGAGTCGCCCCGGCGGGAGTATTCGCCGGCAGGTCAGATGGTCAAGCACCACTTCTATGTCGGCGCGCCGAGTTCCTGCCACTCCGGGCTCTCGGGCAGTTCCAGGGAAAGGGCCCGGTCGAGGAGAACAACGGCGACGGCCAGTATCCAGGACATAGGGGTAACGAAGAGTTTGGACATCAACGTGCGGCTCCAACCTTTGCGGTGTGCGATCATCCGCCGAATGCACCCTCGAAGCGAGAGCGGGAAGCGGAAGCGGCGCCCGGGCCGAGAAATTGGGCGCTGCTAACAATAGTATATTATCTATCCAGCTTGTCCGCAAGAAGATCCCGATGCCAGCATTCGAGGTCCGATCGCGGCAGGGCAGCCTGCCTCGCCGTTACTGCTGGGTGAACTCACTCGCCCGGACCTCTCTCGATCGCAGTGTCGAGGCACCCGCGCCGGGCTTGCCTCGTCAGCACGTGGGCGTAGTCGGCGTCGAACCGCCATCCGTGTCGCCTGGGCGTCAACTGCGGTGCCGTTACGGTACGTAGCCATCGATCGTGCGCCCCGATTCGCGCTGCACCGCCGTGGTAGACGATGCTGCGGGTGGAGCGGCAGCTTCGACAGCCGGTGCGCGCCCGCACCGGATCCCTGCGGCAGTCCTCGCGAGCCCGCACCAGATCGCGCGCCGCTTCCCTGCCCCGACGGTCGGGATCGACACCGCAGTGATCTCGTCGGCGCTGCAGGTAATCGCTGGAGGAGAAGAGGCCCAGGGCATGGCCGCCAATCGGGATAGCTTCGGCTCGAACGACTTTGCCGGGCGCTGTTGGGGATATACTATAAACAACACACCTTGGGGTGGTGAACTCTGCACGTAGCTACCTGCCGTGCTTGTCGCCGGGATGCTGCGTACCGACGTGAGGATGGACTGTGACCAGCACATATGAGGTGTTCGCTCTGCGTTATGCCACGCTGTCGTGGACCCACAGCAAGGCGTATCACTGTTATGGGGTGTACGGGGAGGAGGATTCGTCCTGCGACCTCGACTACTACTTCTGGCTGGTCCGCAACGGTAACCGGACCGTCCTGGTCGATTGCGGTTTCGACGACGAACGCGGCGGAGCGCGAAATCGGCTGCAGCAGACAAGTCCACTGGAGTTGCTGTCCCGGATGGGAACTCGTGCCGAGGATGTCGATCACGTGGTGCTCTCGCACATGCACTACGACCACATCGGCAACATCGACCTGTTCCCGAACGCCACGTTCAGCATCGCGCGCGCGGAACTCGAGTATTGGACAGGCCCCTACTCCGATCGTCCCACCATCGCCTGGCCGGTCGAGAGCGAGGAGGTCCGGATGGTGCAGCAGTTGGCCGGTGAGGAGCGCCTGGAGCTGGTCGAGAATTCGCATGAGCTGTTCCCCGGACTCGTGCTGACGAAGGTGCCGGGCCACACCCCGGGGCAGCTCGTCGCGGAGGTGAACACCGACGGGGGGCGGCTCGTCCTCGCCTCGGACGCCGTGCACTTCTACGACGAGATGAATCTGGACCGTCCGTTCTCGACCTTCCACGATCTCGCTGCGATGTACCGGAGCTACGAGATGTTCCGTGACCTGGACGCTCGCCCCGACACCCTCGTCGTGCCGGGCCACGATCCGGACGTCACCCGGAAGTTCGAGGTGGCCGCCGATCAGTGCATCGACCTGACGAAGCCGGTGGACCTGGACGAGCGGACGCGCTCGGAGAGGGAACTGGCCGACGCGGCTCACCGCCTCGCCCAGCGGCCGCGGCACTGCTGAGGCAACACAGACGAGGGGCGGCGGGTCGACGACCTGCCGCCCCTCGTCTGTGTTGCCGAATGAGTGATGCCAGGTCAGTTCGCGGAGCCGGGCCCACTGCCGCGGCGCTTGATATAGGCCGCCATCGCAACGCCCATCGCCAGGGCGAGGAACAGACGCACCACCTGGCAGGTGACGATCAGACCGACGTCGGTGCCGGCCTCGAGGGCGAAGGCGGTGACAGCGGGTAGACCGCCGGGGGTGGTGGCCAGATACCCGGTGAAGACGCTCACTCCGAGTGCATGGGCCATCAACGCGCCGATTCCGGCGCACGCGGCGAGACTGAGCAGCAACGAGACCAGTGCGAGAGGCATGATCGTCGCGATCTTGCGCAGCACGTCCCGCGTGAGGTCCAGGCCCACCATGAGCCCGATCGCGGCGAACCCCACTGCAAGGATCGGCACCGGCACGTCGTATGACGGAAACACATCGAGCAGGGTCAGCGCCAGGGCCACGAGCATCGGCAACATCAGTTTCGATGCGGTGAACGTCAGTACCCGAGCGAGCGCGAGCCCGGCCAGCAGTGACACGACGGTGAACGGCAGTCCGCTCCAGTACCCGTCGTGGCCGGCCGTAATGCCCGATCCGGTACCGCCCCCACCGAGCAGGGGCGCAATCATGGGTACCGACAAGACCACCACGAGGACCCGGAGGTACTGCACCGATACGACGGTCGCCTCGTCGGCCTTCAGTTCCCGCGCCATCGCGGTCAGCCCGGACGCACCGCCGGCGATGGAAGCGAAGGTGGCGGTCGATCCGCGCACGTGCGGGGAGATCCGCAGCAGCTGCCCGAAAACGAGGGTGACCGCGAGGGTTGCCATCGCGCTGCCGAGGGTGGCGACGGGGTGCGCGGCGAGGGTGGCGACGACCGACGAGTCGATCATCGAGCCGGCCTGTACGCCGATGATGCCGAGTGTGACTCCGCGGAAGGTGTCGGGCATCTTGCGGGGGGAGCGCACGCTCAGGGCACACAGGCCGCCGGCGAGTACTCCGGCGAACAGATACGGTGACGGTGCCCCGACGAAGACGAGCACTGCCGTCGTCACCGCGAAGGTCCCGGCGACGATCAGCCAGAACCTCATACTGTCGCGCCCGTGGGTATCGCGGCGCCCGAGCGTCCGTGTCATCGTCTCACGCGTGGGGGAGCAGTATCTGGCGGATCACGGTGCCGACGTGCAGGCGGTCGAGCGCACCGTCCAGCTGGCCGAAATCGATGGTTCCCGACAACAGTCTGTCCACCGGCAACCGTCCTTCCTGGTAGAAGCGCAGGAACCGGGGGATGTCCCTGTCCGCGATTCCGCTGCCCAGCAACGATCCCCGTAAAACCTTCTCCTCGGAAACCAGTTGGGTGTGCGGGTACTGGTGGACCGCTCCGGTTGCGCCGACGCCGACACAGATCACCTCGCCCCCCTTGCGGGTGACGGCGAAGGCCGGTGCCAGCGCGGCGGTGCTGCCCGAGATCTCGAACGTCCGGTCGACACCGCCGTGCGAGATCTCCCGGACCTTCTCGACGAGGTCCGGGTCGCCGGCCTCGACGGTGTGGGTGCAGCCGAGTTCCTTGGCGAGCTGGAACTTGCCCGGCAGCAGGTCGATTCCGATGATCTGCGATGCGCCGGCGAGACGAGCGGCCATCACGGAGACCAGGCCGACACCGCCGAGCCCGAAGACGGCGACGCTGTCGCCGGGCCGCACCCCTGCGGTGTTGAACACCGCGCCCGCCCCGGTCACGACGGCGCACCCGAAGACGGCCGCGACCTCGAGCGGGATCGAGGAGTCGATCTTGACCAGGGAGTTCGGCACCGTCACGGCGTACTCGGCGAAGCACGAGATGCCGCTGTAGTGGTAGACCGGCTCACCGCCGAGGCTCAGCCGCCGTGCACCATTGGGCAGCAGCCCCTGGGCGCGGCTGACGCCGACGTTGTCGCAGATCACAGGCCGCCCCTGCACGCAGTACACGCAGGTGCCGCAGCCGCCGGCCACCGTCATCACCACGTGGTCGCCGGCCCGCAACCCCTGGACTCCGGCACCCACCTCGCGCACGATGCCGGCGCCCTCGTGGCCGCCGACGACGGGCAACGCGCGCTTGCGCAGGCCGGCGACGACGGACAGATCCGAGTGGCAGACGCCGGCGGCTCGGACCTCGACGAGGACCTCGCCTTCCTGGGGGCCCTCGAGGTCGACCTCTTCGATTCGGAAGGGCCTGCTGTCGGAGTAGGGCAGGGCCAGGCCCTGCTCGTGCATCACTGCCGCTTTCATCCGCATGTCAACTCTCCTCGGCGCCGGGTGTTCGTGGTGTGACTGGTCCATCAGTTGATAAACAATATACACTCTATGGTGATCTCGGACACTCGGGTGCGCCCCGTACCTTCGCCCGAGTGCGGACCGGTGCAGCGTCGCAACACAGAGGAGAACGAACGTGTCGGGTAGCAACTCACAACCGGTCATCGCCCGGATGTTGATCGGGAAGCAATGGCGGGACGGGGACACCGCCCAGGAGGTCCACGACCCCTGGCGCGGCGACGTGGTCGGACGCATGCCCGTCTCCTCGGAGCGGGATCTCGATGACGCGCTCGCGGCCGCGCACGCCGCGAGCGCCGCGATGGCCCGGATGCCGGGGTACGAGCGCGCGAAGATGCTGCACCGGATCGCCGACACTCTGCTCGCACGTGCCCGTGAGATCGGTGAGGTCATGACGCGCGAGACCGGCAAGGCGATCCAGGACGCGGTGGTGGAGGTCGAGCGGGCCGTCGACACCCTGCGCCTGTCGGCCGAGGAGGCTGTGCGCATCGAAGGCGAACACGTCCCGATGGACGCCTCGGTTGCCGGCGCGGGAAAAATCGCCATGGTCATGCGGTTCCCGGTGGGGGTCGTTGCCGCGATCACGCCCTTCAACGCGCCGATCAACCTCGCCGCTCACAAACTCGGTCCCGCCCTCGCCGCCGGCAACGCCGTGGTGATCAAGCCGTCGCCGAAGGCGCCGCTGTGCGTGCACATGATGATCGAGGCCGTAGTGGAGGCGGGGGTCCCGGACGGTGCCGTCAACGTCGTCTACGGCGATCTCGTGGGCCCGAAACTGGTGGCGGATCCGCGGGTGGACTTCGTCAGCTTCACCGGGTCCATCCCGGTCGGCAAGATCATCCGCCGGGACGTCGGGATGAAGCGCGTGGCCCTCGAACTCGGCGGGGTGGGACCGACCTTCGTGCACCACGACGCCGATCTGGCAGCTGCGGCAACGGCGTGCGCGCGCAACGGAATCCAACTGGCCGGTCAGAGCTGTGTATCGGTGCAGAACGTGTTCGTCCACCGGGACCGCCACGAGGAGTTCCTCGAGGCACTCGTGCGGGAGACACGCTCGATCCGGTTCGGCGATCCGCTCGACCAGGCAACGGAGGTCGGCACCCTGATCGACGAGCAGGCCGCGATCCGGGTCTCGGGCATGGTCGCGCGGGCGCTCGACCGCGGCGCCGAGTTGCTCTGCGGCGGCAACCGCAACGGAGCGCAACTGGACGCCACCGTTCTCACTCGCGTCGACTCGTCGATGGACATCGTGACGGACGAGATCTTCGGCCCGGTACTGTCGGTGCAGCCCTACGAGCAGATCGAGCCGATCTTCGAAGAGATCAGCGCCAGCCCGTACGGCTTGCAGTGCGGGATCTTCACCAACTCCCTGGACCTCGCGCTGGCGACGCTGCGCAACGTGCGAACCGGCGGGGTGATCGTCAACGGAACCTCGCGGTGGCGCGCGGACCAGATGCCGTACGGCGGTGTCAAGGACAGTGGTATCGGCAGGGAGGGACCGAAGTTCGCGGTTCGGGAGATGACCGAGGAGCGGCTCTTCGTGCTCAACGGCTGAGCGGCCCGACCCTCGTCCGCGCGGACACGGGCACTCCGACCGAGAATCGGAGGCCCCTGTGGTCGGTGGGTGCTCAGGTCGGCAGTGCCCGATCACCTTGCCGGCCACGAGGGCGGCGGCGACGCTGACAAAGAGCAGATCCGTGGTGGCGGCTACCAGGCCATCGAGTCCTCCGACGGCGACACCGGCGGCGAAGAAGACGAACAGCGGTGCGGTGAGCCCGGCCGAGAGCGGCCGCAGGCGGTGCTCGAAGTGTTCGAGCATTCGCAGTCCGCTGCGATGGGCACACCGCGCGGGAACGGCCAGTCCGAGCAGGACGCCGGCGATGGTGGCGTGGGCTCCGGATTCGTGCACCGCCAGCCAGGTCGCGGCGGCCAAAGGCGCCAGCAGCCACACGCTTCCGATGCCGCGTCGGGTGGCCCAGGCGAAGACGAGCAGGGGCAGTGCCGCCGCGGCGAGGGCGAGCACATTGATGTCCTCGGTGTAGAAGACGGCGATCACGCCGACTGCGAGGAGGTCGTCCACCACGGCGAGGGTGAGCAGAAAGGTGCGCAGGGCCGGGGGTAGATGTGCGCCGATAACCGCGAGGACCGCGACCGCGAAGGCGATGTCGGTGGCGGTCGGAACGGCCTAGCCAGCCAGTGCCTCCGCGCCGCCGTTGCGGTTGGCCAGCAGGAAGATTGCCGCGGGCACTGACATGCCACCCACTGCCGCGGCGATCGGCAGGGCGGCGCGGCGGGGATCACGCAACTGGCGTGTGACGAACTCGCGTTTGAGCTCGACCCCGACCACGAAGAAGAATACGGTCAACAGGCCGTCCGCCGTCCAGGCGGCGAGGGAGAGATCCAGATGTATCGTGGCCGGGCCGATGGTGGTGTCGCGGAGCACGTGGTAGGACCGCGACCACGGAGAATTGGCCCACACCGAGGCGACCGCCGCGGCGGCGAGCAGCACTCTCGCGACGGTGTCCTGTCGCAGGATGGTCGCGATGCGGCCGGCGAACGACATCGCGCAGGCGAATGGGTTCAGCGGACACGGGCAATCCTCCGATCGGGTACCTGCGGCGGCGTCTTCGGCGGAAACTGCAACCCGCCGCGGTAGCTGTGCCGAACATCTTTGGGACGCAGTGCATTATCTACTTGAGGGTTCGGGCACGGATCGGATGCAACGGTCGAATTTTTCGGATGCGCTGTGAATCGCGACAGCAGTTGACGCCAACGTTGATCTACAGTATATCATCTAGCTTGTGTCGCGGCTCACAATGGTGAGCCGGGATATCGCCACTGGCGTTCCGACTGGCGAGAGCGACACATCCATCTGACAAGGGGATATGCAATGGGTCAGCTACACCCACCTTCCGCCGGCGAGCGGGCGCGCAGCGTTCACGGACCTGATCGGAGGCAACCATGAGTGCCGAAACCGCCCTCGACACCGACAAGACGAGGATGGAACCTGCGGTCATCGAACGGGATCGGCCACAACCGGTACGGCAGGTGGACCGGGCGATGAAGGCAGTCGACTGGGTACTGGAAACACTCGCGCTCGGTGCCCTCACCGTGGTCATGTTGCTGACGGTGGCCAACGCCGCGGCACGCTACCTGTTCCAGAGTCCCCTTCCCGGGGCCATGAACGTCACGCTGCTGTACTTCATGCCGGCGCTCGTCTTCCTCGCTCTTCCGCGCGTGCAGGCGGTGGACGCGCACATCTCGGCGACCCTGGTCGTCGATCGATTGGGTACGCGCGGGCGTCTGATCTGCAAGGTGCTGGTGAACGTGATCGTGGTCCTGATCATGATGGTGATGCTCGAGGGCGCCCTCCACGAGCTCGGCGGCGCGTGGGGGGCGGTCCTGGGCGGCTACCCACCGCTCCCGCTGGGCCTGTCCTGGGTGTTCGTCCCGATCGGCCTCGCCGGCGCAATCGTGCGCGGCCTCTGGCAGATCGCCACCGCCGGCGTTGCACGCGAGGCAGACGACGAGCGCGAAGCAGAAAGGCACGCCGATGTTGTTTGAGGTTCTCGGGCCGGTCCTGGTGCTGATCGTCCTCCTGGCGCTCGGAACCCCGGTCGGATTCGCGATGGCCGGAGCCGGCATCGCCGGTCTGTGGGCCATCGACGGTTTCGACACCCCGGCCGCACTGCTGTCCACCGGACCACACGGTGCGACGCAAAGCTTCAGCTTGACCGCGTTGCCGATGTTCATCCTGATGGCCGAGTTCCTCGGCGCGAGCACGATCGTCGGCCGATTGTTCGATGCCGCGAGAGCCTGGTTCGGGCGGCTACCGGGTGGCCTCGCCATCGCCAGCGTGGGAGCCGGCGCCGGTATGGGCACCATTTCCGGCTCGAGTGTGGCCGCCACGGCGAGCCTGTCGCGAATCTGTATCCCCGAGATGCGTAAGAGCGGCTATCACGACCGCCTGTCGCTGTCCTCGGTCGCCTCGTCCGGCACCCTAGCTGTGATGATTCCGCCCAGTGTGCCGCTGCTGATGTACGGCATCACCACCGAGACGTCGATCGTCGACCTGTTCACCGCAGGCATCGTTCCGGGCATCATCCTGGGGCTGCTCTTCGTGGGCACGATTGTGGTGTGGCAGCGGATGCGTCCCGAGATCGCCCCGCCCACCCCGGAAACCACCTGGCGGGAACGTCTCGAGTCGGTCCGGCACACCGGACCGGCGATCCTGCTCGTCACGCTCGTCCTGGGTGGCATGTACTCGGGCATCGTCACCGCCACCGAGGCCGGTGCCGTGGGCGCCTTCGGCGCGCTGATCGTCGCGATGATCTTCGGCGGACTGCGGTGGAACGGAATCCTGACCTCGCTTCGGCGCACCGCGGAGATCACCGCGGCGGTGTTCATCATCGTCATCGGCGCCAAGCTCTTCACCCAGTTCCTGACTCTGACCGGCGTCACGCAGAGCCTGACCGAGACGATCAAGGAATCGGGCATCCCGCCGCTGCTGGTCATCGTGCTCGTGTTCCTGGTCTACGCCGTCCTCGGCTGCTTCATGGACGGGCTCGGCATGATGCTGCTGACCCTGCCGGTGTTCTTCCCTCTCGTCGTCGGTTTGGGTTACGACCCGATCTGGTTCGGCATCATGGTCGTTCTGGTCATCGAGTTGGGATTGATCACTCCGCCGGTGGGGATCAACGTGTACGTCGCTTCAGGCGCGTCCGGGGGAGATCTGGGTGTGGCCTTCCGGGGTGTGACCCGGTTCTACCTTGCCGCTGTCGCCACGGCGGCGCTGATCATCGCCTTCCCGACCATCGTCACGTTCCTGCCCTCGTTGCGCGGGTAACCGGCTCGACTGAGCACCATACGAGAGGACACCACTTCCGTGATCACGTTCAAATCCCTCAAGAACAGGCGAGGAGGCGGCGTCGGACTGCTTGCCGCAGTGCTCACCTGCGCACTGCTGCTGTCCGGTTGCAGCTCCGCGGTGCAGCGCGGCGAGGTTGCCGACGATGGCACGATCACCTTGCGCTTCGCGCACCAGTTCTCGACCCGGCACGCCATCACCAAGAACGCTCTCGAGGTGTGGATGGACGAGGTCGAGACGCGAACCGCGGGGCGGGTGAAGTTCGAGTACTTCCCGGCCGGCCAGCTCATCGAGGCCAACGACGTCTTCTCGGCGATCCGCTCGGGAGTGATCGACCTCGGCTACTTCGTGCCGGCGAACGCCGCGGGAGCGGAGCTTCCGTTGAGCGATGTCACGGCGGTCCCCGGCTTCGGAGCCGAGGATTCGCTGGAATCGATGCAGGGCGCCTACTGGGAGCTGCTCAGCGGGATCCTTGGGGAGAAGGACTATCTGCCGAAGAACGTTCGTCCGGTGATGGGGATTCTGGCCGGCAAGTACCAGCTGCTCGGCACCGGTGAGCCGGTGCGCACCGGGGACGACTGGCGGGGATTGACGGTGCGCAGCGCCGGTGGCGCATCCGACTTCGTTGTCAAGAACCTCGGTGCCGCACCCGTTCACATGAGTTCGGGCGAAGTGTACGAGGCCATGCAACGCGGAACGATCGACGCCGGCATCAACACCCTCGAGTCCATGCCCGCTGCGGCCCTCGACGAGGTGACCCGCTCGGCGTCGACCAATGCCCCCTTCGGTGCCGGACCGACCGTGCTGGCAATCCGCGAGGAGGCCTGGCAGAACCTGCCGGAGGACATCCGGACCGCGATGGCCGAGGCGCGGGAGGTGGCGCTGGCGACCCTGACGGCCTTCTACGCCGACCAGAACGCCAAGGCCCTCGAGTCGATGTCGTCGGACGTCGAGTTCTACCAGCTCACTCCGCAGGAGTTGGCCGACCTCGAGCCGGCCATGACGCAGTCCCAGGAGGAGTGGGTGGCCCAACGCGAGCGGCCGGGCAAGCCGGCCCGCGAGGTGCTGGACGCCTGGGCAGATGCCCTCGAGCGTCGGCACGCTCCTGCGCGCGGCTCCTGAGAGTCGCAGTGGGGATCGCTCCACCGTGACTTACCCGCACCGAAGCCGGTGCCTTCCGTCTCGATACGGAAGGCACCGGCTTCGCGGCCGGGTGGGACAACCCGGCGATGAGACATGAACCTGCTGGACAGAACCGACCAGGATCACCTCTTCGGCAGCGGTGACCCGGCCCGACGGGGTCGGACCGAAAGCAGGCAACAGTCGCTGCGTTTCAGTCGGTATCGCGGTCGGCGTGGAGTGGTTCGCGTGTCGGAGCATACGGCGGCCCTCGACCGCCCTCGACGGTCACGAATGCAATTGCAGCAGAGTGCCGTCAGTACCGCGGCACTGCAGACAGCTCCGGCCGCAAAGGCCAGACTGATGCCGGCCTCGGTCGGATGGCGGTCCGAGGCCAGGTGGGTGGCCAGTACCGCGCCCGAGACCGCACTGCCGAACGCGCCGCCGACGGTGCGAAGCACTTGGTTGAAGCTCACCGCGCTGCCGAGTTGGACGGCGGCGACGTTCCGCGCGATCAGGGCCGGCATGGCCGCATACGTGGTGCCGAGTCCGATGCCGAACAGCAGCATTCCGCCCAGGATCCCGGCGAGGTTGTCGTGTACCCGCCAGAGCAGAACGGCAGAGGCGGTCATCACAGCGGCGCCGATCGGCAGCATCGTCGTCATCTGAACCCGCCGGGTGAGCACCCGGACCAGTCGACCGGCGCCGAGACTTCCCACTGACAATGGGAGCATCACGAAACCCGCCCAGAACAGGGGCAGGCCGACGCCGTACTCGGTGGACGTCGGCGCCTGTGCGGCCAACCCACCGACCGACAGGCCGACATACAGGGCGGCGCCGAGCCCGATCGCGGTGCCGTTTGCGAGCACGACGTCCGCATTGCGGAACACCCGCAGGTCGACCAGAGGATCCCCCGTTCGTAGCTCGACCACTATCCAGGCGACGAGCAGGACAGCGGCAAAAAGTACGGCGCCGAGCGTCCAACCCGACGCCCAGCCCCAGTTCGAGCCTTCGCTGACCACCAGCAGCAGCGCCGAGAGCCCGAGACCGAGCAGGACGGCCCCTGCCGCATCGAAGGTGTCGCGAAGGGCGCGCAGGTCGGGACCGTCGGGCACCGCTCGGTGCACCGCGGCTGCCGCGGTGAGCAGGAACACCGCCGCGAACCCGAAGGCCGAGCGGAAGCCCAACTCGCTCGCGAGCACGCCGGTGAGCGGATAGCCCACGCCCATCCCTGCCGCGACGGCTATCGACAGGCTCGAAATGGCAGGTCGCACAGACTCCTCCGGCAGATAACGGCGAGCGAGTGCGATCGTGACCGGGACGATCCCGTAGGACAGGCCTTGCAGTGCCCGTCCCAGCAGGAAGATCGGGAAGTTCGGGGCGGCCGCGGCGATGACCGACCCGACGAGGATCACGGCGAGCGAGACCAACAGGAGGCGCTTCTTGTGTGGGCCGTCGCTGAGCCGACCCATGATCGGTGTGGCCACCGCACCGACGAGGAGATTGACGGTCAGCATCCACTGCGCGCTGCTGACGGAGACGTCCATGTCGCGCGAGATCGTCGGTACCAGCAGCATGCCCAGCGAGCTGACAACCGCACTGGTCAGGCTGGCGTAGACCAGGACCGGCAGCAGGGCGGGGCGGGCGGTGCATGTGCTCATCGATGCGTCCTTCACGTGTTCGTAGGTCGGTGTACCGACGACGCCGGGAAGGCCGAGGTCGGGCTGTCTTTCGCAGCCTGTGAAACGCGGCTCTTGTCACTTGACTAGCTATAATATATTGTAGCTACCGAAGCACCCGGAGAACCAAGGAGTGGGTATGACTACCGAAACCGTCGACGTCAGCGCGGAATACGGCACCATGTCGGACGAGGCTGTCGCCCGGCTGCGCAGCCGCTTGGGCAAGGTGATGCCCATCGAGAAGCCGTACATCCGGCACATCAACCCGGACAGCATCACGCACTTCGCCCGCGCGGTGGGCGACCAGAACCCGCTGTACCTCGACGAGGAGTACGCGACGAGCGGCCCGCACGGCGACGTGATCGCACCTCCCGGCATCTTCTACGGAGTCGCTTGGGGCAGCTGGGATCTGCGCCGCGGACAGGGCCTGCCCGGAGTGCACGGCCTGCACTCCGGCGATCACTGGCAGTTCTTCCAGCCGGTGCGCAACGGTGACGTGCTGCGGGCCACCAAGGAGCTGATCAAGGCCGACTTCAAGGAAGGCCGGATGGCGAACAGGATGCTCGTGCAGGCCGACGAGATCCGCTACTACAACCAGCGTGACGAACTGGTCGCCATCCAGACCATGCCGATCTTCCGCATGGAGCGTGGGGAGTCCAAGTCGACCGGCAAGAACGCCACCCTGGAACTTGCTACGTACACCGCCGAAGAGATCGCGCAGATCGATGCCGAGCTCGACGCCGAGAAGCCCCGGGGTGCCGAGACCCGTTACTGGGAGGACGTGCAGGTCGGTGACGCCATCGATCCGGTCGTCAAGGGCCCGCTGACCGTGCCGGAGATGGTGGCGTGGCTGCAGGGCATCGGTTCGCCGCACGTGCGCGCCGGCAAGTACTGGCTCGACTACCGTCGCCAGTCCCCCAAGGTCGCGGTCACCGATCCGAAGACGGGTATCCCGCAGGCGATCGAGCGGGTGCACTGGGACGACTTCATGGCCGCCGAGATCGGTATGCCGGCCCCGTACGATTACGGTTCGCAGCGTGGCGGCTACGCCACCTACTGGGCCAGCCTCTACCCGGGCGACGAGGGCTGGGTGGCCGACCTCGACTTCCAGTACCGCAACATGGTGTTCATCGGCGACGTGTACCGGATCAAGGGTGAGATCGTCGACAAGTGGCGTGGTGCCAAGACCGGCACCGGCTACGTCAAGGGCAAGTTCACCTCGATCAACCAGCGTGGACAGGACGTCATGCCGGGCACCGTCATCTTCGCTCTGCCGAGCAAGGAAACGGGCCCGATCCAGTTCCCGATCGACGTCCAGGAAGACGGCCGGGCTTAACCCCGGCAGCTGGCCAGGAAAGAACCGTTCCTGAGCCAGTACGGCAGGCCGCGTCGTCTCGGACCCTTCGCGGCGCGGCCTGTCGACACACTCGCCGATGCCGGTGCCCGCAGCGGGCGACCATTCATCACCAGTTCCGGTGCCTCCGGAATCGAGGAGCTCTCTCATGACCACAGTTCAGCGCCCCATGAAGGGGATCCGCGTTCTCGACTTCACCCACGCGGCGGCCGGCCCCTTCGCCACCGTGATGTTGGCCGACCTCGGAGCCGAGGTCATCAAGGTGGAGAAGCCGGGACGAGGAGACGGCTCGCGCCACATGGGCAAGCCGATGCTCGGCCCCCTCGAGAGTGACTACTACGTCGCCCTCAACCGGAACAAGCGCGGTATCGCCCTCGATCTCGGGACCCCGGAGGGCCGGGAAGTCGCGCTCCAACTCGCCGAGAAGTGCGACATCGTCGTCCAAAACTTCCGGCCGGGCGTGATGGACCGTCTCGGACTCGGATTCGAGCAGATCGCCGCCCGACGGCCCGGTGTCGTCTACTGCTCGTTGTCGGCCTTCGGCCCCGAGGGCCCGCTCAGCGACCGACCGGCGAACGACATCATCATGCAGGCCGTCTCCGGTCTCATGGGCATCACCGGCGAGGTCGGCGGCGGTCCGGTCCGGGTCGGCGCCCCGATCAGCGACTTCAGCACCGGACTCTTCGGGACCGTCGGCATCCTCAGCGCACTCTACGTGCGGGACCAACATCCCGAGGGTCAGCACATCGAGGTCGCCATGCTCGACAGCAGCATCGCGCTGATGTCGAACTACCTGCCCGCCGTCGCCGGCCTCGGCGAGACCGTTCCGCGCTGCGGCAGAACCCACGCCCAGATCGTGCCCTACCAGGCTTTCGAGTGCTCGGACGGCGCGTACGTCATGGTCGGTGCCTTCACCCAGGGCTTCTGGCGGCGACTGTGCCTCGCTGTCGATCGTCCGGAATGGCCCGAAGATCCCCGCTTCGAGACCAACGCCAAGCGGCTGGAGAACCGGAGCGTGCTGGCTCCGATGCTCGAGGACATCTTCCGCACCCGCACCCGCGAGCAGTGGCTGGACACTCTCAAGGTCGCGGATGTACCGGCCAGCCCGGTGCTGGAGCTGCACGAGGCGGTCGCGAGCGAGCAAGCACAGTACAACCAGATCGTCCAGGACGTCGGTCGAGACGGAATTGCCTGCCCCACAGCACGGTTCCCGGTGCGCTCCTCGTCCTGGCCGCTCGCCGAATCGCAGACTCCGCCGAGAATCGGTGAACACTCGGTGGACGTGCTGCAGGACGTGCTCGGCAAGGGCGAGGAAGAGATCGACCGGCTGCTATCCACCGGCGCGGTGGGAGTGGACCGGGTCGACGTCTCCTCGTAGCTCCAAGCGTCTTCGGTGGCGCCGAGTGGAGGCCATAGAAGAACACTCGAGCGCGGCTGCCGGCAGCCGCGCCCGAGGACATTCGTTCCACTGAATCGGACTCGGTCTCGGTCTCCAAGACTGTCGAACCCGCGAACCACAGGCGCATCCCCGCCTGATCGAACTAGTTGGAGGAGTACGTCGTGACAGCTCTCGAGGGCGTGAAGGTGATCTGCCTCGGGCAGTTCTACATGGCACCGTACGCCACCATGCTGATGGCCCGGCTCGGTGCCGACGTCGTGAAGATCGAAGCCCCCGAGGGTGATCCCTATCGTCGCCTACCCACGGTCGACGACGAAGGCATGTCCGTGCAGTTCCAGTTCATGAACGCGGGCAAATGCACAGTGCGACTCGACCTCAAGCATCCCGCCGGTCAGGAGATCTTGCGTTCGCTCGTCCGCGAGTCCGATGTGCTGGTGCAGAACCTGTCTCCGGGCGCGATGGAGCGCTTCGGCCTGGGTTACGAGCAATTGAGCCAGGTCAATCCGCGCCTGATCATGGCCTCGGGTAGCGGGTTCGGCTCCTTCGGTCCGTATGCAGGCGAGCCGGCAATGGACCTGACCATCCAGGCCCGTACCGCTGTCATGAGCACGACCGGCTTCGACGACGGCCCACCGGTCCGCACCGGCCCGTCGGTCGTCGACATCATGGCCGGCACGCACCTGGTGGCCGGCGTGACAGCCGCCCTCTACCAACGCACCGTCACCGGACGAGGCCAGCACGTCGAAGTGGCTCTCCAGGACGCAATCATCCCAGCCCTGACCTCGAACATTGCGGGATGGCTCAACAGCGAGGGCACCATCCCGGAGCGGACCGGCAACCGGCACGGGGGCCTGGCGGTCGTGCCCTACAACGCCTTCCGGGCGAGCGACGGCTGGATCACCTTGCTCGCACCGACACAGGCGCACTGGGACCGACTGTGCGCGCTGATCGGCGACCCGGACCTCGCTGACGAGCGCTTCGCCGACATGGCGGGTCGATGCGCCAACGATGTCGAGGTCGACACTCTGATCGAGCGGTGGACGCAGCAACGACCCAAGGACGAGCTGGTCAAGGCCCTCCAGGCAGCCAAGATCCCGTGCGCCCCAGTCGTTACGCTACCCGAGTTGCTCGAGGATCCACACGTGCGCGAGCGGGGAATCATCCGCCGGATGGTCGACGAGCGGGGAGAGTGGACCACGCTCGGCAGCCCGATCCTGCTGTCCGATTCGCCCCTCGTCGAGCCCGCCCGCGCCGGCGGACTCGGTGAGCACACCGACGAGGTGCTCACCTCCCGACTGGGAATGTCGGCAGACGAGGTCGGCAAGCTCCGCGAGGACGGTGTGCTGTGAGCGCGGCGGGAACAGCGGACCCGGCCCGCAAGGCAGGGGTCACCGGCACCGCCTTCGCCCGCGGGGTGTGGGGTACCACCCTGCCCTTCCCCAGCCCGCTGGCCTACTCGTTCGGCTACCTCGTTGCGGTCGACCGGGGCGTGATCGCGGTCGACCTGGGCTGGAACTCCGACGAATCCTGGGAAGCCTTCCAGCTCGGCCTCAAGCGCGCCGGAGCGGGGTTGGATTCCCTGCTCGGTGTGCTGGTCACCCACGTCCACCCCGACCACTACGGCCTGGCCGACCGGGTACAGAAGCACACCGACGCCTGGATCGCGATGCATCCGGGGGAGCTGCCGCACGTCGTCCGGGACGAGGCGTCGATCCGGGCGCGGGTCGAGGACATGACCGTCTGGCTCACCCGCTGCGGTGTGCCAGCGCACGTCCTCGACGAGATCCACAGCGAGGAAGCGGAACTCACCTCGGGATTCGCGTCGGTCAGACCCGATATCCTGTTGGGCGACGGGGACAAGGTGCCCGCCACCCGTGGCTCATTGGTGGCACTGCACACCCCGGGTCACACCCCCGGCCACCTGTGCTTCCACGACACCGAACGGAACCTGGTGTTCACCGGCGATCACGTGCTGCCCCGGGTCACCCCGAACGTCTCCCGGCGGCCGGGCTATGGCGACGACCCACTGGCGGACTACTCCCGCTCCCTCGAACGCCTGCGGGTCGCGTCCGATGCGTTGGTGCTGCCCGGTCACGAATGGGCCTTCGACACGCTCGAGCCTCGGCTACAGTTCCTGCAGGATCACCAGGACGAACGCGGCCGGGAGGTCGAGGCGGTCGTTGCCTCGGGCGCGGAGACGGTATGGGAGGTGACCCAGGCATTGAAGTGGGCTCGGCCGTTCGAGCAGCTGGCCTCGCGCGGGCGCCGGCAGGCGATCGGCGAGACCCACGCCCACCTGTACCGGCTCCGCAACGAGGGCCGGCTCGCCGTCGATGCCGAGGTCCCCGAACGCTGGTCCCGCGCCGCGGACGGAATGCCTCGCCGCGAGACCGCGTGACCAGCGCGGGTGTTATTTGCCGGCGGTCGACTTCCGCGCAGCCGGCTTTCTCGCCCGCGCCTTCTTCGCGGGCGCGGGCTCATCCATGCGCGCCTCGCGGTCGCGCTGCATGTTGCGGCGGTAACCGCGGTGCGCGTCCATCGCCGCGATCATGCCGTCGATGTCGCGGGCCTCGAACAGCTCGAGTTGGCGAAGGTGGTCCTCGTGCCCCTGGGTGCTCTCGATCAACTCCGCCGCGGTGTACGGCTTGGTGATGTCCCACAGATAGCCCAGTAGGTGCAGCAACACCGGAGACCCGACCCGGTTGAACGCGACGAAGTGGAACCTGCGGTTCAGCTCGAGGTATTCGAGGCGATCCGCGGCGCTGAGCTTGTGGCTCTCCTCCTCGAGGATGCCGCGCATTTCCGCGATGTCGCCCTCGGTGATCTTGGGCATCGCCAGCCTGAGCGCCTCGGTTTCGAGTACCGTGCGCCAGGTGTAGATGTCGTCGAGTTCGTCGAAGCTCAGGTCGCGGGTGAAGAAACCGCGCGCCTGCCGGTAGTCGATGAAGCCCTTCGCCGCCAGCGAACTGAGCGCTTCGCGCACCGGGATGTGGGAGACCTCGAATTCCTTGGCCAGGGCGGAGGGGGACAAGCGGGCCCCGCTGCCGTACTCGCCCTCGGCGATCGCCGTCTCGATGCGGCGCTCGATGAACGAGACCAGTGTCTCCGGCCTGTTGTCCTTCGCTGCTCCGGCTGTCTTTGCGGTCGCCACGGCTGTACCTCTCTCGGGGAGTGGGGCTAAATACTATACTATCGCGACCCGGCGCTGAACGTCCGGAAACCGGACGGTTCGTTCCCTCGTGCGCCGACCGAATCTATCGGTCGCATGGGCCGGCTCAGGCCCGAGTCTGTTGTCGCCGCACCCTTTTCGAGGACTCATAAATAGTATATTCTAGATTATCCAATCACATGGAGGAGCTGAACCAATGGCAGACATCGAGTTCACCGTCGAGGGCGGGGTAGGTCGCATCCTGCTGAACCGGCCGCACCGCAAGAACGCCTTCACCTTCGGAATGCTCGAGGACTGGGCGTCCATTCTCGACAATGCACAGCACGACGATGCCGTTCGTGTGGTGACGGTCTCCGGTGCCGGCGGTGCGTTCTGCGCGGGAGTCGATTTGGAGGACTTCGCCACCGAACGTGCCACCCCGTATTCCGACAAGGCCATGCTGACCGACCGAGTGCACATCGTCGCGCGCGCGGTCGAACGCTTCGACAAGCCGTACATCGCCGGCGTGTCGGGTGTCGCGGTGGGCGCCGGAATGGACATGGCGTTGATGGCGGACATCCGCGTCGCGGCGGAGAGCGCTCGGATGTCGGAGGGCTACATCAGGGTCGGACTGCTGCCCGGAGACGGCGGATGCCACTTCCTTCCCCGGCTCGTAGGTAAGGCAAAGGCCCTGGAGTTGCTGTGGACCGGGGACTTCGTCGATGCCGAGACCGCGCTGGAGATCGGTCTGGTGAACCACGTCTACCCGGACGGTGAGTTCGACGCCAACCTCGACGAATTCGCCTGCCGCCTGGCGGCGCAGCCGCCGCTGGCGATGCGAATGATCAAGCGCGCCACCGTTCACGGCGAAACGCTGCCCCTGGCGGCGTCCTTGGATCTGATCTCTTCCCATCAGGCGATCATCCAATCCACCGAGGATTCGGTGGAGGCGATGGCGGCCTTCAGGGAGAAGCGCAAGGGTGTTTTTGTCGGCCGGTAGTCGACGGCCGTGCTCCATGCTTCTGCGGAGCTCCGGGCCCGGTGGAAGCAGGGGGTGCCGCATGACGTCGCCGGCGTCGGTGCACGTGATTTGCACCTGATCCAGAGTGGAGAGTGAGCCTTGACACACCGCGAAAAACAATAGAGGATATATTCTAATCGCACTCCGGTGGTGTCCACAGGCTTGGGCGATCGATACTTTTGACTCTCTGCTGGAAGGGCGAGAATATGGACGTCACGTCCGCAGTGGCTAACAGCCGCATGACATTCCGTCAGTACCTGGTGATCTTCGGGGCCTTGCTCTGCAACCTGGCAGACGGCTATGACCTCTCTGTAGTCGGATTCGCGTTGCCGCACCTACCGGACGGGTTCGCGTCGTCCGCGGTGAAGGGCTGGCTGATCAGCACCGGGCTGATCGGAATGGCCGTCGGTGCCATCTTGGTCGCCCCGATGGCCGACCGGCTCGGCCGTCGTACCCTGCTGATCGCAGGCGTGGCACTCAACCTGGTCGCAATGATCGGAACCGCGCTTGCACCGAACGTCGAGGTGATGTTCGTGACTCGCTTCTTCACCGGGGTCGCGGTCGGCGTGTTGGCGACCCTGAGCATCTTGATCGCTCAGGAGTACGCGGCCGCGGACAAGCGGAATCTCGCGGCTGGCCTGGTCACGATCGGCTTCTCGATCGGAACGATCGGGGGTGGGATCATTGGACTGTCGCTGGTGAACGCGTTCGGTGGGGCGTGGCAGGTGTTCTTCTGGGCCGGCGCGGCCCTGACCGCGGTGATCCTGGTGTACATCGTCGCCCTGATGCCCGAGTCGCTGTCTTTCCTGGTCGCGCAGGGGACTCCCGATGCGAAGCGGCGCATCGCGAAGATCGCGGATCGCATGGGTCTCGAGGATGTCGATCCGGACGCGAAGGCACCGGTCGACCCGGTGGAGACGAGTGTCGAGACGAAGGCCTCGTTGCTCGACAGCGTGTTCCGCAAGCGTTCGCTGTTGCTGTGGTCGGCCTACGCGATCCTCACCGCCGCCTACTACTTCGTCGCATCCTGGACCCCGCAGTTGATCGCCAACGAGAGCGGCAGTGCCGACGTCGGAACCACGGTCGGCACCCTGATCAGCGTCGGCGCGATGATCGGCGCAATCACTTTCGGCATCATCGGCATTCGAGTCGCTGCCCCCAAACTCGGCTGGATCTTTCTCGGGATCGCAATCGTCTCCCAGCTCGTGTTCGCGATGACGATGGAGGGGGGCATCGCGATGGGCGCCGCCACGGTTCTCGGATTCGCGGCATTCGCCTCGATGACCGCCTACGTGTCCGCTGCGCCGCAGCTCTACCCGGTGAAGCTACGAGGTAAGGGACTCGGCTACATGTACGGCATCAGCCGGTTCGGCTCCATCCTCGCCCCGATCGTGGCCGGCTACGCGATCACCTTGGTCAGCGGCAAAACGATGTACCTCGCAGCATCGCTGTTGTTCGCGATCTCCTTCGTGCTTACCGTTGCCCTCTGGAAGAACACCCGGCACCTGCTGGCGGCCACGCGAGAGGCCGAACCCGCCACCGAATCCGTGCCCGCGACGGCTTGATCCCCGCGAGTCACACAACAAAAGGAAAAGGCAGATGAGCAGCTCGTTGCACCCGGCCCGGTCCACCTGCGTCGACCAGGAACTCGACCTGAGAATCGGCGGCACCTTCGAGCGCGGCCAGGGGCCCGACTTCCCGGTGTACAACCCGGCCACCGAGGAGGTGGTCGCCGAGGTGGCGGAGGCGAGTCTCGCCCAGATCGACCGTGCCGCGGCGATCGCCCGCGCCGGACTGGACCGCGACGAGATGGGTGACGCCAAGGAGCGCTCGGCCGCGCTGGACCGGCTGGCGGATGTGTTCGAAGCGCGCGCCGACGAGCTCCTCGCAGTATCGGTGAACGAAATCGGCACCCCGGTCTCCACCGCCCAGGGCCTCCACGTGGACACCCCCATCAGTGTGCTGCGGTGGATGGCGCAGGCCACGCTGATCGATCGCACCGAACACCTCGGGGTGTTCCCCGGTCATCCGGCCAGCGATTCGAAGGTGATCTATCGCCCGGCGGGGGTCATCGCCGGGATCGCCGCCTACAACTATCCCTTGCTCTTCGCCGCGATCAAGGTCGGCGCCGCGTACGCAGCCGGGTGCCCGAGTATTCTGCTGTCGTCGCCGAACGCGCCACTGGGCATCCTCAATTTCGGCCGCTACGTTCAGCAAGCCGGCTGGCCCGAGTCCTCGGTGAGTGTCCTGGCGGGTGGAGTCGACGCCGCGCAGCACCTGATCTCGCGGCCCGAGGTGGCCAAGGTCAGTTTCACCGGCTCCGTCCCGGCGGGTAGGGCGGTCATGGCGACCGCAGCGGAAGGTCTGCGGGACGTCGTGCTCGAGCTCGGCGGCAAGTCCGCTGCGATCGTGCTGCCCTCCGCGGACGCCGAGTCGGTCGTCGAGCCGATCCACTCCCGATACCTGCGCAACGCCGGGCAGGGATGTGCATCGCCGACGCGAATCCTGCTGCACCGAGCACAACTCGACGCCTTCCTCGCGGCCAGCCGCGCCTACTTCGAGTCGGTTCCGGTGGGCGATCCCTGGGACACCCGGACACTGGTCGGACCGGTCATCAGCGAACGCCATCGCGCGAGCGTGCTCGGCCACATCGACAACGCGCTCAGCGACGGGGGCACGGTGCTGGCCCGCGGTCACGAGCCGCAGGGCGCGGGATGGTGGGTACCGCCCACCCTGATCGGCGGACTCGGCAACGACGCCCGCTGCAACCAGGAGGAGATCTTCGGTCCGGTCGCCAGCGTGCAGACCTACGACACGATCGACGAGGCGGTGGCCATCGCCAACGACTCCACCTTCGGACTGCATGCCACCGTGTGGGGACCCCACGACGAGGCGATGGAGCTGGCGCCGCGGCTCGACGTCGGGCAGGTGTCGATCAACGGCGGCGGTCCGAAGCGGCCGGACGCCCCGAACGGTGGCTGGAAGAACAGCGGCATCGGGCGGGAGTTCGGCGAGGGGGGAATCCGAGAGTTCCTCGAGCCGGTCCACATCCAGTGGCCGGTCAAGTAGGGAGGTAGCCATGTCCGACCAGTATTCGGTTCACGCGCTTCGCTACGCCCGGAGCGTCGGCAAGCGTTCCTCGTACTTCTACGGCCACCACCTGTCCGGGCAGCCGGATGCCGAACAGCACGTGGACTGGTCCTTCTGGCTGCTGAAGAGCGGCAACAAGACCGTTCTTGTCGACTGCGGGTACGACACCGACCGCGCCGCGCGGAAGGGTCGGTACGTCGGGACCAATCCCCTCGCGCTGCTCTCCCGGATGGGTGTCGCCGCGGGCGAGGTCGACCACGTCGTGATCTCGCACGCCCATTACGACCACGTCGGGAACATCGGCCTCTTTCCGAACGCCGAGTTCACCCTTGCTCGTACGGAGTTCGACTGGATAACCGGGCCCTACGCGAACCGGTTCCCGACCTGCTGGGTGGTCGAGGAAGAGGAACGTACGATGATCCAGAACTTCGCTCGGGATGGACGATTCCGCTTCGTCGACACCCGCACGGAAGTGTTGCCGGGCATCGAGGCGTGGACGATCGGCGGGCACACCCCCGGGCAGATGCTCGTCGAGATATCGGCGACCTCGGGGAAGGTGGTGCTGGCTTCGGACGCCGCCCACTTCGCCGAGGAGTACGAGACCGACCGTCCGTTCGCCATGTTCCACAATCTCGAGGACATGTTCGCCGGTTACGAGCAGCTTCGGAACCTGAACGGCCGCAAGGGAACGGTGGTGATCCCCGGTCACGACCCCCGGGTGAGCCAGACCTTCGCCGAGGTTGAGAAGGACTGCTTCGACCTCACCGCCGTGATCGCGCATCCGGTGGAACACGACAATCTGGAAAGGGCAGCGCGATGACGACGAACCTCGAGGTTCCCCGGACCGCACGGGCCGCAGTGGTGACGGCCTTCAACGAACCACTCGAGGTGCGGGAGGTCGCCGTCCCCGAACTCGAAGCCGGAGCAGTATTGGTCAGGATCGACGCGGCAACGGTGTGCGGCAGCGACGTTCACCTGTGGGACGGCTCGCTGTCTGCGATCCGGCCACTGGAACTGCCGATCATTCCGGGCCACGAGATGGCCGGCACCGTGGTGGCGCTGGGCCCGGATGGCACCACCGACGTTGTCGGAGCCCCACTTGTGCCGGGTGACCGGATCGTGTTCACCCAGGGACGGTGCGGCAGCTGCTATCACTGTACCGTCGCAAACCAGCCGAACCTGTGTCCCAACCGCAGCAATTATGGAGTCAACTGCGAGAGGTTCCCCTACCTCGTCGGGGGATTCGCAGACTACTGCTACGTCTATCCCACCTCGCGCAAGATCAAGATCCCGGCAAATGTGAAGTCCGAATGGGCGTCGGCGTCGAGCTGCGCGCTCCGCACGGTGATCAAGGCATTCGATCAGCTCGGTCCGCTGCAGTCCTGGCAGACCGTGGTGATCCAAGGCGCCGGTCCGCTCGGCCTGTTCGCGACTGCGGTGGCCTCGCATCTGGGCGCTACCCGGGTCATCGTGATCGGAGATCCCGCCGATCGGCTGGAGCTGGCGCGAGCATGGGGAGCGACGGACACCATCTCCGTTTCGGGGCGCCCCGACCCCGAGGCGCGGGTAGAGGCGATCAAGGAGCTCACCGAGGGTGCCGGGGCAGAGGTCGTGATGGAGTTCTCCGGTGCCCGGACCGCATTCGGTGAGGGGTTGGCAATGGCGCGTCGAGGTGGACGATTTCTCGTCGCCGGCCAGGTCGGACCCCACACCGTGGAGTTCGAGCCGACCGCAATCACCCGCGGCAATATCAATGTGATCGGGTCATTCTCGGCATCGGAGGCAGAATACTGGCGTGCGCTTCAGTTCATGAGTGCAACCCAGGACAAGTTCGATTTCGATCGCATGCTGTCCAATCGATTCGGACTCGAAAAGGTCACCGATGCTCTCCGGGGGATGCAGGGTCTGACCGAGATAAAGCCGGTAATCCTCCCCAATGGGAGCGGAATCGCAGGGCTCGACGGATGACAGTGGTATCCGTTTGAACCTCGGAGCGTTCGTTCCACGAATACTCCTGCTGCTGGGCGTGGCGGCGCTTGGTGGTGCAAGGGCAACGGGCGCAGTGTGGGGCACTACCCGGTGCTTGTAGGTCACCGCGAAGCTGATGGCGCTCATCCAGAATGCCCGCCCGCCGCCGACACCGACCTCGAGACCCCCGCCTTGCAACCGCCCGAGCCTGAGTTGGGGTCCGAACTGCCTCTGGTGATGCGCACCCGCGAACGGGAAATCGCCCCAGACGGGCTCGGGAACGCAGTCCCGCCCCGGCTGCCACTGGAGGCTTGGTCCGGGACTTCGCCGAGGTCATGACCGATCGCCGTGGAGGTGACCGCGCCGCCTGGATGAGCGCCGTCAGCCGCGACGGCGAACTGTCTTGGCTCCTTCGCTGTTCCGTAAACGCGTCATCCACACCGTATGACGAAGCCTCACAACAGAACCGCGAAATGCGCGCCAGATCCACTTTCGATGAGCCTGGTCAATGCTGCCGCCTCGCCCCTGTCTATATATAATAGTGTCTTATGTGTTTCGATCCTACCGCGATTCCTCCGGCCATCCCCGAGGGCGTTACGTCCGGTATCTCTGATGTCGAGTCCTACGATCTGATTCTGGGCGAAGGCGACGGAAGCTTCCGCGCATTCGTATCCCGTGCACAGTCGGCGGTCGAGACCGCGGTCGTGGTGCTGCCGGATGTCCGAGGACTGTTCGAGTACTACCGGCAATTGACGGTTCGGTTCGCCTCGGTCGGGCACCATGCTGTCGCCATCGACTACTTCGGTAGGACCGCGGGTACGGGGGAGCGCAGCGAGGACTTCGATTTCATGAGTCACATCGGGCGCACCACACCCGAACAGGTCCAGGCGGATGTCGCGGCGGCCGTCGACCATCTGAGGTCGACGCTGGGTGCTCGCCGCGTGGTCACTGTCGGATTCTGTTTTGGCGGGTCGCAGTCGTACCTCGGCACGGCGAATCCACAGTTGGCGCTCGACGGTGCAGTGGCGTTCTACGGTGGGCTGGACGGCACTCGTCTGGGAGTTTTTCCGTCGCCGGAGGACCGAGGGGCCGGCATGTCCGGGCCGATTCTTGCTCTGTTCGGCGGAGCGGATCCGAGTATCACGCCTGAGATGATCGACCGCTTCGACGCGGCGTTGTCGCGCCACGGCGTCGAACATGAGTTCGTCACCTATCCAGGTACGCCGCACTCGTTCTTCGACCGCCGGCATGGAGAGTTCGTGAACGAGTGTGATGATGCGTGGCGGCGGGTTCTGGATTTTCTGGCAACTGCGAGGTGAGCGCGCGGGGAGTAGAGCGGTATCGAACGCGATGTTCGGGCGCAGGGTGGCTGCGCCGAGTCGGTAGGAGCGGCGCTGCGGGTCCCGGTACTCGGGATGCGGCAGCAGATGCCGTGCCCTACTCGACGGCCGGTGACGGCTCGGAAGGAGAGGCCCCGCCGGGGCGAGGGGAGAAAACCGGCCGGCGGGGCTGCGGCCGCCGTACGGGCGGGATGAAGGCGACCGAGACCAATCCTGGGCGCGACGTGGTGGGTGTGCAGACGTTCGGCTCGCTCGATCCGGAACGGTTCGCGCCGACCGATGCGGCCCAGTGCTGACCGCCCGAATCGCGCCAGAAGACGGAGACGAGGGAACTGATCGCGGGGTCGTCGACGCTCGTGGCGCCGAGCGCGGCGTCGGCCTTCCTCGACTGGTGGGCAGGAATGACGTGTCAGGTCCGATGATCGACTCCGCCGTTCGGGTCTTCCCGGGCCTTGTCGCGAAGGGATCCTCGCGATCTTGTCGGAACTCCACGTTGGATCCCTGAGAGGGCATCCGTCCCGGTAGGGCCTGTTGGCTGCGCCTGCGAACAAGTCCCTATCCTCAGGGGCCGGAGAAGATCGCGTGCCTGTGCCGTCCCCACCGGATAGCTGAGGCGACTACCCTTCGTCGATGATCGGTACTCCGAGGGGTGACTCGTGATAGGCGCGATCGGGCAGTCCCTACCGATCGCGGTCGGCCTGCTGCTGGCCGCGATGCCGATGGTGATGCTGTCGGTGCTCCTGGTCACCAAGCGGCCGGTGAGCGTGTCGTACGCCTTCGTCGGTGGCTGGGTTGCGGGCCTGCTCGTCGTGGGCGCCGTGGTGCTCGCGGTGGCGGATGTGGTCATGCTGGCCGACGAGCCCACCTGGTGGGCCGGTGCTGTGAAACTCGCGCTCGGGATCGTGCTGGTCCTGATGGCTGTCCGGAAGTGGCGGGCGCGGCCGCAGGTCGGAGAGGAGTCCACCGTGCCAGGGTGGATGGCGGCCGCACAGACCATGACCGCTCGACGGGCTCTGCGTCTGGGGTTTCTGTTTGCGGCGGCGAATCCGAAGAACCTCGCCCTGGTCGCGGCCGGCGCAGCGGTCATCGCGGACGCGACTGCGCGGGTGCTCGAGCAGGTCGTGGCGCTGGTTGTCTTCACGGTCGTGGCGAGCCTGGGCGTGGCCGCCCCGGCCGTGATTCGGGGCGTGTTCACCGACCGCGCTGATCGCGCGCTCGCCGTGGCCGATGAGTGGATGACCCGGCACCACGCGGCGATCATGGCGGCGGTCCTGCTGATTCTGGGCGTGCTTCTGATCGGCAACGGGATCGCCGGGCTGTAGACGCCTGCCCTGAAGCTCCGTCGTCGGCAGGCTTGTTGCCGCCGGATCGATGCAACGACGTCGGCAATTCTGCACTGCGGTGGTGGTCTCCACGGTGGCGAGTTACGGGTTTGCGCTAGACGGTTTGGATGAGACGTAGGAGCGGAAGTACGCGATCGGTGCGGCGAAGATACCTGGCATAGTCGGGGGCGGTCTGCAGTATCCGGGGCCAGAACGCGGCTGCCTGCTGGGGTGTCAGCTCTTCGGCGCGAACCTGTTTCGTCTCGCCGTCGACCTCGACCTGGGCCTGGGGGTCGGCTTTGAGGTTGAAATACCAGCCCGGATGAGTTGGCAGCCCGCTGTTCGCTGCGACGACTATCAGGTCTGGGCCGTCCGGGAAGTACTGCAGTAGAACCGTGCGCGGCAGGCCGGAGCGTCGCCCGCGGGTGGTGAGGATGAGCGCTCGGCGGTGCCACGGACGCACGATCCGGCCCCGGGTCCGTCGGATGAGCCACGCCCCGATCCCGACCGAACGGGTGTCGACGACGTGTTCGATGCGTGTCTCGAGCCGTTCGACGCGCCGGGCAGCACTGTTCGTGTGGTCGTTCGAATCGGAGTTGCGCAACTCGGTGGCGAGCAGTCGTAAGGCGCTCCGGCGGATCAGGCCGCTGAAGGGACCGACGACGGTCCAGTAGCGGCCGAACCGCCGTCTGCTCTCCGCATCGGTCACGGCGACGCGTGTTTCTACTGTGAGAATCGACGACTCGGCGCCGTATGGGGCGACTCTGAGGTTGAGCACGATCTTGGCAAAGCCCGGCTCTTCGAAGGTGGCGAAGCCGTCCGGGCTGACGTTCGGACCGGACGAGGCGTCGGCAGCCGCCCACGGGCGACCGATCTGGCCGAGGACCATCTCGAGATTCGGTGCTTCTGCGAGCAGAACCCAGCCATGGTCGGTCATGTCCGCGAGCCGGAAGGTCGGCGCAGCGGCGGCAGCTACTCCCGGGCCGGTCCGGTGCGCGATGAGGCGTTGCGGGAGGGCGCGCAGACCGATGAGCGTCCGGATCAGCGGGGCCTGGAACAGGTCGAGCTGACGCGCGGCGCGGTAGCACGATCGGGGGTGGGCGCGGACGATGTCGGCGTGTGCGATGGAGTAGTCGTAGTGCGGTAGGAACTCATCGATCAGCATCGCTGACGCGGTCGTCGGGGCGGGCGCGGGGTGCGGCCGCGGGGCCGATTGCTCACCGGTCACCACGATGCCTTCGGCATCCGGGTACCGGCGGCTGCGACGGGGACGTCACTGTGCAGCGGAAGCAGGTGCCGACACCGATCAACCCATCGGTGAGCTTGTTCGCACGTAGCATCCGCGGGTTGTAGGCAGGTTCGTTGCGCTCGTCTACGACGACGTCGAACACTTCCTCAACCGGCCGGTGGATGAGGATCTCCCCGGTGATGGTCGCCATGGTGCTCTCCCGTCGACCTTCTCGGATGCTTGGGAAACTACCTCGAATGATACGGCCGGCAACTCCAGTAGTTCGCAGAAGAACTCGGCGAACTACTGGGGCGCAGCGGTGTGGTCGCGGGTTCATATCCTCCGAATCGGTACTGTTCGCCGGCGAGGCGCAGCTTGCAGTCCTCGACCATCGGGGTCGCACGCCCCGAGGTGGCAGCCGTGACCGGCGCGTCGACGTGGACGCGGCGACATACCGGTCCAGCACCCGCACGCACGCCGCGTCCCGCGGTGGATCCACATTAACGGCATACCGACTGCGGATGCGGCTATCGGCCGATCCGGCAACACCTGCCGACTGATAGCCGGCGACCCACCGGTCGAGTGTGCTCACCGACACGTGCAGCTCCTCGGCTTTGGTGGCCATGGCGCCGATCGGAACATTCGCGCGTCGTCGCGACGGGCCTACCGGTGTCCTGCACGTATCCGACCTCGACTTCGCCGGTCCGGGCACGTTTCCTGTGTCGACCCCGAGGGGCATCGAACCGCATCGAACTCGGTCCGGTTTCATTCAGCTGCCTGATCGGTCGAGGACAAGCGGGCGAGGTGTCGAATGTCAGGCCAGCATTTCCTTGAGGTAGGCGGTGATCATGGCCGTCAGCTGGTCCGCGATGACGCCCGGCTCGATGGGCGGCTGATCGAGCACGTAGCCGACCGCGACGTTCTCGACGGTGCGGACGAGCATCCACGCGATGGCCTCGGGATGCTCGATCGGGCGCCGGCTGGGATTGAAGCGCAGCCACATGGCCAGCAGCGCATCGATGCGGTGTTCGAACGCGACCAGCCGGCTGTCCGGCGTGCGGGGGAGTTGCTCGATGAGCACACGCAGCAGGCGGGGGTTCTCGCCGAGTGCCTCGAGCAGCACCCGCATGTTGGTTCGCACCGATTCGGTCCAGGTGGGGGCGTCGAGCGCACTGGTGAACACGTGCGAAATGCGAGCCTGCACCTCCTCGGTCCAGCGGTCGACGACTTCGGCCACGATGGCGTCCTTGCCGGGGAAGTACTGGTACAGCGATCCGGGGCTGATGCCCGCCGCGGCGGCGATCCGATTGGTGGAGGCGCCCTCGTATCCGTCGGTGAGCAGGACCTCCCGGCCGGCGGCGACGATGCGTTCGACCATCTCCTGCGAGCGGCGCTGCTGCGGTACCCGGCGCATTCGGCCCTGCTCCGCCGGCCTCATCGGCACCGTCCGGATGCGAATTGAACGCGAGTATTTGCTCGTGTAAGCATCGGCCCATGGTGGCACAGGAGATTCGACAGGACCCGCAGGCGGTGTGTTACCCGCACCGGTACGCAGGCATCCGACCCAGAAACGAGCGCATCGGGCGCCCTCTGCGCGCCTACGCGCGGATCGGCGCCGTCGACGAGGAACTGCTCGATCGGATCGGCCGCCGGATGTTCGCCCGCGACGAGGTGGGCGCGGACCTGGTGCGCGCGATGCGCCGCCCCCGGACGGACTCCGAGCGGGTGACCATGGCGCAGTTCCATCGGGCGCTCGAGCACGGCATCGACGCGGTACCGGACGCCCCGGACGCACTGCGACGGTTCTTCGCCGTGGTCGATCATGTCCCGGAGCGGGTGGACTTCGACCTGGTGGAGAAGGGGGGCCGGGCCTTCCGCAGGATGGGCCGCAGCCGCATCGACGTGCTGCTCCAGTTGTCGCTCATCGGCGGCTACCGGTTCGGTGGGCCGCCGGATCTGCTGGTCGAGACCGGGGGCCTGACCGGCTCGACCGCGATGCGACGCCTCGGCGAAACCCAGAAGTGGGGAACGGCGGTCGGCGAGCCCGGTGGAATGCGCCGGCACGGTGAGGGATTCAAGCTCACTGTGCACGTGCGCGCGATGCATGCGTTGATCAACCACCAGTTCGAGACCAACGGTCGATGGGACATCGAGCGCTGGGGTCTGCCGATCAACCAGACCGACCAGGCGGCAACCCTGGGACTGTTCAACGGCACGCTGCTGCTCGGCATGCGGGCTCTCGGTTACTTCGTCACCCGTGAGGAGTCCCGGGCGGTGATGCACCTGTGGAAATACGTCGGATGGCTCATGGGCATCGACGAGGACTGGCTGTTCGACACCGAACGCGAGCAGCACGTGTTCAACTACCACGTGCTGTTGGTGCAGGACGACGTCACGCCCGCGGGTGCCGCGCTGTCCGGGGCCCTCGTGGAGGGCCAGCGCACCCTCGACTACGGCCGGTTCGGCGACGTGCGCGGCCGGTACGAGCGGCAGCGCCTGCTGAGCATGCTCCGGTACTTCCTCGGCGCGCAGAGCCTGCGTGAGCTGGATTTGCCCGTCACCCCGGCATGGGCCGTTCCGCCGGTGGTGGTCAAGAACGTCGTCCTCTCCACAGTGGTCGCACGCACGCGCACCGGGAGGCGGTTCCTCGAGCGGTTCGGCGACCGGGCCGCACGGCGCGAACTCGCCTCGAAGTTCGGGGCGTCGAGGCCCGCCGTCGGCGCGCTGCCCGGCTGAGCTTTTCCCGCCCGCCCATGTGCCGGGGAGCCGGATCGGTCGCGTCGTCCCGGCCGCTAGGCTTGTCCCGGCAAGCCGGACCGCCGGTCTCCAGGAGATGGGGTCGGCGGTCGTCGAGTGGAGCGGGTGAACGACGTTGACGGACTCTGGAAAGCTGAACATCGGGCCCCTTGTGCGCCCGTCCGACGGCAGTGACGACACGGCCAAGGTGGTCGCCGACCTCGTCAATGCCGTCTATGCGGTCGCCGAGGAAGGCATGTGGCCGGAGGGAGCCACCCGGACCTCGGCGAGCGAGATCGCCGAGCTGGCCGGTGCCGGCCGGCTCTTCGTCGCGTGGCTCGGCGACCGGATCGTGGGCTGCGTGAAGGTGGTGCAGCTCGACGCCCGCATCGCCGAGTTCGGAATGCTCGCTGCCGATCCGGAGGTGCGGGGCGTCGGCATCGGCCGTGCCCTCGTGCGGTTCGCCGAGGCCCATGCGGCACGGCTCGGGAGCGAGATCATGCAGCTCGAGGTCATCCAGCCGAGAGAATTCGAGCACCCGTCGAAGGTGTTCCTGTCGCAGTGGTATCCGCGAATGGGTTACGTGCCGGTGCGGACGGACGGGCCCGAGGACATGTACCCCGAACTGGTCCCGCTGCTCGCGGTCCCATGCGACGTCGTCGTCTACCACAAGCGGCTCGGCTGACCGGTCCGTCTCCGCGCGGCACCCGGCGCTGGCGGCGGCGACGTGCTTCCATGGTCGGACGAGTTCCGCGAGGAGGCGAGATGACGAGCAACCGTATCGGCCGCCATGCCCGGCGAGCGGGAGCCACGCTGCTGCTGACGGCCGCCGCCGTCCTCGGTGCGTCCGGTCCGGCAGCGGCCCAGGACGAGTGGCCCGAGATTCCGTCCTATCCGACACCGATGGTGCCGTTCGAGACCAAGGACTTCCTCACCCCCGCGGACCTCGACTACTGGAATCCGCTGGTGAACCGGAATCGGCTCACGTCACCGTTCGGCACCGGCACCCGGATCGTCTGCGTCGGATTCCACGGCGTGACCACCGACTGCTGGCAGGCAGACCAGAACGGACAGCCGCACAAGCTGATCCGGCTGCCGGCCAACCTGCCGAACGTCACGGGTTCGAGTCTGCCGGGCGGCGGGCCGGGACACTTCGTCTACCCGATCCTCTGAATCCGCCCCGCGGGCATATCAGCCGGTGAACAACACCGCTGCCTGAGCCGGCAGCCGCGCGCCGTCCTTGCGGCGGAACAGTTCCGCCGGCCGGCCGGCGCCCGGACTCGACATGCGCCCGGTGCTGACGAGAGCGTCGACCACGTGGCGGCGGAACGAATCCTTCTGCAGCGGAAGGCCGAATATCACCTCGTACAGACGCCGCAGTTCGAGGACGGTGAACTCGTCGCCGAGCAGTCCGTCGGGATCCACGCACTGCGCGTAGCGGGTTCGCAGATCCGCGACGGCCGCCTCCACCATCTCGGCATGGTCGAAGGCCAACGGCTGCTCGGTCTTTCCGTCGCGCACGCACACGAGGTGGGCGTCGCCCGGAAGGTCCTTGCGGGGCAACGCCGCGGCGTGGGCGATCGAGATCACCCATCCGCGCGGGTCCCGGTCGGGAGCGTCGAACGCGCCGATCTGATGGAACCGGATGCCGGTGAGGCTCGACTTGTCGCGCAGTGCGCGTCGGGCGGCGTCGGCAGCGCGTTCGCGTTCGTGGAGGAAGGTGCCGGGCAGGGCGAGGTCTCCGAGACTGTGCTCGACCACCAGCACTCGCAGTTCGCCGTCGGAGTAGGTCAGCACGGCGATGTCCACCGCGGTCGATGGGTGCGGGTACTCGGCCAGCTTCCGGCCCGCCCCGTCCGTCCAGTCGCTCACGGTTGCACTTTAGCGTGATTTTGATCTAAATTGATAGCGCAGATTTGATCGAAATGGTCTGGCGGAGGGAGCGGGAAATGGCGTTGACGGCGCAGCAGTGCGACCGGGCGGTGGGGGTGCTTCTCGCGACGGCGGCGGGGGATGCCCTCGGTGCCGGCTACGAGTTCACTCATCCCACCGCCGACGCGGTGATCGACATGATCGGCGGTGGCGTGTTCGGCTGGGAACCGGGGGAGTGGACCGACGACACCGCGATGGCCGTCGCCGTCGCCGAGGTCGCGGCCACAGGCGTCGACCTCGGCGGCGCTGCAGGTCTCGACGCGGTGGCCGCGCACTTCGTGCGATGGTTCGACTCGGGCCCGAAGGACATCGGCAACCAGACCCGCGCGGTGCTCGAGCATCGCCCCGCCGGCGCCGCGGCGATGCAGGCCCGCGCCCGCGCGCTGACCGGTCGCAAGGGCGGCAACGGCGCCCTGATGCGGACCGCCCCGGTCGCCCTGTCCTATCTCGGCTCGGGCGACGCGGACGCTGCCGTCGCCGCCGCCGGGGAGGTGGCGCTGCTGACCCACGACGACCCCCAGGCGGTTCAGGCCTGCCGACTGTGGACGTACGCGATCCGCCACGCCGTCCTGCACGGCACCTTCGACGGTGTCCGCGGCTACCTGCAGGTCTGCCCCGCCGACGTCGCCGGTTACTGGGCTCCGCTGCTCGACCGGGCCGAGCACGGCTCGCCCGACGACTTCGCGAACAACGGATGGACCGTCCACGCCCTGCAGACCGCGTGGTGGGCGATCAACACCACCGACGATTCCGACGCCGGACACCTGCGGCGTGCCCTCGAGGCGGCGGTCCGCGCCGGCGGTGACACCGACACCACCGCCGCCATCGCGGGCGGACTGCTCGGCGCCCGCTGGGGAGCCTCGGCGGTCCCCGATCGTTGGCGGTGCATCCTGCACGGCTGGCCCGGGCACACCGCGCACGACCTGATCCATCTGGCCACGGCGGCCGCGCGGAAGGGATACGACCGCCGCGCCGCCGTCTCCACTCACTCCACCGGATTCCAGGAGCAATCGTGACCCTGATCGACGTCGTCCACGGCGACATCACCACCCAGCGCGTCGACGCGATCGTCAACGCCGCCAAGTCCTCCCTCCTCGGCGGCGGCGGAGTCGACGGCGCGATTCACCACGCGGGCGGTCCGGAGATCCTCGCCGCCTGCAAGGCCCTGCGCGCGACGACGCTGCCCAACGGTCTGGAGGTGGGCGCGGCGGTGGCCACCACCGCAGGAAAGCTCCCGGCGCGCTGGGTGATCCACACCGTCGGGCCGATCTACTCGCCTCACGAGGACCGCTCGCACCTGCTGCGGTCGGCGTACACCCGCAGCCTCGCCGTCGCCGACACCCTCGGCGCCCGGACCGTCGCGTTCCCGTTGATCTCCGCCGGCGCCTACGGCTGGCCGAAGGAAGACGCGATCCGGCAGGCGGTCGCCGCCCTGACCGCCGCCCGGACCGCGGTCGAGATCGTCACGCTCGTCGCGTACGACCGGAGCGTCGCCGAACTGATGCGCCGCACGTTGCCGTAAGGCGCTGGAGCCGGCGGCCGAATGTCACAGCGGTTCGATCAGATCGAACCCGTGTGACATTCGGCCACGGTGATCCTGCGGCGCTCAGGACATCGACGGTTCCTGCGACGGCAGGGTGAACACACAACTTTCCCCGGCCCCGAGTTCGCACACCTGGCCGTCGAGACCCACCCGGACGGGGCCGTGGAACCCTTCGGGCTGAGCGAGCACGGTCAACTCGTTGCCGACGATGCGCACCCGCAGTGGCGTGCCCCGGAACCGGATCGAGAAGGACACGCCGTCGAGCCGGTCCACCAGCCGGGGCCGGAACAGCAGCACGCCCTTGTAGACCCGGGCCCCGACGAAGCTGCTCTGCAGCAGGTCCAGTGTGCCGGACATGACCCCCATGTGGATGCCTTCCTTGGTGGTTCCGCCCTGGATGTCACTGACGTCGCTCTCGAGGGCCACCATGAAGCGCTCCCACGAACTGGGCGGGTGGATGTCGGCGAGCACGCCGGCGAACGTGACGTGGCTGAGCGTCGACCCGTGCGAGGTCCGTTGGTCGTAGTACTCGATGGTGCGCCGGGCCAGATCCTGGTCGTACGGATAACCCAGCCGCTCGAACGTCGCGTGTAGCTCGTCGTCGTCGAACAGGAAGAACAGCATCACCGTGTCGGCCTGCTTGGCCATCTTGAACCGGTTCGGATCCTCGCCCTCCGCCCGGAGGATGCGATCGAGCCGCTGGATGTTGGGGTAGGCGGCACGGTAGTGCTCCCAATCGAGCTCCTCGAGCTCGTCGTAGCCCTCGAACTGGCTGATGACCCCCTCGTGGAAGGGCACGAACATCCGCCGGCTCATGTCGTCCCACGTGTGCAGCTCCTCGTCGGTCACCGCGAGCTGGGCGAGCAGGGCGCTGCGGCGGCTGGCCGAGAGCGAGTCGAGCACCGACGGCACCGTCGCCATGATCCAGGCCACCATGACATTGGTGTAGGCGTTGTTGCGCAGTCCGTCCTCGGCCGCGCCGGGATGGCGCTCGTGGAACTCGTCCGGCCCCATCACGCCGTGGATCTCGTAGCGTTCGCGCTCGGGGTTGAAGTGGGCGGTCGACGCCCAGAAGCGGGCGATCTCGAGCATGAGCTCGGCGCCGTAGTCGGCCAGGAACTCCGTGTCGTCGGTCGCCTGCAGGAAACGCCACACGTTGTAGAAGATCGCCGCGTTGACGTGCCGCTGATTGCGGCTGAGGTCTGGATCCCACTGTCCGGAAAGGGGATTGAGATGGACGGCCTGGGTCTCCTCGGTGCCGTCGCTGCCGCTCTGCCAGGGGAACATCGCACCGCGGTACCCGGCCTCCTCGGCCGCGGCCTGGGCCTCCGACAACCGTCGGTACCGGTAGAGCAGCAGGCTCCGGGTCACCTCCGGCATCCGCAGGTTCAGGAAGGGGTAGATGTACATCTCGTCCCAGAACACGTGCCCCCGGTAGGCCTCCCCGTTGAGGCCTCGCGCCGGCACCCCGACGTCGTGCCGCGCCGTGTGCCGGGAACAGACCTGCAGCACGTGCGCCACGTGGAGTCGCAGCAGCAGGTGGGCGCGCGGCTCGCTGGGCAGCCGGACGTCGCAGATGTCCCACAGCTCGTCCCACGCCGCCTCGTGCTCGGCGTACGCGGCGGCGAAGTCGGGGTACCGCAGCACGTGCCGGCCGGACGCGGCCAGCGCCTCGGTGATCGCATTGTCCCGGGAGGTGAACAAGGAGACCATCTTCTCCACGCGTGTCGGCCGGCCCTCCTCGACGTCGAAGCAGAGCACCTGCTGGATGTAGTCCTCCATCTGGTACAGCGAGCGGTCCACCTCCACGGGTCCGTCGTCGTAACCTTCCCCGCGGAAGACCCGGGTGCGTGCGGCCTCGGCGACGTAGATGTCGGACTGGCGGGTCTGTACCCGCAGGGCGATCGTCTCGGTGCCGAACGTGCGCGGGGACACCGGATCCAGATGGCGGCCTTCGAGCTGCCGGTAGCGGGCGACGATCTGGTTCGTGACGCGACCGTCCAGCGCGGAGACCACCTCGATCTGCCCCGACCAGTTCTCCGGGACGAGCGTCCACTCGATCCCGGCCTGGTGGCTGTGGGCCATGCTCACGAAGCGGCGGCTCCGCAGGGTCGTCTCCCGCCCGAAGCGGTCCCGGAACCGCAGCTCGCGCATCACCGTGGCGAGCCGGATGTCGTAGGTGTGCCGGTAGGACAGCACGTCGACGTTGTCGAGCCGGACCGCGTCCTGGCCCTCGATGCGCAGCTTGAGGACGAGCCAGTTGGACACGTTGACCAGGTCCTCGTTGAGCACCGGGCGTCCGCCCATGATCGTAGTCTCGCGGTTGTAGATCCCGTGCACGTAGGTGCCGGGGTAGTGGATGGGGCTCATGTCCTCCCACTCGGCGGTGCCGCGCGTGCAGAAGTAGCCGTTCCCGGTGGAGGTCAGCGCCTCCCGCAGTCCCTCCGACGCGCTGTCGAACCGGTCGTAGTCGAGCTCGAACTTCGGCTCCTGCACGACGTTCCCTCCCGGACTCCCGTGGCGTGGTCCGCGATCACCGCGCCAGTGCGGTCAGAAAGCGCTCCACCTCGTCGACGGAGGAGAGCACGAACTCGGCGGCCGTGGTCCGGCCTGCCATCTCCGGATCGTCCGCCCGGCCGACGAGGATGCCGATCCCACGTCCGCGCAGCGCCCGGAAGGCGTCCTCGTCGGTGATGTCGTCGCCCAGGTACACCGGTACCGTGTCGGCGGAGCCGAGGTCGAGCACCTCGATCAGGTACAGCACGGCTCGGCCCTTGTCCCAGTCGACGGCGGGCGCGAGTTCGTACACCATCTTCCCCGGGGTGACCTTCAGCTCGCCGCGGTACTCGGCGAGCAACCCCTGCACGACCGTCGCGATCCGGTTCCGGTCGGCGGGCTCGGCGAGCCGGTAGTGCACGGCGACCGACGCCCGTTTGGGCTCCACCAGCGCACCGGGGATTGCCCCGATCTCGGTGCGGAGCCGGTCGGTCACCGCCGCGACGAGGTCCGCGAACCGGGCGACCCGGTCGTCGGAGACGGAGCCGCGTTGCGGGGTCCAGATGTCGAAGCCGTGGCTGCCGGCCACCACCAGGTCGTCGATACCCATCAGCTGCTGCACCACCGCCCGGTCCCGGCCGGTGACGACGCATACCGGGCAGCGTGACGCGAGTTCCCGGACCACGGTGCGCATGCCGTCCGAGATCACCGCGTCCTCCGGTCGCGGCACGATCGGGGTGAGTACTCCGTCGTAGTCCAGGAACACCGCAGGCCGGCACTCCGCCAGCCGGCGGGTCAGGCTTTCGTTCCCCAGCGCGCGAGGCAGATCGCGGACCGAAGTTTCCTCCATCATCGGAGCACCCCCTGTGGCGCGGCGGACGCCGCGCCTGCGGCACGGCCACGGTCTACCCTTCCACTGTAGGACCGTGTCGTGGGACGAGGGGGGTGTCCGGTCCGCACCCGCGGTACGGGTGTGGGCACTACGCCGGCCCGCGGGTTCGTAGACTTCAGCCATGACGTCCGGCGCAATCTTCGACCCCGCCGACGTGCAGCGCGCCGTCGCGGCACTGCACACGCCGGACATCGACCGGTGGGCCCACCGCTTCGAACTGTTGTCCGACGTGAACCGGCTGCGCTTGTTGCTGTGCCTGCACCACGCGCCGGGCATCTGTGTCACGGACCTTGCCGCAGCCCTGGAGATGACCGGCACCGCGGTGTCCCACGCGCTGCGCCTGCTGCGCAACCAGGGCTGGGTGGCGGCGGAGCGTGAGGGTCGTATGGTGCGGTACCGCCTCGTGGACGAGACGGTCCACGAGCTGCTGCATTCGATCGGCGCGACCCACCAGCACGCCGGGCACACGCACCCGGACCGTGACCACGCCGCCCCGGACAGCGGAAGCATCTGATTCCGCGTCCCCGGGGCGGACCCGCGGCCTATCGTGAAGACGAGCCCGTGAGGTGGGCGGAGTGGGGCCGCGATGCATGAATTGTCGATCGCGCAGAGCGTCGTGGACGCGGTGTGCGAGCGCGCCGGTGACCGTCGCGTGCACAGTGTGCGCGTCGCGGTGGGAGCGTTGTGTGCCGTGATCCCCGACTCGATGCTGTTCTGCTTCGAACTCGTCACGGTGGGCACCGTCGCGGAAGGTGCACGGTTGGACATCGAGACGCCCGCCGGTGTCGGTCACTGTCGGGCCTGCGGGGCCGAGTTCGCGGTGTTCGATCCGATCCTGTTGTGTTCCTGTGGAAGTGCCGATGTCGAAGTGCGGTCGGGCCGCGAGCTTCGCATCGTGTCGATGGAGGTGAGCTGAAGCGATGTGTGCCACCTGTGGCTGTGACGACGAGGCGGGGCCGCGGATCACGGTGCCGCACGCGCACGACCTTCCCCACGAGCACGGCCACGGCCACGGCCACGAGCACGACCACGAGTACGACAGTGCGCCGGTACAGACCGAGACCGTCACTCTCGAACAGCAGGTGCTCGCGAAGAACGACCTGCTCGCCGAGCGTACGCGCGGGTGGCTCGCGGGTCGCGGCGTGACGGCGATCAACGTGATGAGTTCGCCGGGGGCCGGCAAGACCACCCTGCTCGAACGAACGATCCGTGAGCTGTCCGGCTCTGCGCCGATCGCGGTGATCGAGGGCGACCAGGAGACCCTGCTCGATGCCGAGCGCATCCGCTCGACGGGATGTGCCGCGGTGCAGGTCAATACCGGTGCCGGATGCCATCTCGACGCGCAGATGATGCACGACGCGCTCACCGCCCTGGATCCGGCTCCGGGAACGCTGTTGTTCGTGGAGAACGTGGGGAATCTGGTGTGCCCGGCCCTCTTCGATCTGGGGGAGCAGGCCAAGGTGGTGCTCATCTCGACGCCGGAGGGAACGGACAAACCGCTCAAGTATCCGCACATCTTCGCGGTCGCCGATCTCGTCGTCGTCAACAAGGTCGACCTGCTGCCGTACGTCGACTTCGAACTCGAAACCTGTGTCCGCCACGCCGGATCGGTCAACCCCGGCGTGGAGGTGCTCGCGGTGTCGGCCACCACGGGGGAGGGCATGCAGGCGTGGTACCGCTGGATCGCCGACCGCCGGTCGGGACGATCATGATTCGTTGACATCCCTCCGGAACAGGGCGTTAATAGAGAAAGCGCCGCGCAAGTGGGCCGAGGGTCGACTCCTGCGGCGTAGGAGCGTGGGGCGCTCCGGAAGGTGGTCGGCATGCCCACACCCGAGGCCCAGGCGGCCGAAGAGGCCTTGATCCACGTGTTGTGGATCAACGCCGGGCTCAGTTGCGACGGCGATTCCGTGGCTCTCACCGCCGCCACGCAACCCAGTGTGGAAGAGATTGCACTCGGCGCGCTGCCGGGGCTGCCGAAGGTCGCGGTGCATTGGCCGCTGATCGATTTCGAATGCGGCCCCCAGGGTGGTGCGGACGACTTCCTCGAATGGTTCCGCAAGGCGGACCGCGGCGAGCTCGAGCCGTTCGTGCTGGTGGTCGAGGGTTCGATCCCCAACGAGAAGCTGCACGACGAGGGGTACTGGTCCGGCTTCGGCAACAACGAAGAGACCGGACAACCGATCACCACCAGCGAGTGGCTCGACCGGCTGGCGCCGAAGGCCACGGCGATCGTCGCGGCGGGCACCTGCGCCACGTACGGCGGCATTCACGCCATGGCCGGTAACCCGACCGGCGCGATGGGCGTGCCCGACTACCTGGGCTGGGAATGGAAGTCGAAGGCGGGTATCCCGATCGTGTGCGTGCCGGGATGCCCCATCCAGCCGGACAACCTGTCCGAGACGCTGACCTACCTGCTGTACCAGGCGACGAATCAGGCGCCGATGATCCCGCTGGACGAGGCGCTGCGGCCGCAGTGGCTGTTCGGCATCACCGTGCACGAGGGCTGCGATCGCGCCGGGTACTACGAGCAGGGCGACTTCGCCACGGAGTACGGCTCCCCGAAGTGCATCGTGAAGATCGGCTGCTGGGGGCCGGTTGTCAAATGCAATGTCCCCAAACGGGGTTGGATGAACGGAATCGGCGGATGCCCCAACGTCGGGGGTATCTGCATCGGCTGCACGATGCCCGGCTTCCCGGACAAGTTCATGCCGTTCATGGACGAGCCGCCCGGGGGGAAGCTCTCGACGCGGGCGGTCGGCGTGTACGGCTCGGCCGTGCGGCAGCTGCGGAGCCTGACGAAGAGCACATTGGACAAGGAGCCGTCCTGGCGTACGCCCGGCACGGAACTCACCACCGGCGCGACCCGTACCTGGTAGTCCCGCCCCGAGAGAGGCAGCCCGATGACAGCCACCGTCCCCGATCCCGCCGCCGGCAGCAACCTGGTGGAGATGGCGTGGGATCCGATCACCAGAATCGTGGGCAGTCTGGGTATCTACACGAAGATCGACTTCGCGAACCGCGAAGTGGCCGAATGCCACAGCACCTCGTCGATCTTCCGCGGCTACTCGCTGTTCATGAAGGGCAAGGACCCGCGCGACGCGCATTTCATCACCAGCCGCATCTGCGGCATCTGCGGGGACAACCACGCCACCTGTTCCTGCTATGCACAGAACATGGCGTACGGCGCCAGGCCGCCGCACCTCGGCGAGTGGATCGTCAATCTCGGTGAGGCCGCGGAATACATGTTCGACCACAACATCTTCCAGGAGAACCTGGTGGGGGTCGACTATTGCGAGAAGATGGTCTCCGAGACCAATCCGGGGGTGCTGGCGAAGGCCGAGAACACCCGTGCCCCCCGGGAGGACCAGCACGGCTACCGCACGATCGCGGACATCATGCGCTCGCTCAATCCGTTCACCGGCGAGTTCTACCGCGAGGCACTGCACGTGAGCCGCTCGACCCGGGAGATGTTCTGTCTCATGGAGGGTCGCCACGTGCACCCGTCCACCCTGTACCCGGGCGGTGTCGGCACGGTCGCCACGATCCAGCTGATGACCGACTACCTGACCCGGCTCATGCGCTACGTCGAGTTCATGAAGAAGGTCGTGCCCATGCACGACGACCTGTTCGACTTCTTCTACGAGGCGCTGCCGGGGTACGAGAAGGTGGGGCTGCGGCGCACCCTGCTCGGATGCTGGGGTTCGTTCCAGGACCCGGAGACGTGCAACTTCGCCTACCGGGACATGGAGGACTGGGGCCGGAAGATGTTCGTCACCCCGGGGGTGGTCGTCGACGGCAAGCTGGTGACGACCTCGCTGGTGGACATCAACCTGGGCCTGCGCATCCTGCTCGGCTCCTCGTACTACGAGGACTGGACGGATCAGGAGATGTTCGTGAAGACCGATCCGCTGGGCAACCCGGTGGACCGTCGCCATCCCTGGAACCAGCACACCAATCCGAGACCACAGAAACGCGATCTCGAGGACAAGTACAGCTGGGTGATGTCGCCCCGCTGGTTCGACGGCACCGACTACCTGGCCCTCGACACCGGAGGCGGGCCGCTGGCCCGGTTGTGGTCGACGGCGCTGGCCGGGCTCGTCGACATCGGCTACGTCAAGTCCACCGGGTCGAGCGTGCAGATCAACCTCCCCAAGACCGCGCTGAAGGGGCCGGTGACGCTGGAGTGGAAGATCCCGCAGCACGGCAGCAACACCCTCGAACGCAACCGGGCCCGCACCTACTTCCAGGCCTACGCCGCGGCGTGCGCCCTGCACTTCGCCGAGAAGGCGCTGGTGGAGATCCGGGCCGGCCGCACCAAGACCTGGGAACCGTTCGAGGTCCCCGACGAGGGCATCGGCTGCGGGTTCACCGAGGCGGTGCGCGGCGTCCTCTCGCATCATCTGGTGATCCGCGACGGGAAGATCGCCAACTACCATCCGTATCCGCCGACACCGTGGAACGCCAGCCCGCGCGACAGCTACGGCACGCCCGGCCCGTACGAGGATGCGGTGCAGGGGCAGCCGATCTTCGAGGAGAACGACCGCGAGCACTTCAAGGGCATCGACATCATGCGCACCGTGCGCAGTTTCGACCCGTGCCTGCCCTGCGGGGTGCACATGTATCTCGGAGACGGGAAGACCCTCGAGAAGCTGCACTCGCCGACCCAGTCGGTCACCGGGGAGTGACGGATGGAGCGATGGCGGGAGTCGGGTGAACGTATCGAGGCACTGCTGGACGCGAGCTCTGCGGCCGGGCCGGCGGCGCGCGAACGGGCCGAGGACCTGGTCCGGGAGGTGATGGGACTCTACGGGGCGGGACTCGCCGGAATCTGCGACACGCTGGCCCGGTATCCCGGCGCGATGGACGACCTGGCCCGCGACGACCTGGTCGCCAGCCTGCTGCTGGTCCACGGGCTGCACCCGCACGACGTGGAGACCCGGGTGCGCACGGCGCTGGACGGGGTGCGCCCGTACCTCGGGTCGCACGGCGGGGACGTCGAGCTGGTCGCGATCCGCGACGACGTGGTCCGGTTGCGTCTGCTCGGCAGCTGCCACGGATGCCCGTCGTCGGCGGTGACCCTGGAGCTGGCCGTGCAGGAGGCGGTGCGGGCGGCGGCGCCGGAGATCACCGAGCTCGAGGTCGAGACCGCCGGCTCCACGGGGCAAGGACTCATTCCCGCGGAGGCGCTGTTCACCCGAGTGCATCCCGATGTTCGTGGAACATGGTGTGCGGCGCCCGAACTCGATGAGATCCCGGAAGGCGAGGTCGGCGGCTTCGTCGTTGCCGGACTGCCGGTTCTGGTGTGCCGCGTCGCCGGTGAGCTCCTCGCCTACCGGGACCGGTGCCCGGTCTGCACCCACGCGTTCGCCGGCGCGGCGCTGCACCGGCGAGCCGGGGCCGGCGCGGACGCGGCGGTGCTGCGGTGCCCGACCTGTGCGGCGCACTTCGACGTGCGCGGTGCCGGGGTCCGGCTCGACGCGGGCGACGAACACCTCGAACCGGTGCCGGTGCTGGTGCGGGACGGCGTGCTGTCGGTGGCCGTACCCGCAGGGGTGGCGTGATGCCGTCCCCCTTCGAGGTCCTGCAGCGTATCGCCGCACCCCGGCCGGCGAGGGAGCGCTGCGAGATGTGCGCCGTGGGCATCGGCGACGGGCACGGGCACGTCGTCGACGTGCAGGCACGCCAGCTGATGTGCGTGTGCCGGGCCTGCTGTCTGCTGTTCACCGATCCCGGGGCGGAACTGCGCTACCGGGCGGTGCCGGAGCGGTACCTGTCCTTCCCGGAGTTCGCGCTCACCCCCGGCGCCTGGGCGAGCCTCGAGATCCCGGTGAACCTGGCGTTCTTCTTCCGGAATTCGTCTCTGGGCCGGACCGTCGCGTTCTATCCCGGCCCGGCCGGCGCGACGGAATCGGAGCTGCCGCTCGACGCCTGGGAGGCGCTGTGCGGCGGCAACCCGTCGCTCGTGCCCCCGCTGCCGGACGTGGAGGCGCTGCTCGTGCGGGTTCCGCGACGGGGCGCCGCCGACTGCCATCTGGTGCCCATCGACGCCTGCTACGCGCTGGTCGGCCGGCTGCGACGGGTGTGGCGCGGCTTCGACGGCGGCACCGATGCCCGTGCCGAGCTCGACGCCTTCTTCGCGGAGGTCGCCCGGCGGAGCCGGCCCGCCCCGGCGAGGGGGCAGGCGTGACCGCCCTGGACTTCACGGTCGTCGACATCGCTCCCGAACCGTATGCCGCCACCCCGAGCCTCTCGGCGCGCCTCCGAATCCGGGAAACCACGGGTGCGCCGGTGCACAGCGTGGCGCTGCGCTGCCAGGTGCGCCTGGAACCGGCACGCCGACGCTACGGTCCGGACGCCGAGGCCGCCCTGGGAGACCTGTTCGGCACCCGCGACCGGTGGGGCAGCACCCTCTCCTCGTTCGCGTGGTTGCAGACGTCGACGATGGTGCCGGGCTTCGCCGGCGAGTGCGAGACGGCACTGCCGCTGCCCTGCACGTACGACTTCGAGGTCGCGGCCGCCCGGTATCTGCACGCCCTCGGCGACGGCGCGGTGCCGCTGCTGCTGCTGTTCAGCGGGACGGTGTTCGGCCGCGGCGGTGGCGGGGTGGCCGTCGAGCCGGTGCCGTGGGACCGCGAGGCCCGCTACGACCTGCCGGTCTCGGTGTGGCACGAGATGATCCGCAGCCACTTCCCCGGCACCGGGTTCGCCCGCATGGGGCACGACACGCTGGCCGCGCTGACCCGGTACAAGGTGGCGCACGGGCACACCGATCTCGACGCGGCGGTCACCGAACTGCTCGCCGCGGCCGAGGCGAGGCCGGCCGCGGCGACCGGCGCGGGGGAGGCGGCGTCGTGACCGTGCAGGGACAGGCTGATCGGGTGCGGGCGGTGGCCGACGCCGTCCTGTACGAGGGCTACCTGTTGTACCCGTACCGGGCGAGTTCCCGTAAGAACCACTCCCGCTGGCAGTTCGGTGTGCTCGGCCCGCCCGGCGCCGCCGCCGCGGGGATCGGCGAGGAGCCGGCGCTGGCCATGCAGTGCGTGCTGCGCCCACTGCGCGCCGACGCCACGATCGACGTGGTCGTGCGGTTCCTGCAACTGCAGACCCGCACGGTGCAGCGCCGCGACGGCGACGACTACGTCACCGTGGCCGAACTGACCGTCGCGGGCCGCTCGTGGATCGGGTGGGACGAGGCTGTGGAATGCGAGATTCCCCTCGGGCCGCTGCCGGTCACCGAACTCGCCGTCCCGCGTACGGTTCCGGTCGCCGTCCCCGGCGGTGCGGACATCGAACCGCTCACCGCCGCGGACGGTGCCGTCACCGGCCGGGTGGTACGCACGCGATGGCCGGTGCACGCCGTCGTCCGTGTGGAGCGGGGTCCGTCCACCGGAACCGGTGCGCCGATGCGCCTGGATCTCACCGTCGAGAACACCGGCGAGGCACCCGTGGACGCCGCCGACGCGCTGCGACGGTCGCTGATCGGCGCGCATCTGATCCTCGCCGCCCGCGGCGGGCGGTTCGTCTCGCTGCTCGAGCCGCCCGCCGACGTCGCCGGCCTCGCGGACGAGTGCGCACACACCCGGTGCTTCCCGGTCCTCGCCGGCGACGCCGACCCCGCCACGCCCGGCGAGGCCGCCACGCTGCTGGTGTCCCCGATCATCCTGTACGACCATCCGCAGGTCGCCGAGCAGAGCGGCGGGGACCTGTTCGATGCCACCGAGATCGACGAGATCCTCACCCTGCGGGTCCTGACGCTGACCGACGAGGAGAAGGCCGAGGCGCGGGCCACCGATCCCCGGGCCGCGCAGATCGTCGAACGGTGCGAGACGATGACCCCCGCCGAGATGCAGGCCCTGCACGGCATCCTGCGGGACCCGCACCGCGAGGGCGGGCTGATTCCCGAACTGCCCGACGGCGTCGACTGGTGGACCCCCGAGGCGGACACCAGCGTCCGACCCGAGACGGACGGGGTGCTGATCGGCGGGATCCGGGTCGCGCAGGGCAGCCTGGTGCGGCTGCACCCGTCGCGCCGGGCCGACGCGCAGGACCTGTTCTTCCGGGACCGGGTGGCGCGCGTGGCCACCGTGCACGCCGACGTGGACGGCGAGACCCACGTCGGGGTCGTCCTCGTCGACGATCCGGCCGCGGACCTGCACGACTGGTACGGGCGCTACCTGTACTTCGCGCCCGACGAACTCGAGCCGCTCGGGAGGAAAGAGGAGCCATGAGATTCATCGGAATGCTGACCACCGCGGCACTGGCCGCCGCGGTGATCGGCGGTGTGGTCGTGACGGTGCAGTCGCTGCCGGACATCCAGCGGTACCTGCGGATGCGCAGGATGTGACGTGGTGCGGATCCTGGTGGCGGGCATCGGCAACATCTTCCTCGGCGACGACGGCTTCGGCCCCGAGGTGGTGCGGCGGATCCCGGCCGACACACCCGGAACCCGGGTGGTGGACTACGGGATCCGCGGCATGCACCTGGCCTACGACCTGCTCGACGGGTGGGACGCGCTCGTGCTCGTCGACGCCGTCCCCGGCGCCGGCGAGCCGGGCGCCGTGCGGGTCTTCGAAGCCGACACCGCCACGCGGGGGCCCGCCGGCCTCGACGCACACGGCATGGACCCGGCCGCGGTGTTCGCGAGCCTCGAGGCGCTCGGCGGGCAGGCGCCCCCCACCGTGGTGGTGGGCTGCCAGGTGGCGGCGGTCGAGGAGGGCATCGGGCTGTCGCCGGCGGTCGCCGCGGCCGTCGGCCCGGCCGTCGATGCCGTCCGGCGCACCGTGCGCCGCCTGCGTGCGCAGGCGCCGCCGGCGGGAGCCGCGGTCGCCGGGGACGAGGGCTGAGCGGTGTGCCTCGGCATCCCGGGACGGGTGATCCGGCGGCTCGACGGCTACGCCGGGCAGCTCGCCCTCGTCGACGTGGCCGGCGAGGAGCGCAAGGTGAACATCGGCATGCTCGACGACCCCGACCTCGCGCCCGGCGACTGGATCGTCATCCACATGGGCTTCGCGATGGAGCGGGTCGACGAGGCCGGCGCGCGGCGCGCAATGCAAGGGCTCGAACTGATGGGACGGCCCCGGGACGAACCGGGAGCGGCGCCGTGAACCCCGTGGCCGAGCGACGGCGCCTGGTGGTGCGTGGCGTGGTGCAGGGCGTCGGCTTCCGGCCGTTCGTCGCCGGGCTGGCCCGCGAGTTGCGCCTGGGCGGGTACTGCGGCAACGACGACTCCGGGGTGTTCCTCGAGATCGAGGGTGCCGCCGCGGATCTGGACGAGTTCACCCGCCGTCTGCACGACGATGCACCGCCGCTCGCCGTGCTCGTCGACGTGGCCGCCGCGCCGCGAATGCCGCGCGGCGAGGACGACTTCCGCATCGTCGAGAGTCACCACGCGGACGGGGTGCGCACCCTGATCCCGCCGGACGTGGCGACGTGCGCCGACTGCCTGCGCGAGCTGAACGATCCCGCCGACCGGCGCTACCGGCATCCCTTCGTCAACTGCACCCACTGCGGGCCCCGCTACACCGTGATCACCGACCTGCCGTACGACCGGCCGTCGACGACCATGGCCCGGTTCCCCCTGTGCCCGAGCTGCGCCCACGAATACACCGATCCCACGGACCGCCGCTACCACGCCCAGCCGATCTGCTGCCCGGACTGCGGCCCGCGGATCTTCGCCGTACGCGACGGCCGCCGGCTCGACGGAGACGCGGAGGTGCTGGCCACGGTGCAGGCGGCGCTCGCCGCCGGGGACATCGTGGCGGTCAAGGGACTCGGCGGCTTCCATCTCGTGTGCGATGCCGCGAACCCCACCGCGGTGAACCGGCTGCGGGAGCGGAAGCACCGGCCGGACAAGCCGTTCGCCGTGATGGCTCCGGATGTCGCGGCCGTCGCCGCGGTGTGCCTGCTGTCCGCGGCCGAGCAGGCCGTGCTCACCGCGCCGGCCCGGCCGATCGTGTTGCTGCGGACCCGTCCCGGCGCGGCCGTCGCCGACGCGGTCGCCCCCGGACTCGACGAGCTCGGGGTGATGCTGCCGTACACGCCGCTGCACCATCTGCTGTTCGCGCCGGTGCCCGGGCACGAGAGCCACGTGCCGCGGCTGCTGGTGGCGACGTCGGGAAACCTGTCCGGTGAGCCCCTCTCCTTCCGCAACGACGATGCCGTGGCCCGGCTCGGCGGCATCGCCGATCTGTTCCTGATGCACGACCGGGACATCGCGGTGCCGTGCGAGGACTCGGTGGTCGCGGTCGCCGACGGCGTGGAACTGCCGCTGCGGCGCTCCCGGGGATTTGCGCCGATGCCGGTGCTGCTCGGCGGTGCGGCGCCGGTGGTCCTCGCTGTCGGCGCCGAGGTGAAGAACACCTTCTGCCTGACCCGGCAGGACTACGCCTTCTGTTCGGCGCATCTCGGGGACATGGGCACGGTGGAGAGCCGGCGCGCCTTCGAGGCGTCGGTCGCGCAGCTGACCGCCCTGCACCGCGTCACCCCCGAGGTGGTGGTGGCCGACGCGCATCCCGGCTACGCGACCCGGGAGTGGGCCGAACGCTACTGCGAGGACCACGACGTCGAGCTGCACGCAGTGCAACACCACCACGCGCACGTCGCATCCCTGCTCGCCGAGCATCACCGGCTCGGTACCCCCGTGCTGGGGATCGCGTTCGACGGCACCGGATACGGCTGCGACCGCACCGTCTGGGGCGGGGAGCTGCTGCTGGTGGGAACGGATCCCCGCGACGCCCGGCGTGCCGGGCACCTGCGTTCGTTCCCGCTGCCCGGCGGCGACGTCGCCGTGCGCACCCCGGCCCGGGTCGCGCTGGCCATGCTGCGGGAGGCCGGCATCGAGGAGATCGAGGACCTGCCGTGCGTGAGCGCGCTCGGTGCCGCCGAACGCGCCCTGGTGGACTCGCAGCTGGCGTCGGGCGTCGGCTGCGTGCGCACCACCAGCGCCGGCCGGCTGTTCGACGCGGTGGCCTCCGTGCTGGGGGTGCGGCACCGGATCAGCTACGAGGCGCAGGCCGCGATCGAACTCGAGGTGCTGGCGCGTACCGCCACGGATGCCGCGCCGGTGCATTCGTCGCTGCGCGGGGACGAGCTGGATTGGGCCGGCACGCTGGCCTGCCTCGTCGCCGGCGTCCGGCTCGGGGTCCCCGCCGCGGACCTCGCGGCGGGATTCCACCGTGCGCTGGCATCGGCAACAGTGCGGCTGGCGGCCCGGATCGCCGATGCGGCGGAGGTGCGCACCATCGGCTTGACGGGCGGCGTGTTCCAGAATCGGCTCCTGCTGGGCATGGTGCGAACTATGCTGCAGGACAGAGGGTTCGAGGTGCTGACACACAGGCGGGTGCCACCGAACGACGGTGGCCTGTCGCTGGGGCAGGCTGCGCTCGGTGCCGCGTTCGCACGCAGCCGGGCCGTGGACCCTGCCGGGACGGGACGAGCGCGATGACATCGACACACGACACCGAGCCGATCGGCGCGGAACTCGCCGCCGACCTCGCCACGACGGCGCTGAGCCTGGCCCGCCGGTTCCATGCCGGGGCGACCCTGTGGGTGGTGTCCCCGCAGTGGGAGCCGCACGCCCATCACGTGGCGGTCGAGTTCGTGCACCCCGTGATCATGGGTAAGCGGGCGTTGCCATCGGTGTCGCTCGTGGAGCCGGACCCGGTCGCCCAGTGCCGGGTCGCCGCCCGCCCCGGCGACGTCATCCTGGCGGTCGCCTCCGCCGATCAGCCGGCCGTGCGCGAGATCGCCCGGCGCGCACCCGCGTGGGGCACCGACACGATCTGGATCGGCTCGGGTCCGCGGCCCGCGCCCGGCGCAGCCACCCACGTGCTGTGGGTGGACTCGGACGATCCGATGGTGCCCGCCACCGGGCGGTTCGTGCTGCTGTACCACCTGCTGTGGGAACTGACGCACGTGTGCTTCGAGCATCCCGGCCTGCTCACCGACCCGGGCTGCACCGACGAGGTGTGCGTGACCTGCAGCGACGAGGGCCGGCTCGGCGAGGTGGTGTGGCCGGCCGACGACACCGGCGCCGCGCCGGTGCGGACCGCGGCCGGCCGGGAGCGGGTCGACGTCTCCCTCCTCGGCGACGTCGCGCCCGGCGACCTGGTGCTGGTGCACGGCGGCGTCGCCCTCACCAGACTCGACGCGCGGGAACTCGACGCGGGGGGACGGCTGTGAGTACCGAACCGGACGACACCGACTTCCTGTACCCGTTCATCGACGCGCAGGAGCACGACGCCACCGCCCTGTTGCGCGACCTTGCGGAATCGGCCCGCGGCAAGGCGGCCGACAGCGCGCGTCTGCAACGGGCTTCGCTGGACGAATGGGGCGAGGACCTCGTCGCGGCGGGGCAGCGCATGGCCGAGCGCTTCGCTCGCGGCGGCCGGCTCTACACCTTCGGCAACGGCGGCAGCTCCACCGACGCGGCGACCCTGGCGACGCTGTTCAGCCGGCCGGCCCGGGGACGGCCGGTGCCGGCCTGGTCGCTCGCCGCGGACCAGGCGGTGGTGACGGCGCTCGGCAACGACGTCGGGTTCGAGCTGATCTTCTCGCGGCAGATCATCGCCCACGCGCACGGCGACGACGTCGCGATCGCGCTGTCCACGTCCGGCAACTCCGACGACCTGATGACGGCGCTGGCGGAGGCGCGGCGGCGGGGACTGCTCACCATCGGATTCGCCGGGCACGACGGCGGCCGGATGGCCGCCACCGACGATCTCGACTTCTGCTTCACGATCCGCTCGCAGAGCATCCACCGGATCCAGGAGAGCCATGCCCTGATCGGGTACCGGCTGTGGTCGGCCGCGCAGGAACACCTGGCGCGCGCGGAATCGGCGACGGGAGGTGGACGGTGAGCACATCGGCCGAACGCGAGGACCGGGTCCTCGAACGGATCGAGGCGTTCCGGCGGCGCCGGCCGCGCCTGCGCGACACGGTGATCTCGCTCTCGCACGGCGCCGGGGGCAAGGCCTCCGCGGCACTGGTGGATTCGGTGTTCGTCGACGCCTTCCGCAACACCGAACTCGAGCAACTCGGCGACGCCGCCACCGTGCGCCTCGCGTCCGGGGAGAGACTGTCGTTCTCGACGGACTCGTTCGTCGTGAAGCCGCTGTCGTTTCCGGGCGGCTCGATCGGGCACCTGGCCGTCCACGGCACGGTCAACGACCTCGCCGTGTCGGGCGCGCGGCCGCGGTGGCTGTCCGCGGCGTTCGTCATCGAGGAGGGCTTCGAGATCGCGCGGCTGCGCGAGATCGTCGCCGACATGGCTGCGGCCGCCACCCGGTCCGGGGTCGAGATCGTCACCGGTGACACCAAGGTGGTGGGCCGGGGCGCCGCCGACGGTCTCTACATCAGCACCGCCGGGGTCGGCCTGGTACCCGCCGGGCGCCGCCTCGGGGCCGACCTGGTGCGTCCCGGCGACCGGGTGCTGATCTCCGGGACGCTCGGCGATCACGGCATGGCGGTGCTGCTGGCCCGCGGCGACCTGGCGATCGAAGCGGACATCGCCTCCGACACGGCGCCGGTGCACGAGATGGTGGCGGCCCTGCTCGCGGCCGCGCCGTCGACCCGGTGGATGCGCGACCCCACCCGCGGTGGCGTCGGCACCGTCTGCAACGAGCTGGCGCAGGCCACCGGCCTGGCGGTGGTGCTCGACGAGGCCGCGCTGCCGATCCGGCCGACGGTGACCGGGGCGTGCGACATGCTCGGCATCGACCCGCTGTACGTCGCCAACGAGGGCAAGTTCGTCGCGGTCGTCGCCCCGGACGAGGCGGACGCCGCCCTCGCCGCACTGCGAGCGTGCCCCGGCGGCGGCGACGCCGCGGAGATCGGGGAGATCCTGGCCGAACCGGAGGGCATCGTCGCGTTGCGTACCGCGTTCGGGGGCAGCCGGATCGTGGACATGCTCGTGGGCGATCCGCTGCCCCGGATCTGCTGAAGTGAGGAGAGACGCAATGTGCCTGGGGATTCCCGGCCGGGTGGTCGACATGGTCGACCCCGCCCAGCATCTGGCGAAGGTGGACGTCAACGGCGTGCAGCGGACCATCAGCGTCCGGCTGCTCGCCGGCACCGGCCTGCAGGTCGGGGACTGGGTGCTGGTGCACGTCGGCTTTGCGATGGCCCGGATCGACGAGGACGAGGCGAAGCTGACCCTCGATCAGGTGCGGAAGATGGGCGCCGACTACGTCAACGAGATCGAAGCCTTCAACGCGTCCGAGATCGCGTGAGCACCGGATGAAAGGCGGAGCAGGATCATGAAATTCGTCGACGAGTTCCGCGACCCCGCGGCGGCGCGCGCCCTGGTGGCCTCGATCACCGACCTCGCCGCCGGGGAGGAGTTCAAGTTCATGGAGGTGTGCGGCGGCCACACCCACACCATCTACCGGCACGGCATCGAACACCTGCTGCCCGCGTCGGTGGAGCTGGTGCACGGCCCCGGCTGTCCGGTGTGCGTGATCCCCATGGGCCGCATCGACGACGCCATGTGGCTGGCCGAGCAACCGAACGTGGTGTTCACGACGTTCGGGGACATGATGCGGGTGCCCGGCTCGCGCGGGAACCTGCTCGAGGCCAAGGCCCGCGGCGCCGACGTCCGATTTGTGTATTCCCCGCTGGACGCCTTGAAGATCGCGGTGGACCACCCGGACCGGCATGTGGTGTTCTTCGCCGTCGGATTCGAGACCACCGCCCCGTCCACGGCGGTGACGCTCGTGCGGGCGAGACAGCTCGGCCTGAGCAACTTCACGGTGTTCTGCAACCACGTGACGATCGTCCCGCCCATCAAGGCGATCCTCGAGTCGCCGGATCTGCGGCTCTCGGGATTCCTCGGACCGGGTCACGTGTCGACCGTGGTGGGACTGCGTCCCTATCGCTTCGTCCCCGCCGTGTACGGAAAACCGATCGTGGTGGCCGGGTTCGAGCCGCTCGACATCCTCGCCTCGGTGCACATGCTGCTGCGGCAGATCCGGGACGGCCGGTGCGAGGTGGAGAACCAGTACAGCCGGGTGGTGCGGCCCGAGGGAAACGTGCAGGCACTCCGGCTGATGGCGCAGACGTTCGCGCTGCGGCCGCACTTCGAGTGGCGCGGCCTCGGATTCATCTCGCAGAGCGCGCTCGGCATCCACCCTGACTACGCGGACTTCGACGCCGAGCAGCGGTTCTCGATGCCCGGGCTGCGCGTCGCCGACCCGAAGGCATGTCAGTGCGGCGAGGTGCTCAAGGGCGTCATCAAACCGTGGGAGTGCAAGGTCTTCGGCACGGCGTGCACGCCGGAGACCCCCATCGGCACCTGCATGGTGTCACCGGAGGGGGCGTGTGCCGCCTACTACAACTTCGGCCGGCTGCACCGGGACACCGCGGCGCTGGTGGGGCAACGCGGAACGGCCTGATCCGTGGCAGTGACGGAGGGGCAGTGGTGACGGAAGGGCAGCGGCTCTTCGCCCGTTACGCCCATGCGCCGAACGCACTCGGCTACTGCGGCCCGGCAGGGGCGGCGGCCCTCGAGGCCGCAGCGTGCGGGCACGGCGACGGCGCGGCGGTCGTGGCCGCCGCCCGGCGGTTCACCGGAGCGTGGCCCTACCAGGAGCTGATCGCGGCCCTGGCCGGCCGGAGCGACCCCCTCGACGCAGAGGTGGTGCGCGCCTACTGGACCGGGAACGCGCTGACGGACCGGATCGATCCGGTGGCGTTCGGGACGCGGCTGCTCGAGCGGCTGGGCACGCGGGCCGGTCACTACTGGACCCACCTGACACCCGAGCTGCTTGCCGAGGCGGCGCCGACGCACGCGTTCCACGTGCTGGGGGTGTACCCGTGGTCGCGACTGCTGACCACCGGGATGCCCCAGCCGGTACAGGTTCTCGACTCGTGCCGCATCCGCTGGGGCACCGTCGTCGACATCGAAGCCGACACGGCGACGGTGCGCAGTCGCCGGCTCGAGTTCGACGGTGCCCGCCTGCGTCTCGGCGCGGAACGCGCCGAGACGGTACGGCGCCGCACCGGTGCCGGTGTGTTCGTGCCGGGACTGCGGCGCGGAGAACATGTCGCGCTGCACTGGGATTTCCTGTGTGACCGGCTCGGGGAGGAGGAGGTGGAGCGGCTCGAAGCCGCGACGATGCGGCAGCTCGACCGCACCAACGGCCGGCTCGCCGCGGGGTGACAACGCTCAGCACGGATCGGTCTGCGGCAGGGCGAAACCCCACGGCAGTTCCAGCCGGTTCGCGGCGAGCAGTTCGGTGTCGGCGAGGAGGGTGGTGATCGGACCGTCCGCGACGAGTCGTCCGTCGCTCACGATCACGGCCCGGCTGCACAACTGCGCGGCGTACGGGAGGTCGTGGGTGACCAGCAGCAGGGTGCCGTCGATGCCGAGGAGGACCTCGGCCAGTTCCCGGCGGGCGACGGGGTCGAGGTCGGTGGACGGCTCGTCCAGGACCAGAACGTCGGGCCGGCACGCCAGCACGGTGGCGAGGGCGACCCGTCGACGCTGACCCGCGGACAGGTGTGCGGTGTTGCGGTCGGCGTGCTCGGTCATGCCGACCGCCTCGAGGGCCTCGCGGACCCGGGCGTCGAGTTCGGCTGCGGGAACGCCGAAGTTGGCGGGCCCGAACGCCACGTCCTGTGCGACGGTCGGCATGAACAACTGGTCGTCGGGATCCTGGAACACCAGTCCGACACGTCGCCGGATCTCCCGCAGGGTGTGCCGCGCGACCGGCAGCCCGCCGATCCGGACGGTCCCGGACGACGGCACCAGTACGCCGTTCAGATGCAGCATCAGGGTGGTCTTGCCGGCGCCGTTCGGGCCGAGGACCGCGACCCGCTCACCGGCGGCGACGGCGAGGTCGACGCCGTCGAGGGCGCAGTGCCCGTCGGGGTGGACGTGCCGTACCCCCGACAGCAGCACGGCCGGCTCCGCGGTCATGCCGTCACCCAGGCGGCGGCGCACACGGCACCGGCGACGGCGGCCGGCAGCAGGCCCGCGGCCCAGGCCACCGCGGTGGCGGGAGGACCGAAGGCCGGGACGGCACCGGTGAATCCGCGGGAGAGCATGGCCAGATGCACCCGCTCACCGCGCTCGTAGGCACGGACGAACAGCCCCCCGATTCCGCGGGCCGTCGCTCCGATGCGGTAGACGGTGCGTGGGTCGTCGCCACGAGAGATCCGGGCGCGGTGCATTCGGTTTGCCTCGGCGGCAAGCAGTTCGAGATAGCGCAGCATGAGCACCGCTACGGTCGTGATCAGTGCCGGAACCCGCAGGCGGGCCAGGCCGGCGGGCAGGTCCCGAGCCGGGGTGGTCGCCGCGAGGACGAGGGAGACGAGCACCCCGAGGGTGCCCTTGACCAGGATGCCCCACGCCGCGTACAGGCCCGGAACCGACAGGGAGAACCCCAGGACGCCGACCCGCTCGCCGGCCTCGGCGAACGGGAGCAGGACGGCGAGCACGACGAACGGTGCCTCGATCGACATGCGCGGCGCCAGCCAGGCGCAGCGGATCCCGGCGAGTACGCAGATCGCCGCGACGACCGCGAAATGGAGGGCGAACGCCCACATCGCCTCGCGCGGAGTGGCGACCACGACGAAGACGAATGCCGTTGCCGCGACGATCTTCACCTCGGTGGGCAGGCGGTGTACAGCAGTCGTCGCGCGTGCAGGCCCGCTCCGCAGCGCGGTGGTCACGGCCGCGCTCCCGGAGTCCTGTTCCCGGATGCGTCCCGTCGACGGACGAGCACACGGAACAGCGCGGCGGCCACCGCCGAGGTCACGGCGACGCCGAGAACCCCGGCCACGCCGGTGGATCCGGCGTGGCCGCCGACCGTGTAACCGGCCAGCGGACCTGCGTCCCACGGATGGTCGGTGGCCGCACTCGCCGGGCACTCCCCGGTAACGGTGGCGCTACCGTCGACCTCGACCACGGCACACCCCCGCGCGGTCGCGGCCTCGAGTCCGTCGGGGCTCGAATCGGCAAGGTACGACAGCACCCCCGCGCACAGGAACGCCGCCACCGCGAACAGGATCAGGACACGCCGGCGCGTCATGCCGGTGCCCGGGTCGGCTGCCGCAGCGGGCGGAGCAGATGGACGATGTCGGGCCGCGCCCGGGCCACCGCGACGACGGTGACGGCGGTGACGAGTCCCTCCCCGGCGCCGATGAGAACGTGGGTGCCGAGCAGGAACGCAGCGACGGTGCCGGCGGACCCGGCGGTGCCGCCGACCGCGTACTCGACCAGGAACCCCGTCGCCGCGGCGACCGTCGCGACCAGCGCTGCGGCAAAAGAGATCACGCCGAGGGCCGGTCCGCACGGGTACCGGCGCAGCAGCGGACGCAGCGCCACGGCCGTGCCGTACCCGGCGACGACGCCGAGCAGGGCCATGTTGGTGACGTTGGCGCCGAGGGCGGTGAGACCGCCGTCGGCGAAGAGCAGTGACTGCACGACCAGCACGACCGTCAGGCACAGGGCGGCGGTCGCGGGACCGACCAGGACGGCGGCGAGCGCGCCGCCGAGTACGTGCCCGCTCACGCCCGGCAGGACCGGAAAGTTGATCATCTGCAGGGCGAAGACGAACGCCGCGACGAGGCCGGCCAGGGGAGCGGTGCGCTCGTCGAGCTCGGACCGGGCCTTGCGGAGCGCCACCGCGAGGCCGAGCGCGGCAACGACGAAGAACACCAGCGAGGTCCGCGCGTCGAGCAGACCGTCGCTCATGTGCATGGCTACGACGTCCATCGGAAGAACCTCCGAGACGTGAGGATGCGTCGACGCGATTCTAGCTGCCCACCTGAACAACTGAACAGGCTTTCGGCCGTCGGGCCGGTTCGTCCCGTTCCGCCGGGACCTTCGTGCGGCGCGGTCCGCAGTGGGGCGTCCTGCCGTCTCCCCGGCGAGATCGACTGTCGACAAACGCGGCGCCGCGTGCTCGGATGGAGCGAGGGGGTCCATTCGTCGGAATGCTCGAATCCCCGAGGAGAAGCGATGAACGACGGAACCGGAAGGCAAGAGGAACCGCAGTCGGAGCGGGGTGCCCCCGGCTCGCGCGACATGGGCTCCACCGGCCCCGGAGGAGGGCCCGCGGACCGCCCCGCCGGCGCGTTCGAGGACGACGAGATGATCTCCGCCGACCCCGGCGACGCGGGGTCGCACCGACCCGGGCACACCACGACGGTCGGGGATGCGGACGCGGTCGTCCCGCCCTACGAGGGACGGACGGAGCGCGGGGATGTCCGTCCCGCACCGGACGACGGGGAAGAGGCGAGCACCGGGGGTGCCGGCCGGCCGGTGGCCGACGAGACCCGCAAGTCGGCGGAGCCCTCCGAGACCCCGGGTGGCGCCACGACGTCGCCGACCGAGGAGCGGCCCGCCGGGTGAGCCGACACGACCCGAGGTGACGGCGGCCCCGCCGGGCGGGGGTGCACCGCGCCGAGGACACGCGCTGTTCGGGCGGAGCAACGAGCCCGGTGCGCCGGGGGCGTCAGACGAACGTGCGCGCCAGCACGATCGCCAGCGCGATCAGCAGGGCGACCTTGACGATCTCGAGCGCCACATAGGCGTAGTGCACCTTCGAGCGGGGTGCGTCCTCCCCCGCGAGGATGCGGTTCGAGCGGCGCGTCAGCGGCGGGCGGATCACCGCCACCTGGACCGCCAGCACGGCCACCGTCACGAGGAGCAGGATCCACCCGGTCGTACCGGGCGACGAGACCAGGCACGCCGCGATCAGCACGAGGGCGAGGACCCCCTCCACCGTGTTGAGCGCCCGGAACACCAGGCGACCGATACCGAGTCCGAGGGGGATGGTGATTCCCGGCGCCCGGAACTTCAGGGGTGCTTCGAGGAAGGAGATGGCGAGCACCATCCCGAGCCAGAGCATCGGCACGAACAGTTCCACGTAGCGTGCGAGAGTTTCCATCACCCGTCCTCGACTGCTGTGATCGGCACCTGACCGCCGATCCTAGTGGCGCCTGCGGCGACAGGGACGCCGCCGTCCTTCGTCACGGCGAGAAGGGTGAGGACGAGGGCCGTCGGTGCGAGAGCGACGACGACCACGTGGGCCGCTGCGGTCACTACGGTCCTGACCGTCCTCGAATCACTCGTGGCGCAGAGGGGGAGCGGGAATTCCGGCCACGCACATGTGTGAACGATCGACCCGTGGCGGCCCGTTCTTGCTCGGTAGCCGAGACCGAGGAATGCTGCTGACAACTCGCTCGACAACGTTCACCGAAAGGATCGGTCATGCCGCGCATCGGTACCGCCGCCCGGGACCTCTACCGACGGGAGATGTCCGCGTCGAAAACCGCCGGCGACCCGCGGCAACGGTGGCGCCACCTCGAACGGGCGCACATCCTGTCTCAGCCGGATCCGTGGTTGCACACCTGCAATCACGTCGCGATGTTCGCCCTGGCGCTGCGCTGCCGTGACCGCCGCGAGGCCCTCGGGCAGGTCGTGCGGATCGTCGTCGCTGCTCCCGGTTCGATGACCGGGCGGTATCCCGAAGGCAACACCGGACGGGTCGCCGCCGGCCTGACGACGCCGATGCCGGTTCCGGCCGATCTGGCCCGGGTGCTGTCGGCGTAGTCGCCCACCCGGGTTCGGAGGAGCGGGCCCCGGTCACGACCGGCTCCTACAGGTGCACGGTCCCGCGGATGCACGTCGTGCTGTGTCCGCCGATCCACACCTCGTCGCCCGACGAGTGCACGGTCACGATGCCGCGGCGGCCGACGCGCGTCCCCTGGCTCGCCCGGTAGTCGGCCGGAGCGATGCCGGCGCCGATCAGCCACTGGGCCACACCGGCGTTGAGGCTTCCCGTCACCGGGTCCTCCTTGACGCCGACGGGCGCGGCGAAGGCGCGGACCTCGAACTGCTGCGGCGATCCCGGCGGGTAGGGGCCGACGACCCCGAGCATCAGGTCGCGCATGTGCTGGTCGTCGGGTTCGAGGTCGAGCACGTCCTGCGCGGACTCGAGCAGGACCGCAGCCCAGCCGGGCCCGTTGTCGACCCAGTTGTGGGCCACGATCCGCTCGCGCGCGATCCCGAGGCCACGGGCGATGCGGGCCAGGTGGTCCTCGTCGAGGTCGCCGCGACGGACCAGCTCGGGGGCGCGGAACGCTGCCGACTCGTCGGTGTGGCGCAGTTCGACGAGTCCGGCTCCGCATTCCTGGACGAGAAGGCCCGGAGTCTTCGGCACGCCGCCGGCCTCGAGCCACGCGTGCGCCGAGCCGAGCGTGGGATGGCCGGCGAACGGGATCTCCGCGCCGGGGGTGAAGATGCGCAGCCGGTAGTCGGCCTCGGGGGTCGTCGGGGGAAGGACGAACGTGGTCTCGGACAGGTTCGTCCACGCCGCGAACTGCGCCATCGCCTCGTCGGGGATGCCGGCGCCGTCGAGGACGACCGCGACCGGGTTTCCCCGGTACGGCTCGGCGGCGAACACGTCGACCTGAGCGAAGTCCCGGGAACGTGGCTGCACCATCGGCTGTGTCTCCTTCGTCGGTTCCGTCCCGACGATTGTGGTCGCGGCGCCGGCGGGGCGCATCCGAATATGCCGGCGACTCTGCGATGGGCGCAGTGCCGACCATCCGTTCCGCGACGCTCGACCGCATCGATCCGAACCACCTCGAGGCCGGGATCGGTCACGTGCCGACGCGGCGCTGAACGACGAAGGGCGCGCAGGGAAGTCCCTGCGCGCCCTTCACCGTTCGAGGGATTCAGTGCTCGTACGTGCTCAGGTCGCGGTCCTTGCTCTCCTTCGCCAGGAGGATGAACACCGCGCTCAGGACTGCCAGCCCGATCATGAACGCCGCGACCAGGCCGGTGCCGCCGCCGGCGGCCGCCTGCAGCGACGCGAGGATCACCGGCGTGAAGCCCGCGCCGAGCAGTGTCGCGCCCTGGTAGCCGAGCGAGGCGCCGGTGTACCGGGCCGCGGTGCCGAACTGCTCGGCGATGTACGCCGCCATCGGACCGTAGGTCGCGGACTGGCAGACGCCGAAGCCGAGCACGAACCCGAGCGTCACCAGGGCGACGTTGCCGGACGACAGCAGCGCCAGGATCGGCACGATCAGCACGACGAACGCGCCGAGACCGAACAGCATCACCGGTCGCCGGCCGACGCGGTCGGAGAGGCGGGCGAATCCGAGCAGGGTGAAGATCGCGATGAACTGGCAGACGGCGAACGCCATGAGCGCCTGCGATCGGGTCACCCCGGAATGAGACGCGTACCCGATGGCGAACGTGGTGAACATGGTCTGGATGCCGAAGCTGGCCATGCACCCCAGGGCGACGAGCAGCAGGTTCCGCGGACGGCGCAGGATGCTCAGGATCGGCGGGGTCCGCCTGTCGACCGCGGTGGCATCCACCTCGGCCTGCTTGGCCATCGCCTCCCGGAACAGCGGGCTCTCGGACACCCTCGCCCGGACGAACAGGCCGACGGCCAGCATCACCGCGGACAGCAGGAACGGGATGCGCCAGCCCCACGACAGGAAGTCGTCCTCGGGCAGCAGCGCCACCAGCGCCAGGGCGAGGGTGCCGAGCAGTGAACCGGTGGGTGCGCCGGCGTTGGTGAACGAGGCGGCGAAGCCGCGCCCCCGCCCTCCGACGTGCTCGAGGGACATGAGCGCCGCGCCGCCCCACTCACCGCCGACGGCGATGCCCTGGCACACGCGCAGCAGCACGAGAATGATTGCGGCCCAGGATCCGATCGCCGACGCCGGCGGGACGAGACCGATGAGGAACGACGCGACGCCCATGACCGTCATGGAGATCAGCAGCATCGACTTGCGGCCGTACCTGTCGCCGAAGTGCCCGAAGACGACGCCGCCGAAAGGGCGGGCCAGGTAGCCCGCGGCGAACGTGCCCATCGACGCGATGGTCCCGGCGAGCGGGGACAGGTCCGAGAAGAACACGGGTGCGAAGACGATCGCTGCCGCGGTCGCGTAGAGCAGAAAGTCGTAGAACTCGATGGTGCTGCCCAGGTAGCTCGACAGCACGACGCGTCGAACTTCCTTCTTTCTCTGGGCCGCAGTGATGTCCGCGGATGCGGTGACGGTCATGGGAGCTCCTGCAGTGGCGGTCGGGTCAGTGGGCGTACTGCTCGCGCAACTTGTCCTTGCGGATCTTTCCGGTGGCGTTGCGGGGGATCTCGTCGAGAACGAGGAGGGACTTGGGGATCTTGTACCTGGCGAGGCGCTCGCCGAGGAAGGCGAACAGCTCGTCCTCGGTGAGGGTGGCGCCGTCGGCGAGGGTGACGGCGGCCCGGCCCACCTCACCCCACTTCTCGTCGGGCACACCGAAGACGGCGCAGCCGAGCACGCCGGGCAGGTCGAGGATGGCGGCCTCCACCTCGGCGGGATAGATGTTCTCGCCACCCGAGATGATCATGTCCTTGAGCCGGTCGACGATCGTGACGAAGCCGTCCTCGTCGGGAACCCCCACGTCGCCGGAGCGGAACCAGCCGTCGCTGGTGAACGCGTCGGCGGTGGCGTCGGGGCGATTCCAGTACCGCCGCATCACGTTCGGGCCGGAGATCTGGATCTCGCCGCGGTCGCCGGGGGCGACCTCGGTGCCGTCCGGGTCGACGACGCGCACGTCGGTGAAGAAGTGCGGGGCGCCCGCGGTGCCGAGCTTGCGCTCGGCATCCTTGGGCGTGAGGATCAGTGCGCCCGGACCGGTCTCGGTCAATCCGTATCCCTGGCAGAGGCGGACGCCGCGGGCGGTGTAGGTCTGCAGGGTCCGCGGCGGTACCGGTGCGGCGGCTACGATCCAGCGACGGATCGAACTCAGATCGGTGCGGTCCCAGTTCGGGTGGGCGCTCATCGCGTCGAGCATCGTGGGCACCCCGAACGAGTAGGTGACCCTCTTGGTCTCGATCAGGTGCAGGATCTGCCCGGCTTCGAAGCCTTCCTCGATGATCACGGTGCCGCCCTTGAGCAGGGTCGGCAGGGCGACGAAGTTCAAGGCGGCGGTATGGAAGAGCGGTGCGGCGACCAGGGCCACCTCGTCGGAGAGGAAGTCGAGATCGACGATCGGATTCATCACTGCGAACACCACGTTGCCGTGGGTGAGGACGACGCCCTTGGGCCGGCCCGTGGTGCCGGAGGTGTACATGATGAAGCACGGGTCGTCGTGCGTGACCGGGACATCGAGACGGTCGGCGGGAGCGGTCGCGATGATCTCCTCGTAGCCGACGGCCCGGCCGTCGGGTTCCCCGTCGAGGACCACGCGCCGGGCGGTGCCGGCCGCGGTGGCGGCTGCGTCGGCGACGTCCGCGAGGGCGGCGGAATGGATCAGGACGGCGCTGCCGGAGTCGGCCAGGCAGTACTCCACTTCGTGGGTGGTCAGCCGGGCGTTGAGCGGCACGAACACGGCCCCGAGCAGGCCGGCGGCGAAGAGCACCTCGAGGTAGGCGGGGTGGTTCGCGGACAACAGCGCGACCCGGTCTCCGGGGCCGATACCCCGGGCGCGCAGGGCGTGGGCGAGCCGGGTGACCCGCTCGTCGAGTTCGCGGTAGGTGACGGTGGTGCCGCGGAAGTCGAGCGCGACCGCGTCGGGGGCCTGCCGGGCGCGTCGGTGCGGCCAGGTTCCGGTACCTTGGTTGAGCACGGGATCTCCTCGATGCCTTGGGATTCGGGATGGTCTGTGGCCGAAGCGACTACGTCCGGGTGAGCCGGCGGCCGACGATCTCCTTCATGATTTCCGTGGTGCCGCCGTAGAGGGTCCCGGCCCGGGAGTCCAGATAGTCGCGGGCGACGTCGTACTCCTTCATGAACCCGTAGCCGCCGTGCAGCTGCACGGCCCGGTGCACCACCTTCAGATGCAGTTCGGTGACCCACCACTTGGCCATCGCCGCCGTCACCTCGTCGAGCCGGCCGTGGGCGGCGTCGAGGATGCAACGGTCCACGAACACCTGCGCGATCTCGATCTCGGTGGCCAGTTCGGCGAGGTAGAAGCGGTTGGCCTGGAAGTCGGCGATGCGCTGCCCGAACGCCGTGCGGTCGGTGGCGTAGCGCAGCGCCGTCTCGAAGGTGCGGGTCATCAGGGCCATGGAGGTCACCGCGATGCTGAGCCGCTCCTGCGGCAGGTTGTGCCGCAGATAGCCGAAGCCCCGGTTCTCCTCGCCGAGCAGATTGGCGCGGGGCACGCGGACGTCGTCGAACACCAGCTCGGCGGTGTCCTGCGCGGACAGGCCCACCTTGTCGAGCGGACCGTTCTTCGTGAACCCCGGCATGCCGTCCTCGACGACGAGCAGGCTCACCCCGTTCTTCCCGGCGGCGGGATCGGTCTTCGCGACGACGATGATCGTGTCGGCGAGCAGGCCGTTGGAGATGAAGATCTTGCTGCCGTTCAGCACGAAGTGGTCGCCGTCGGGAAGCGCGGTGGTGGCGACGGCGGCGAGGTCGCTGCCGGCGCCGGGTTCGGTCATGGCGATCGCGCCGATCGTCTCGCCGGCGACCATGGGGGCGAGCCAGCGATGGTTCTGCTCATCGGTGCCGAGGGCCGCGAAATACGGGGCGACCAGGTCGTTGAATCCCGACAAGCCCATCGTGACGGCCTGGGCGCCGACGCGGGCGAGTTCCTCGATGAGCACGGCGCCGAACCGGAAATCGTCGATGCCCCCGCCGCCGAACCGTTCCGGCACGGCGACACCGAGCAGGCCGAGCTTGCCGGCCTGCCGGTACAGCTCGCGATCGACGCGGCCCGCCGCGGCCCACTCCGCGAGGTGGGGCGCGACCTCGCGCTCGGCGAAGCGTCGCGCGGTTTCGCGGAACGCGTCGTGGTCGGATTCGTAGATGGTGCGTTCGAGCGACACGGCACTCATGGAGACGGCGGTCCTCCTTCTGCGACCTCGTGGTTTGTCGCGCAGATCACAGTAGATCAATAATGATTGAAATAGTCAACGGTTGAAATCCATCCGCTTTCCGGGTGGCCGGCGCCCTCAGCTGCGGATATGTATCTCCGCTAAAAACTTGCAAGCAGTCTGGACTGTTTGTTGTTTTGCTGTTACCGTCCGTTCTTGTGACTCGAACCACATCTAAGGGCACGGGGCGCACGCAGGCCGAGCGCACCGCCGTGACCCGGGCGAAACTCCTGGACGCGGCCGTCGACTCGCTCGTCGAACTCGGCTACGCCCGCACCACCACCCAGGTCATCGCCCAACGGGCCGGGGTGTCCCGGGGTGCGCAGCTGCATCACTTCCCGACCAAGGAATCGCTCGTCGTCGCCGCGGTCGAGCACCTCGTCGACAAGCGCCTCACGGAGATCCTCGAGGCCAGCCCGGACCCCGAGCGTGGCCTCGACGTCCTCACCGACGCGTTCCGTGGACCGCTGTTCCACGCCGCGCTCGAGCTGTGGGTGGCCGCCCGGACCGATCCCGCCCTGCACGAGGCGGTGATCCCCCTCGAGCGCAAGGTCTCCGACGCGCTGCGGGTCGGCTGCCTCGAGATCATGGGGGACCGGATGGGCCCCGACGGAATCGACCTGAGCATCGAGCTGGCCCGCGGACTCGCCGTCGCCGCCCTGATGCGTACCCCCGAATCGGATCGTGAGATCCGGGAGCGGCTGCTCCCGGTCTGGAAGGAACTGGTGATGAAGTGAGCATCGAGACCCTCCCGCCGCACGTCCACACGCTCGTCGTGGGGGCCGGTTTCGGGGGCATCGGCATAGCGGCCACGCTGCTGCGTGAGGACCCGCGCGCCGACGTCCTCGTGATCGAGCGGGGCGACGACGTCGGCGGCACCTGGCGGGTGAACACCTACCCGGGTGCGGCCTGCGACGTGCCGAGCGCGCTGTACTCGTTCTCCTTCGCGCCCGAACCGGACTGGTCGAAGGCCCACGGCACCCAGGAGGAGATCTACGCCTACCTGCGGCGGGTCGCGACGGAACAGGGCGTCACCGACCGGACGATGTTCGGGTGCGAACTGCGCGACGCGCAGTGGGACGACGAGAGCGCCCGCTGGATCGTGTCGACGTCGCGTGGCGACCTCACCGCCGACGTGCTGGTCTCGGCGACCGGCGCGCTGTCCACCCCGACCCTCCCGAAGGTGCCGGGCCTGGAAATGTTCCGCGGCAAGATGTTCCACTCGGCAGAGTGGGACCACGACTACGACCTGCGCGGCAAGCGCGTCGCCGTGATCGGCACCGGCGCCTCCGCGATCCAGTTCGTGCCCGCCATCGTCGACACCGTCGGGCACCTGACGCTGTTCCAGCGCACCGCCTCGTGGGTCATGCCCAAGCACGATCACACCATTGCGCGTCCGGTGCGCGCCCTCTACCGGCGTTTCCCGCTCGCGCAGAAGATCGTTCGTGGGGCCGTCTACGGGCAGAAGGAAACGTACGTCGTCGGGATGACACGGCCGTTCGCGCGCCGGTGGCTCGTGCCGCTGTTCGAGCGCCGAGCGCTGTCGGTCCTCGACAAGCAGGTCCCGGATCCGGAGTTGCGGACGAAGCTCACCCCGGGGTTCCGGATCATGTGCAAGCGGATCCTGCTGTCCAACGACTGGTTCCCGGCGATCACCCGGCCCGACGTCACCGTGGTTGCCTCCGGGCTGACCGCGGTCACCGAGAAGGGTGTCGTCGACGAGACCGGCAACGAGTACGAGGTCGACGCCGTCATCTTCGGCACCGGCTTCACCGTCACCGAACCGCCCGTGGCCCGGCACATCCGGGGGCACGACGGCCGCACCCTGGCCGAGTCCTGGAACGGCAGCCCCAGCGCCTACCTGGGCGTCTCGGTCCACGGCTTCCCCAACCTCTTCCTGATGTACGGGCCGAACACCAACCTCGGCCACAGCTCGATCGTGTACATGCTCGAATCGCAGGCCGCCTACATCGCGGACGCCCTGCGCACCATGCGGTCCCGGGAACTGGCCACCGTCGAGGTGACCGCCGGCGCGCAGCGCGACTACAACGCCGAACTCGACCCCGCCCTCGCCGGCACGGTGTGGAACGCGGGCGGCTGCCACAGCTGGTACCTCGACCGCAAGGGGCGCAACTCGGTGATGTGGCCGACGTTCACCTGGCGGTACCGCGCCCGGGCCAAGCGCTTCGATCCCGAGAACTACGTGACCCGTCCCGCTTCGGAAAGGATTGCGGCATGACCCATTACGACGTGCTGGTCGTCGGGTCCGGCTTCGGCGGCAGCGTCGCCGCGCTGCGCGCGACCGAGAAAAGCTACCGCGTCGGCGTTCTCGAGGCCGGCCGCCGCTTCGCCGACGACGAACTGCCGAAGACCAGCTGGCGACTGCGCAAGTACCTGTGGGCCCCGGCCCTGGGCTGCTACGGCGTGCAGCGCATCCACCTGCTGCCCGACGTCCTGGTCATGGCGGGCGCCGGCGTCGGCGGGGGATCGCTCAACTATGCCAACACCCTCTACCGGCCGCCGGCCCGGTTCTTCCAGGACCCGCAGTGGGGGCACATCACCGACTGGCAGGCCGAGCTCGGACCGTACTACGAGCAGGCGGCGCGGATGCTCGGCGTGCGCCCGAATCCGCTGACGACCCCCGCCGACGAGGTGATGCGCTCGGTGGCCGAGGAGATGGGGGTCGGCGAGACGTTCACCACCACGCCGGTCGGCGTGTTCTTCGGCGAGCCGGGGAAGACGGTGCCGGACCCGTTCTTCGGGGGCGCCGGGCCCGAGCGCACCGGCTGCACCGAGTGCGGCGGCTGCATGACGGGTTGCCGGGTGGGCGCGAAGAACACCCTCGTCAAGAACTATCTGTACCTTGCGGAGCGAGCCGGGGCGACGATCCATCCGCTCACCACCGTCACCGAGATCCGCCCGCGCCCCGAGGGGGGATACGAGGTCCGCACCCGCAGCACGAACCGGATCCGCAAGCGCCACACCGTGTTCACCGCCGACCAGGTGGTGCTTGCCGCCGGCACCTACGGCACGTCGCGGCTGCTGCTCGCGATGCGCGACACCGGTGCCCTGCCGCGGTTGTCGCCGCGACTGGGCACGGTGGTGCGCACCAACTCCGAAGCGGTGCTCGCCGCGACGGCGCAGGACCGCACCGTGGACTACTCCCGCGGCATCGCGATCACCGCCTCCTTCCACCCGGACGACCACACCCACATCGAACCGGTTCGGTACGGCAAGGGCAGCAACGCCATCGGGCTGTTGCAGGCCCTCCTGGTCGACGGTGGGGGCCGGACACCGCGGCTGGTGAAGTTCCTCGCAGTGGCGGCCCGTAACCCCGCCGCCGTCCTGCGCACCCTGTCGGTGCGGCGCTGGTCCGAGCGGACCGTGATCGCGCTGGTCATGCAGACCGACGACAACTCCCTCGAACTGGCGAGCACGCGCGGGCCGTTCGGACGCCGGCTCACGAGCCGTCGCGGACCCGGCGCGCCACCACCGGAGTGGATTCCGGTGGGTCACGAGGCCATCCGGCGGGTCGCCGACAAGATCGACGGCGACGCGGGCGGATCGGTTGCGGACCTGGCCAACATTCCCATGACCGCGCACTTCCTCGGCGGCTGCGTGATCGGGGACTCGCCCGAGTCCGGTGTCGTCGATCCCTACCTGCGCGCCTACGGCCACGAGGGCCTGCACGTCGTGGACGGATCCGTGGTCAGCGCCAACCTGGGCGTGAACCCGTCGCTCACCATCACGGCGCAGGCCGAGCGGGCGATGGCGTTGTGGCCCAACAAGGGTGAGGCCGATCCACGCCCGACGCTCGCATCCGGTTACGTGCCGGTCACTCCGGTGCGGCCGGTGCGGCCCAGCGTTCCGGAGTCGGCTCCCGCGGCGCTGCGCCTGCCCATCCATCCCGTCCGACGAGAGGAGGCCGCCCGTGTTGTGGAGCGTGCCTGAGAGCACCGACGAACGTACCGACTGGCCGACGTCCGCGCCGCCGCCGTGGTCGGCGCGGGCGCGCGCGGCCCTGTGGTGGCACCGCAGCGCGCCCGGGGCGGCCCAGTTCGGCCCCGGCGGCCGGACCCTGCCGTTCACCCTCGCGATGGTGGTGGACTATCTCGAATCGCCCGTCGGCCCCTACCGCGAGGTGCTCGCGAGTCCCGTCCTGCGCCCGGGACTGATCCCGGCGATGGCCGTGCCGTTCATCGCCGTGGACTCCGAGGCGTCCGTGCACGGCGGGCGGGAGCACTGGCATCTGCCCAAGGTGCTCGCTGCGTTCACCGGCGACGTCACCGGCCGGTTCTCCGCCACGGGCGACACATGGAAGGTGGACACCGACGCGACCCCGCGCGGTCCGGAACTGCCGATCGTCGGCGGACTGGCGTTCGCACAGCCCGAACCGGACGGCAGCCAGGCCCGCGCCACGGCACGGCTGAGGGGACGGTTCCGTTACGCCCGGGTCCGCGTCGAGGCGCAGGGCCCGACCCTGGGACGGTGGCTGCTGCCGGGGACGCACCACGGCATCGTCATCACGTCGGGCCGGATGAGCATCGGCCCGGCCCGGACGGTGCGCTAGGGAACCTGCGGTGGGCTCACGACGCCTCGCGCATCGTGAGCCCACCGAGTTCGACGACGTACTGCCCGGCCGCGTCGTCCCACGTCACCGAGTAGGTGGTGGGGTAGTAGCCGGACTGCTGGTACGCGCTCGGCTGCCGCAGTTCCTCGTGCAGGTCGGGCCGGGACGCCAGCCAGTCCCTGGTCATCATCGGCTCGATGAAGACGTGCCGGCCGTCCCACGAGCCCTGCAGGACCGTCTCGGTGAAGTGCCCGTGCGGCTCGGCGGTGTCGAGCCAGTGCAGTCCCATGTTGGGGACGGTGCCGAGAATTGGCTGGGGATCCGACGGCGCGTAGCCGTCCGGGAGGTACTTCGGGTCCGGCAGCTTCGCCGCCCGCTCGAGATACCCGGGGACGAGCGGGTTTATCGACTCCACCGTCGCGGTGTCGACGAGGTAGAAGTGCACGTCGAAGTGCGGCTGGTCGAACCCGTGTTCCGGATTGTGGCCGTGAGAGTTCCAGTCCAGCGTGACATGGTCGACGACCGTCGCGGGCGCCCCGTCGGGAACGTCGAGCACGTAGGCCTCGGTGGTGGGCAGCAGACCGCTCGTAAGGCCGTCGAGGGCGGCGGCATCGAGGCGGACGCCGATCGCGGTGGGGGTGTCGTCGGGTCCGACGGTGACGTACGTGTGCGCCGATCCGTTTCCGACGGGGCGGGGCGGGCCGTCGACGGACGTGGAGCCCTGGGCTCCGGCCACGGAACCGACGACGAGTGCCGTCGCCGTCGCCGTCACGCCGACGACTCCGAGCACCGCGAACGTGCGAAGGTGCACCACTGTCACGACTCCTCTCGCATGGTGAGTCCACCGAGTTCGACGACGTACTCCTGCGCCTGGTCGTCGAAGCTCACCGAGTAGGTGGTGGGGTAGTACGCGCTCTGCTGATAGGCCTCGGGCTGTTTCACCGGCTCGTCGATCGTGGGGCGGGTGAGCAGCCAGTCGCGGGTGATCATCGGCTCGATGAAGGTCCATTCGCCGTCCCAGGATCCCTCGATGAGGATCTGGGTGAAGTCGTACTGTCCCGGCGCGATCGGCAAGGTGCCGTCGACCCAGTGCATCCCCATCTGCGGGACGAGCGCCATCTCCGGCGGACCGGCGGGCACGTAGTCGGCCGGCATGTACCGGGCTTCGGGCATGTTGGCCGCTGCTTCGGCGTACCCCGGTGTGGCCGGGTCGATCTCGGAAATCTTCTCGGCGCCGATCATGTAGAAATGGATGTCGAAGTGGGGCTGGTCGAACAGTCCCACCGGTTCGTGCCCGTGCGGGTTCCAGTCCATGGTCAGGTGGTCGAACGCGGTCTCGTCCGCCTCGGCCGGGAACTCGAGCGTGTGCACCTCGAGGGCGTCGGAGAGGCCGTCGAGCGCCGTCGCCGAGAAGCGGACCCCGATCGCGGTGGGGGCACCGTCGTCACCCTGCTCGACGTAGGTGCGGGCCGTGCCGTCGCCGACGTCGACGGTGGGGCCGTAGGAGTAGGGATCGGATTCCGTGTCGGATCCGCTGGAGCAGCCGAGCAGCAGGGTGAGCGCGGTGCCGGCCGCGATCGCGATCCCGGAGGCGCGAGAGAGGGGGTTGGTGCGCATGGCGAACCTCTTCCGGTGGGCTGAGAAGCAGGGTAGACCCGGCCGGCGGGTCCGTTGTGCGGAATCAGGGGATCGTGTGCGGACCGATCCCGCTACCCTTTTCTTGACTAATTCCAGAAAATGGGCATACTGGGGTCATGCAGCGAGCGGATGAGCACCTCGACCCCACGGCGCAACTGCGCTCCGTGGGTCTGCGGGTGACCGCTCCGCGTGTTGCCGTGCTCGGTGCGGTTGCCGCGCATCCCCATTCCGACGCGGACGAGATCGCGGCCGCGGTGCGGAGCGAACTCGGCTCCGTCTCCACGCAGGCGGTGTACGACGTGCTCAAGGCGTGCGTCGGGGCCGGGCTCCTGCGCCGCATCGAACCCGCGGGTTCGCCGGCCCGGTACGAGACCCGGATCGGCGACAACCACCACCACCTGGTGTGCCGCAGCTGTGGCGCGGTCACCGACATCGAGTGCGTCGTCGGAGCGGCGCCGTGCCTCGAGCCCTCGGACGACCACGGCTACGTCGTGGACGAGGCCGAAGTGACGTTCTGGGGGCTGTGCCCCGACTGCCGAGAGACGTAGTCCCGCAACATTTCTCCACTCCGCCTACGACCCGCACCGCGGCGACGTGGCGCGGAGCGTGCACCCTTCCAGAGGAGGATCACCATGACGAATCCCCGCCCCACCACCAACAACGTCGGCATCCCGGTCGCGAGCGACGACGAATCGCTCACCGCAGGAGCGCAGGGCCCCGTACTGCTGCACGACCACTACCTGATCGAGAAGCTCGCCCACTTCAACCGCGAACGGGTCCCGGAGCGCGTCGTGCACGCCAAGGGCGGCGGCGCGTTCGGCGAACTCGTCGTCACGGGCGACGTCAGTGCCTACACCAAGGCCAAGCTGTTCCAGCCGGGCGCGAAAACCGAATCCCTCGTTCGTTTCTCGACGGTCGCCGGGGAGCAGGGCAGCCCCGACACGTGGCGTGACCCGCGCGGTTTCGCGGTGAAGTTCTACACCGAGGACGGCAACTACGACCTCGTCGGCAACAACACCCCGGTGTTCTTCGTCAAGGACCCGATCAAGTTCCCCGACTTCATCCACTCCCAGAAGCGGCTACCCGGTTCGGGTCTGCGCGACCACACCATGCAGTGGGACTTCTGGACGCTGCGACCCGAGAGCGCCCACCAGGTGACGTGGCTGATGGGTGACCGCGGTATCCCCCGAACCTGGCGCCACATGGACGGTTTCGGCTCCCATGCCTACCAGTGGGTCAACGCCGCCGGAGAGCGGTTCTGGGTCAAGTACCACTTCAAGACGAACCAGGGCATCGAATTCCTCACGCAGGCCGAGGCCGACCGCCTCGCCGGCACCGACCCCGACTACCACCGCGCCGACCTCCACGACGCGATCGAGCGGGGCGAGTTCCCCAGCTGGACGCTGAAGGTGCAGATCATGCCGGTGGCCGAGGCTGAGGGGTATCGCTTCAACCCGTTCGACCTGACCAAGGTGTGGTCGCAGCGCGACTACCCGCTGATCGAGGTCGGCACCTGGACGCTGAATCGCAATCCGCGCAACTTCTTCGCCGAGATCGAGCAGGCCGCGTTCGCGCCGTCGAACATCGTGCCGGGCATCGGCCTGTCGCCGGACAAGATGCTGCTCGGCCGCGTGTTCTCCTACGCCGACGCGCACCGCTACCGCATCGGCGCGAACCACGCGCAGCTGCCGGGCAACGCGCCGAAGAACGAGGTGAACTCGTATTCCAAGGACGGCGCCATGCGGTACTCGTTCAACGACCCGGGCACCCCGGTGTATGCGCCGAACAGCTTCGGCGGCCCGCACGCCGACCCGCAGGCCGCCGGCGACGAGGGTCTGTGGGAGTTCGGCACCGAGGCGGTGCGGGCCGGCTACGTCCGGCATGCCGAGGACGACGACTTCGGTCAGGCCGGCACACTGGTCCGCGAGGTGCTCGACGACGCGGCCCGTGAGCGGCTGGTGGGCAACATCGTCGGCCACATCCTCGGGGGGACCGCGGCGGCGTTGTACGAGCGGATCTTCGAATACTGGTCGAACGTCGACGCCGATCTCGGCAAGAAGGTCGAGGAGGGCGTGCGGGCGGGGCGGGCCTGACCTCCCGTCAGAGTATGCCCCACCAGTAGAGGAGGGTGGCCAGTATCCACACGATGACCGTCTGCATCACTCTGTCCTCCCTCGATACGGATTCTTCCTCCATCATCCGCCCGCGCGGCCGCGGCTGCCACGGACACTCCGGGCCGAAGGGATCCCGTGTCCACTTCGTTGCCTGCGGCCGCGCGGAACTCGGCCACCGCGGCGAGCGTTGAAGCGGGGGAGTATGTCCGAAGGACGGCCGGCGCGCGACGTCCGTCGCCGCCGGGAGGCACATCGACACGGATAGGAGCTCCGATCATGACCGGACCGATCACCAGCACGTTGAACCCGGACCAGCAGAAGGTCGCCGGGGACGCTCTACAGGGCACCCTCGTCGACATGATCGACCTGAGCCTGATCGCCAAGCAGGCGCACTGGAACGTCGTCGGCCCGCAGTTCCGCAGCCTGCATCTCGCGCTGGACGAGATCGTCACGGCCGCCCGCACCTACACCGACGAGGTGGCGGAGCGCCTCACGGCGATCGGCGTCAGCCCGGACGGCCGGGCCACCACCGTCGCCCAGGACTCCGGCACCACGGGTTTCGGCCCAGGCTGGACCAAGGACGAGCAGGTCGTCGCGGTGATCACCGACAACCTCGCGGCCGTCATCGGACGCCTGCGCGAGCGCATCGCGGCGACGGACGAGGCGGACCCGGTCACTCAGGATCTGCTCATCGCCCAGACCGCCGGCCTCGAGCAGACGCACTGGATGTGGCAGGCGCAGCTCGCCTGAGCCGTCGCGTCCGTGAGGGCCACCCGCTCCCGCGGGTGGCCCTTCGTGTGCGCCGGGCGATCGAACACCTGTGTTACTGAAGTGTCGGATGTGATTGCTACGTTTGACATCGGTTCGTTCTCCGATCGAAAGGTGCCTGCAGCGATGGTCATGGGTCCCACCCACGCGGTGTCCGGGGCGCTGGTCGGCCTCCTCGTCGCCGACGTGCTGCCCCGCGAGTGGGGCGGGCCCACATCCACGGCCGAGACGTTCGCGTTCGCCGCGGTCTGCGCCGGTTCGGCCCTCCTGCCGGATCTCGACACGCCCCAGTCGACGGTGGCGCGGTCCTTCGGGCCGGTGAGTCAGGTCGCGGCGCGCGGCATCGACAACCTCTCGCTCGGTTACTACACGCTCACCAAGGGCCGCCGCGACCGCAGCCGTCGCGGCGGGCATCGCACGCTGACGCACACGGCCCTGTTCGCAGGCCTGCTGGGGGCGGGGGTGTCCACGCTCGTCGCCCGGTTCGACCGGGTCGCGGTCGTCGCCGTCCTGTTCGTCACGCTCGGCCTGGCGCTGCGCGGGCTCGCGGACGGATGGGCCAAGCGCAACGGCTGGCTCGTGGTGACCGCGACCTCGGCGGTGCTGTCGGTGCTCATGTGGAACTGGTTCCCCGGAGAGGTCGGTTCGGTGGGCCTCGGGGTGTCGGTGGCGCTGGGGTGCGCGACGCACTGCCTGGGCGACGCCGTCACCAAGGAGGGCATACCGTTCCTCGCGCCGTTCGTGCCGTGGCGCGGCGAGCGTTGGTGGGAGATCAGGATGCCCGGGTTCCTTGCCATCCGCGCCGGCGGCGCCTTCGAACTGGCGATCCTCGGTCCAGGGCTGACGATCGCCGCGGTCGCGATAGCGGTGTGGTCGATCGACGGCGCGCCGGAACTCCTGCGGGAAGCCGTCGGGGTGTAGGTCCTCGAGGTGCTCACCTGCGCAGCGACGCGGCGATGCGATGCACGGCGGGCGCCGTGAATGCCCAGTCCTGCAGCGACAGGTAGGACGACGTGGTGCCGAGCACCACATGCCGCAGCCCGGCCTCCCCGAACTCCCGCAGCCGCGCAGTGATCCGGCCCGGTGTGCCGACGAGGAATCCGTATTCGGTGACCTCGGGGGGCACCGCCGCGAGCGCCTCTTCCCACCGGGCCCGGTCGTAGCGTTCCGGGATCACGTCGACCGAGCCGCGGAACTCCGGCCCGAAGGGATGTACCGCGCCGGCCGCGGCCCAGTGCTCGGCAGAGAACAGCAGCGTCCAGTACCGCATCATCCGGCTGTGCAGCATCGCCTGCGCCCGCTTCTGTGTGGGCGCGACGAGGACGTAGGCCACCAACGCCGGCACGATCCGGTCGGGGTCGCGGCCGGCCTCGGCGGCGGCGGTACGGATGCGCGCCAGCTTCGCCGCGTACTCGTCCGGGGTGCGCAGCGCGATGGTCATCGGCAGCCACCCGTCGCCGTAGCGCCCGGTCAACTGCAGCATCCGAGGTCCGTGGGCGGCGATCCAGATCTCCGGGGTGCGCCCGGCTGGGGCCTGCAGGTCCATCACCGCACCGTCCAGATGGAAGTGCGTGCCGTCGAAGTCGAACGGGCCGTGCGAGTCGAGGCAGCGGCGGACGATCTGCAGGGCTTCGCCGAGTCGTTCGACGGGGTGTGCCTGTGACAGCCCGTACGGTTCGGTGTTCATTCGCTCCCCGGAGCCCAGGCCGAGGATGGGTGCGCGCTTGGTCAGATGCGCCAGGGTCAGGGCGGCCTGAGCGAGCAGCACCGGGTGGCGCCGGATCGGCTCACTCACTGCCACCCCGAGCCGCATCCTCCCCGCATGGGCCGCCAGTGCCCCGAGGAGGGTCTGGTAGTCGAACACCTCGTGCGGGCTCGACACCTGATCGCTGAAACGGGTGAAGGTCCTGTCCCACAGGGCGGTCGGGTAGAACTCCTGGAAATGGTCCCAGACGAACAGCGACGTCAGCCCGCCATACCTCGCCAGCGCCGTGATGATCCGCACCTCGCGCCACGGCGGGTCGGACGAGACGTACACGCCGGTATCGATCGTGGTAGACGTCATGGCGTTCCCTTCCGGGCCTGTCCGTTCACCGGCGGCCGGCGGTGCTCTGTCGCCGCCGTGCAACGGCACTCTGTCGCCGCCGTGCAACGGCACTCTGTCGCCGCCGTGCAACGGCACTTGTCACTGTCTGCCCGTGCCCGGGTCCGGGGCAAGGGTCCTACGTCCTCGCTCCGGTCGTGGACGGCGGCGTTCAGCCGGTTCGGCGGCGCATTACGGAACCACTGGCATCGAAAGAGAACTTGTTCTATTTTTGCTCTGTTTCTGCCTCTTCCCAGATCGGAGCCCAGCCCGGTGGACCCCCGCGACGCCCGGACGGACGGCGACCCCGCCTCGACCACGACCCTCAGCCGACGAGGCTTTCTCGGCGCCGCCGGTGCCGTCGCACTGACCGGTCTCGCCTGGACACCCGCCGGCGCGGTCCCGGCCGGCGATCCGCGCGCCACCATTCCGGCACCGCCGGAGTTCCCCGCAGACATCCCGCTGGCCCAGCAGCGCTTCGAGAACTGGGCCCGGACGATCCGCTTCGACGCGGTGTGGACCGCCACCGCACGCGATGCGCACGACGTCGTGCGCATCGCCGACTGGGCCCGCGCCCACGGCTACCGCGTCCGGCCGCGCGGCACCATGCACAGCTGGAGCCCGCTGACCGTCGTGCCCGGCGAGAGCGTCGAGAAGATCGTGCTGATCGACACGATGGCACACCTGAACGCCGTCACCGTCGATCCCGCGGGAACACCCGCCACCGTCACCGCCGGCGCGGGCGCGGGCATCGAGTCGATCCTCACCGCGCTCGAACAGCACGGCCTCGGCTGGGCCAATGCCCCCGCGATCGGCGACATCACCATCGCGGGCGCGCTGTCGATCGGCGCGCACGGCGCCACCTATCCGGCCGCGGGGGAGCGTGCGCTCCCCGGCCAGTCGTTCGGCTCGCTGTCGAACCTCGTCGTCGCCCTCACCGCCGTCGTGTGGAACGCCGCCGCCGGCGCCTACGAACTGCGCGAGTTCCGTCGGTCCGAACCCGAGATCACGCCCCTGCTCGCCCACCTGGGCCGCAGCTTCGTCACCTCGGTGACCCTGCAGGCCGGGGCCAACTACCGGCTGCGCTGCCAGAGTTTCACCGACGTGCCGTGGCAGGAACTGTTCGCCCCGCCCGGTTCCCCGGGCCGTACCTTCGAGCGGTTCGTCGAGGAGTCCGGGCGCGTCGAGGCGATCTGGTTCCCCTTCACCGAGACGCCGTGGCTGAAGATCTGGTCGGTGTGCCCCGAGAAGCCGCCGACCGCGCGCGAGGTGCACGGCCCGTACAACTACTTCTTCTCCGACAGCATCCCCGAGGAGGTCACCACCCCTCTCGGTCAGGTGGCGAGCGGGATGCAGGCTGCCACCCCGGCCTTCGGTGCCGGTCAGTTCGGGGCCGTCGCCGCCGGTCTCGCCGCCACCGGCACCGCCGACCTGTGGGGCTGGTCGAAGGACCTGCTGTTCTACCTGCGGGCCACTACGCTGCGCGTCATCGCCGGCGGCGGGGTGGTCGTCACGCGGCGCGCGAACATCGCCCGCGTCGTCCACGAGTTCACCACCTGGCTGCGCGAGCGGATGACCCACTACGCCTCGCTCGGGCAGTATCCGGTCAACATGCCGTTCGAGGTGCGACTGTGCACCGTCGACGACCAGTCGGAGGTGCTCGTCGGCTCGGCGGGAGCGCCGAATCTGTCGGCCGTGCGTCCCCGTCCCGACCGGCCCGACTGGGACACCGCCATCTGGATGAACGTCGTCTCCATTCCCGGCACCGCGGGGCAGTCCGCGTTCTTCCGGGAGATGGAGCAGTGGATGGCCGACCACTACTCCGGTGACTACGCCACCTTCCGGTCCGAGTGGTCGAAGGGCTGGGCGTTCGACGAGCAAGGGGGACATCGGGATTCGCGGTTCCTCGGCGAGACGATCCCGGCGATGTACCGCACCGGGCTGTCCGCCGACGAGGGCTGGGACGCGGCGCGCGCGTCGTTCGATCGGCACGATCCGCACCGGGTGTTCAGCAACGGTTTCCTGGACCGGCTGCTGCCGCCGGTGTAGGGGCCGCGGGAGGGGTTCCCGCTACGGTCCGAGGGCACGGTTCGGTTTCGATCCCGCCGCTTCCGCCGTTCACAACTCTCACACCAGTCACATCCGTATACATTTGCCCCGTTCCATGTGAGTCCGACGGTGGGAGCGACGTGCGGAAGTTCGAGACGGGGAAGAAGGCGGGCGGTACACACGCGGCTCGACGCCACGTCCGCCGGGGGTCCGTCGCGGCGGCGATGTCGCTGCTCGCCTTCCTGATCGCGCCGGCGCCACCCGGCGCGGCGAACCCGATCGTCGAGCCCGTCGCGGCCGACCCCAGCATCGTGCGGGCGCCCGACGGGGCGTACTACATGTACACCACTGGCGACGACTGGGGGGACGGCCGGGGACTGCGGGGGATGTCCGTCTTCAAGTCCTTCGACCTCACGGACTGGATGTACGTCGACGACGTGTTCTCCGAGATTCCCGGATGGCATCCGGCGAACAACTACGTCTGGGCTCCCCACGTGATCGAGTCGGACACCGGGTACAGCCTCTACTACGCGCTGCCGGACGGGGCGAATCCGTGCATCGGCCTCGCCACCGCACCCGGACCGGCCGGCCCGTGGACCGACCTGGGCCGTCCCGTGTTCTGTGCCGAGGACGTCGGCGTCCAGGGCACGATCGATCCGTTCGTGTGGGACGACGGCACGACGAAGACGATGTTCGTCGGGAACTTCAAGGGCGTCTACGCCATCCCGCTCGCAGCGGACGGAACCGCCCCCGCAGGCGAACCGGTCCGGGTCGCGGACGAACGCTTCGAGGGGCCGCACGTCGAATACCGCGACGGCTACTACTACCTGTTCCTCTCCTCCGGCCACTGCTGCAACGGCGCAGACACCGCCTACCGGGTGCTCGTCGGCCGGTCCGAGTCGTTGACCGGCCCGTACGTCGACCGCAAGGGTGACGACCTCGACGGCGGCGGCGGCGCGCTCATCCTGGCCGGCAGTGATCCGTGGGCGGGACCCGGGCACAACACGGTGGTGACCGACGACGCCGGCGACGACTGGATCGTTTACCACGCGATTCCCCGCGACGATCTCCAGCTTCCCAGCGGTGCCCAGCGACGGGAGGGCATGATCGACCGGATCGTGTGGGCCAACGGCTGGCCGGAGATCGGCGACGGGTCCCCGTCGTCGACCCGCCCCGACGTTCCCCGGACGGATCTTCCCGTACGCGTCTCGCTCACGGCCGACACGGCCACGACGCTGCCCGCCTCGGGCGGGGTGATCGAAGCCACCATGCTCGTCGAAGCACCCGGCGACGCGCCCTACACGGGTCAGGTGTGGGGCAGCGCGGTCCGTCCGAACGGCGAGGAAGGCGAGCCGGTCCTGGGCCCGATCGACGTCGATCTGGCGCCGGGGGAGACCCGCGAGGAGCGAATCGCCTTCACGGTGAGCGACAGTGCGGCGAACGGCACCTACGGCCTGTACGCCTTCGCCGGCACCCACGGCGTGGAGACGGTCGAGTTCGGTGCCGTCACCGCCCGCAAATCCGACGGGCTCTCGGACGTCGGCGCCCCCCTCGAGGTGGTGACACTGCGAGTGCGCGAGACGGCCCGCTGACCGTGCGGTCCCACCACGGCGCGCCGGGGCTTCGGCGCGCCGGGGGAGCCGCCCATAATCGAGGGATGGATCGAGCCTCCTATTCGGCGTTGTTGCGCGCAGACACCGAGCGGCTGCTCGCCGCCGGCGAAGGCCGGCTCGACCGGCCGGTCCCGACCTGCCCGCGCTGGTCCGTCGAACGGCTTCTCGGGCACGTCGGCCGAGTGCACCGGAACGCGGCGGGCTGGTTGCGCACCGGCGGTCGCACCGAGATCCCACCGGCTCCGGCCGGGGCCGCCGTCGTCGCGTGGGTGCGGGACGGACTCGAGGAGCTGACGGAGGCCGTGCAGTCGGCCGATCCGCACGTCGACGAGCAGACCTTCGCCGGACCGCAACCGGCTTCGTTCTGGGTCCGTCGCATGGCGGTCGAGACTGCGCTGCACCGGATCGACGCCGAGCTCGCCGCGGGCGTGGGCACCACGCCCGTCGACATCGCGCTGGCCGTCGAGGGCATCGACGAACTCTTCGGGGTGCTGCTCCCGTTCCGTGCCCTCGGCGGGGCGGGGAGTGCCGGGTCGCCGGCCGGGTCGGGGAAGACGATGCACCTGCATGCGACCGACCCCGCCCTCGCCGCGGGCGAGGGCGAATGGTTGATCACCTTCGATGCCGACGAACCTTCCGTCGTTCACACCCACTCCGAGGGGGACGTCGCAGTACGCGGGTCGGCGTCGGATCTGCTGCTCCTCCTGTGGAACCGGGCGTCCCTCGATCGATTCGACGTGTTCGGTGACGCCGCGCTGCTGACGCGTTGGCGCGACGAGGTGACGATCTGAACCGAATCCATGAGTAGTTCGGGGGTTCGGTGACGTGAAAGTGCCCTTCGGCTCCGCGTCGGGGCGTGCACACCCACCGCCCGGCCCACCCCTGCGCGCCCGTGCGCAGCGCGCACGCCGAACTCTGTCGGCGCACGAGAATGCGCGCCACAGTGTGCGCGCCGGCAGGGGACGTCGTCGCTCGTACGCTTCCGCGCGGATCAAGTCGGCCGCCTTCTCGGCGATCATGACGGTGGGCGCCTGGGTGTTGGAGCTGACGATTCGCGGCATGACGGACGAGTCGACGACGCGCAGTCCTTCGATGCCGACGACCTTGAGATCGGGTGAGACGACGGCGTCGTCACCGACTCCCATCGCGCACGTTCCGACCGGGTGGTACGACGTGCGGCCGTAGGCACGAACGAACTTCACGTAGTCGTCCTTGGTCTCGACCGACATCCCACCCGCGAGGTGCTCGGCCTTGATATGGCGCGCGATGGACGACTGCGCCATGATTTCGCGGCTCTGCCGCAGCCCTTCGATGCTCGATTCGAGGTCGAACTCGGTGGCAAGGAAGTTCGGGTCGATCAGTGGCATGTCGGTGGGATCGCCGGACCGGATCTTCACGGATCCACGACTTTCCGGTCGCAACGAGTACGAGTTCAGGGTGCATCCGTACCCGGGGCGCACTGCCGCAACTCCGGCCTCGACGCCCGCCGCAGGCAGGAAGTGGAACTGCAGATCCGGGATCGACTCGTTCGCGTGTCCGAAACTGAACGCGCCGGCCTCGACCACGGTGGACGCGAGCGGTCCTCGCCGGAACGCCGCGTACTCGAGACCGGCGGCCGCCGTCGCCGGGCGAACCAGGTTGAGCCGGTCGAGGCTCTGGTATCGGTTCAGCTCGTAGATGACATCGAGATCGCAGTGATCGTGCAGGTTGCGTCCGACACCCGGAAGAGAATGTTCGACAGCGACATTCGCGTTCTTCAGATCCTCGGGGTTACCGATGCCGGACAGCTGCAGGATCTTCGGGGAGCCGAAGGCCCCGGCGGCGATCAGCACCTCACGCGACGCCCTGAACGACTCCACCCCGTGATCGGTGAGGAGTTCGATCCCGGTGGCACGCTTGCCGTCCAGCAGAACACGGGACACGGTGACGTTCGTGCGAACGGTGAGGTTGCCCCGCTTCCGTGCGGGTGCCAAATAGCCGACGGCGGCGCTGCATCGGCGGGCGTTCTTCGTCGTCGTCTGATAGAGACCGACTCCGAACTGGTTCGCGCCGTTGAAGTCTCCGTTGAAGGGCAGACCGAACTCCTGTCCTGCTTGCACGAACGCCTTGGAGAGCGGGTGCGGGTTCACCGGGTCGGAGACCGCGAGTGGACCGCCCACGCCGTGATGTGGCGCCGACAGTCGCTCGTTGTCCTCGGACCGCAGGAAGTACTTCCGGATTTCCTCGAACGACCAACCCGCACAGCCGTATTTGAGGGACCACTCGTCGTAGTCCTCGCGCGCACCCCGGGTGAAGACCTGAGCGTTGATGGATCCGCCGCCGCCGATCACTTTTCCTTCCACGGGAAACCGGGCCGGATCGAGAACACGGTCGGGGCGATGGCGGACAGCTGCGGGTACATCTTGTCCGCGCGGAGCTTGCTGCCGACGATCAGATCCGGCCGCAGCGCGCCGATGGCCTCGAGATCGAGGTTGTTGATCGTGCCCACGTCGGCGACACCGGCGAGCCGGTCCGCGAGATACGACGGCTGCTCCGCCGCGCCCTCGGGACTCGCGATGCCCACGGGTGTGAGGCCGAGGGAGAGGACGTCGTCGAGTTCGCCGCCGTCGAGCACGACGACGCGCTGCGGCTTGGCCGCGATCTCCGTCTCGCCGAGAGCGTGGGTGACCACGCGGGGGAACCGGCCGGGTGCGGCGTCGCTGCCGAGCTTCGCCGTCTCCTCGTCGGCGGTGGCGAACAGCCGGCCGCCGGTGGCCACGTCGGTGTTGCCGGAGCCGGTGTCGCGGGTCGACTCGGCCGCGCCGCCGCACGCTGCGACGGTGAAGGTGACGAGCAGGGCCGCGGCGGTGAGGCGGCCGAGATGTCTGAGCTTGTGCATGAGGGCAGGCTATCCTTGCCTCTGTTCCTCCGTGGCTCCACCCCGGAGGATCAGCCCGTTGTCGGGTCCCTCACCGGCGGTTGCGCCGGTCGATGTGCAGGGTCCGCAGAACTGTCCGACGGCGGGGCCGCGGGGACCCCGGCGGAACGGCCGGCGCGGTAGTCGGGGAGCGGAACTTCAGTTCGGAGGCGGTTTCCGGGGCGTCATCGGAGGTCGCGCGCAGGAATCGATCAGGCAGAGCGAGCTTGTGGATTGTGCGCAGCGTCAGAAAATACTGACGGACGAGCGAGCCGGTGGTGTACGGCAGATCGTACTTCTCGCACAGCGCCTGGACCTTCGTGGAGATCTCTGCGTAGCGGTTGCTGGGAAGGTCCGGGAACAGGTGATGCTCGATCTGGTAGCAGAGGTTACCGCTCATGAAGGCCATCACCGAGCCGGCGCGGAAATTGGCACTTCCGAGCATCTGCCGGAGATACCATTCCGCCCTTGTCTCGCGCTCGAGCTCGACGACGGTGAACTTCTCGGCGCCGTCCGGAAAGTGCCCGCAGAAGATCACCACGTACGACCACAGGTTCCGGAGCAGATTCGCGACCAGGTCGGCCACCAGGGTACGCCGCCAGCGACGACCGCTGAGGGCAGGGAAGAGCAGGTAGTCCTTGAGTGATTGGCGGACAACCTTTCCCATCAATGCACGGCTGTGGACGGTCTTCTCGGCCTCGCTGTCGGCGTGTTCGTGCGCGGAATGCAGACCGTGCAGGGCGATCCCCCATTCGAATGTGATTGCCAACAGCAGGTTTCGCAGCGGTTGCGCCAGATTGCCTGGCTGCCAAGGCTGGTCGCGGGTGATCCGGATGACACCGAAGCCGAGGTCGTCGTCCACGCCGACGACGTTGTTGAAGACGTGGTGGCGGTAGTTGTGGGAGTACCGCCACTGTGAGGACAGCCCGGCCATGTCCCATTCCCACGTGGTGGAGTGGATTTCCGGGTCGTTCATCCAGTCCCATTGCCCGTGCGAGACGTTGTGGCCGATTTCCATGTTCTCCACACTCTTGGCCACGGCGAGTGCTGTCACCCCTAGAACCCACCCGGACGGTGCCCTACTGGCGCATATCATCAGCCGGGCAGCGACATCCAGTACACGCTGGAATGCGATCGTGCGCCGGATGTAGGCGGCGTCCGCCGCGCCGAGCGACTCGGTGACATCCCGGCGGATCCCGTTCAGTTCGGTGCTGAGCGCCTCGACGTCTTCCGCGGTGAGGTGCGCATATTCCTTGATGTCGGAGATCGCCATCGTGTTCTTTCCGTATCGAGTCCGCAACGTGCGATGCCGGATTCGGCCCCGCACGGCAGGACTGCATCAGTAGTGGTTGCGGCGGCCTGCCACGGCGTACCCCGTGGAGTCGTGTTCTCGGTCGCTGTCGCTCGGCCCTCCGGGCCCGACGATCACGGCAGCGAGCAGGGGGTTCGGTCGCAGAACGTTGATCATGGCGGCCTCCGAGGCCCTGGGGGGTAGACCCAGTCAACACCCGCAGCACTCGAGGTGTCAACGCTGTAGACCTACGGCATAGAGCTACAGTGGAGACGAACGGAGAGGAGTCCGTGATGCCGAAGCTTCCTGCGGGCCGCTCGATCGGATCCGACGACGGCAGGTCCGGCGGGAACACTCGAGCCCGGGAGTTGATCCTTGCGTCTGCGCTCACGATCATCGATCGCGACGGCGTCGAGGGGCTTTCGATGCGCCGCCTCGGTAAGGCTCTCGGCCGGGATCCGATGACCCTCTACCGTCACGCGCCGAACAAGGCTGCCCTCCTCGACGGAGTTGCCGAAATCGTCCTCGAGCAATTGGTCGTCGACCCCCAGGAGGGCGACTGGGAAGATCAGCTACGAACGGTGGCAAGGGATTTCCGTCGACTGGCCCTCGACCACCCGCACGTGGTTCCGTTGCTGGTCACCCGCCCCCTGGCCACACCCCTCGCGCTGCGGCCGCTCGGCACTCTGCGCCCGCTCGAAGGCATCCTGACCTTGCTCACCCGGGCCGGCTTCTCCGCGGCCGATGCGTTGCACGTCTACCGGGCCTTGTTCGGATTCCTCCACGGTCACGTCCTCGACGAGTTGCAGGAACTCGTCGAGCGGCCCGAGGAATCCGACGACCTGCTCCGCCTGGGACTGCATCGCCTACCGATCGACGAGTTCCCTCTCCTGCGCAGTCTCGCGCCGATACTGGCCTCCTACGACGGCGCCGCCGAATTCGAACGCGGCCTCGACCTCTTCTTTTCCGGCCTGAGGGCAACACTGGACTCCGTGGACGGTCGGCCGTCCGGATGAGCCGCCGGCGCCGGCCGGACCTACGAATCCGCCAACGTGCGCATGATGCCGTAGGCGTGATCCGGTTCGGTATCGGGGGACAGGAGTACCAGCACGAGTTGGGCGCCGTTGCACCCGAGGATGTACATCGTGTGCGGTGGTTGTCCGGGTGCCGGCTCGCGCAGTGCGATACCGCCGGAGTCGAGGTCGAACTCGTCGATTCGCTTTCGCGATATCTGCAGGGCGTTCCAGTCGAAGCAGACCCGGGCAACGGGGCCGAGTCGCAGGGTGAGCGCGGAGATCAGGTCGTCCAGCTCATCGGTGAGGTTCGCGGTCCACGGGAACCATGATCCGTCGATCGGTGACGGTGGTGCCGAGCTCGGCCGGAGCAGGACGCGGGGAGTCTGGGTCGGGGTGGGGAATCGAGCAGGGGGGCGTCGCGACGGTACGGAGTGGTTGTGCGTCATGGACGCTCCTTGCGCGGCCTCGAGGAGACCGACTTGTCACCGGGAGGCGTCGAGCCGGGCGCTCGAGGCGGGAAACGTGCCGGTCTGCTCACCGTACGTCACCGGCGCGTCGGGCGCGTCGTGCCGAGACCCGGAGAACGGGATCGGGGCCCCTTCTCCGGGTGGAGAAGGGGCCCCGATCGGGTCCTTCACGAGTCGGGGTGGCGGGATTCGAACCCACGACCTCTTCGTCCCGAACGAAGCGCGCTACCAAGCTGCGCCACACCCCGTTTCGAACCTCGGTCAGCTTACAGCACGATCGGGGTGACGGTTAAATCGCCTGGTCAGTGCGGTGAAAACGTGCTCCGGGTGCCCGCGTCCGCGGTGCTGCGAGCCTGCTCGCGCGGGGCCGGGATCAACGTCAGCAGCGTCGCCTCGGGCCGGCACCAGAACCGGGCGGGCGCGGTCGGCGACGTGCCGATGCCCGCCGACACGTGCAACCGCATGTGCGAGCCCCAGCGCGACACGCCCTTGACCCGCGACCGGTCCAGCCCGCAATTGGTCACCAGCGCGCCGACCAGCGGCAGGCACAGTTGGCCCCCGTGGGTATGGCCCGCCATCACGAGGTCGTAGCCGTCGTCCGCGAACCGGTCCAGCACGCGCGGCTCGGGTGAGTGGGTCAGCCCCAGCCGCAGATCCGCCGCCGGGTTCGCCGGACCCGCGACGGTGTCGTACCGGTCCCGGTCGATGTGCGGATCGTCGACACCGACCGCGCTGATGCGCACCCCGGCGATCTCGAGTTCGCGTCGCACGTGCGTGACATCGAGCCAGCCGCGCTCGCTGAACGCGGCGCGCAGATCGCTCCAGGGCAGCGGCACGCCGTGCACGCGCTCGTGGTCGCGGTCGAAGTACTTCAGCGGGTTCTTCACCCGCGGCCCGAAGTAGTCGTTACTGCCGAAGACGAACAGCCCCGGCCGGGCGAGCAGACCGCCGAGCGCCTGCACGACGGCGGGGACCCCCTTCGGATGCGCAAGGTTGTCGCCGGTGTTGACTACGAGGTCGGGTTCGAGGCGATCGAGTTCGCGGAGCCAGTTCTGCTTGAGCCGCTGCCCGGGCGTCATGTGGATATCGCTCAGGTGCAGCACGCGCAGCGTCGAGGCGTCCGGCGCAAGGACCGGGAGCGTCACCTCCCGCAGGGCGAAGGCGTTGCGCTCGATGAGCGTCGCGTAACCGAGGCCCAGGGCGGCGGCACCGGCCGCGCCGATCGCGGCACGTCGAAGATTGGGAACGTCTGGCACCTCTCCAGCGTACCGCCGGGGCTCGTCCGCGCACGGGTTCGCAGGGCGCCGCGTAGCGTCGAGGCATGTCCGACACCACGTCCTCGCTCAAGTCCACGCTCCGCGCCGACCTCACGGCCGCGATGAAGGACAAGGATCCGCTGCGCATCAACACGCTGCGCATGCTGCTCGCCGCCATCCAGACCGAGGAGGTCGCCGGCAAGCAGGCGCGCGAGCTCACCGACGAGGATGTCGTGAAGGTGCTCGCGCGCGAGGCGAAGAAGCGCGGCGAGGCTGCCGAGGTGTACACCGAGAACGGTCGCGGCGAACTGGCGGCGAAGGAGCATGCCGAGGCCCGCATCATCGACGAGTACCTGCCGACGCCGCTCAACGACGCTGAGCTGGCCGACGTCGCGGACACCGCCATCGCGCAGGTCGCCGAGGAGATCGGGGAGCGGCCCGGGCCGCGGCAGATGGGTCAGGTCATGAAGGCGGCGACCGCGATCGCCGCCGGGAAGGCCGACGGCAAGCGCCTGTCCGCCGCCGTCAAGTCGCGCCTGTAGCCGAAAACCCCGCCCGGTCGTCACGCGACCGGGCGGCGACGGTCATCGTCCCGGGATCGGCGCCGGTGCGGCCGGCACCGTCGTGTCCGGCACCTGGCTCTCGGTCGGTCGGCCGGGGGTCGCGCTCGGGCTCGGGGGCGCGGCGCGCACCGAGCCGTCACTGACGAAGATGGTCACCGTGGACCCCGGGACGGCCGACCCGGACGGGGAAACCGAGGCGACGGTGCCGCTGCGGCCCTCCGCCTTGACCGTCGTCTCCGTCACCTGGAAGCCGGCGTCGATCAGCCGTTGGCTCGCCTGCTGACGGTTCAGACCCACGACGTTGGGCACCTGGGCATTGCCGGCGCCGCGCACGTACTTCTGGTCCGCGGGCGGCAACTCGGTGGGGCCGAACTTGTTCGCGACGGGCAGCAGTGCCGTGAACCAGGTGCGGGCCGGCTCGGTGCCGCCGAACAGATTGCCGTCGTAGCACGGGCGCACGGGTCCGCTGCAGATCTGCCCCGGCGTGGGGGAGTCGCCGTAGGTGTAGACCGCCCCGGCCAGGTTGTTCGTGAACCCGACGAACGCCGACGACATGTGCGACTCGGTCGTTCCGGTCTTCGCCGCCACCGGCAGGTTCCAGCCCACCGATCCGGCCGCACCGGACGCCGTACCACCGCCCGCGGTGTCCTTGCTCAGGGCGGTGGCGAGGGTGTCGGCCAGCCCCGGTTCGACGACCTGCTCGCACGCCTGCTGGGTGATCGGCACGGGCTTGCCGTCGCGGTCGAACACGGCGTCGATCGGCGTCGGTGGGCACCACTTGCCGTGCGAGGCCAGCGTGGCGGCGACGTTCGACAGCTCCAGCGGGTTCACCCAGGTGGGGCCGAGCGTGAACGAGCCGAGGTGCTGGGCCTTCTGCATGTCGACCATGCTCTGCTCGCCGAAGCCGGACGTGTTGGGCTGCGCGTACGAGCGCAGGCCCAGCCGCACCGACATGTCGACGACCGCGTCCACACCGGTGGCCTCGATCAGCTTGACGAAGGCGGTGTTGGGGGACTGTGCGAGCGCGTCCGGCACCGACAGCTTCGACGGGTACGGTGCGGCGTTCTCGACGCAATAGGTGGCCGGCGGGCATCCGGGGGCACCGCCGTCGCCGAGGCCGCGGGCGTTGTAGCGGGACGGCACGTCCAGCACGGCGCTGGTGCCGAGGCCCTTCTCCATCGCCGCGGCGACGGTGAAGATCTTGAACACCGAGCCGGCGCCGTGACCGGTCAGCGAGTACGGCTGCGGCTGCACCGTCTGAGAGGCCCCGCCGTCGAGGCCGTACACGCGGCTCGACCCCATCGCCAGGACGCGGTGCGAATCCTCCCCGGGCCGGATCACGTTCATCACCGTCGCGACGTCGTCGACGGTCGGGCTGGTGAACTTGTCCAGTGACGATTTGACCGAGTTCTGGATCTCGGGGTCGAGCGTGGTGCGGATCAGGTATCCGCCCTTGTCGATCTGCTCGCGCGCCAACCCGGCCTCGGCCAGGTACTGCAGGGCGTACTCACAGAAGAACCCGCGGTCGCCCGCCGCGATGCACCCGCGCGGCAGGGTCTTCGGCTCGGGCAGGACGCCGAGCGGCTGCTCCTTCGCGGCCCGGATCTCGGCGGCACGCTCGGGGATGTTCTGGATCATCGTGTCGAGCACGACGTTGCGTCGCGCAAGCACGCCGTCCGGATTGGTGTACGGGTTCAGCGCGGAGCTGGACTGCACCATGCCGGCGAGCATCGCGGACTGGGTGACGTTCAGATCCTTCGCGTCGATGCCGAAGTACGTCTGGGCGGCGTCCTGCACGCCGAAGGACCCGTTCCCGAACGGCACGAGGTTCAGGTAGCGGGTGAGGATCTCGTCCTTGGTCAGCTCGTCGTCGAGCGTCAGCGCCATCCGGATCTCCCGGATCTTGCGCGCGGGTGTCGTCTCGATCGCCGCGCGCCGCTCGGCGTCGGTCTTAGCGACCACGTGGAGCAGGTAGTTCTTCACGTACTGCTGGTCGATCGTGGACGCGCCCTGCTCGACCTGACCGCTGGTGGTGTTGGTGAGGAAGGCGCGGATGGTGCCCTGCCAGTCCACGCCCTGGTGTTCGGCGAAGCGTTTGTCCTCGATGGAGACGATCGCGAGTTTCATCTCGTTGGAGATCTGGTCGCTCGGCACCTCGAACCGGCGCTGGTCGTAGAGCCAGGCGATGGGGGTGCCCGCCGCATCGGTCATCGTGGTGACCGCCGGCACCACGCCCTCGACGAGTTCGGCGGAACTGTTGTCCACCGTGTCCGCGGCGCGGTTCGACACGTAGCCGAAGCCTCCGGCCGCCGGGAACATCACACCGGCCAGCAGGACTCCGCCCAGTGCCGTGCATCCTGCGAGCTTCGCCACCGTTTTTCCGATCGACACGCCTACACAGTACGTGCCACCGCGGGGCGCAGACCCCGGCGCACGCGTTCCCGTGTGCGCGTTGCGCTGGCAAAAGCCCTCCGACGTGCAGTGATGCACGGGCGTACCAGAAAAGTGTTTCTCCGCCTTGCATCCGGGGAAGTCTTTACCTAGATTGAGTCCTCAGTGTGATGCAGATAACACCTGAATAGGAATGTGGTGCAGATCCGTCGTGCTACGCCGCCGATTCTGCGCGCCTTCCAGGACCCCGTGACACGGCGTTCGGAGAGTAAGGGGCAACTGAATGCACATGACCACCCCGATGGCCCGGCTCGACGTAGACCAAGCAGAAGCACGCATCGCATGGGTATCGAAAGCCCGATGCCGAGAAGTGGACCCCGATCAGTTGTTCGTCCGCGGCGCAGCCCAGCGCAAGGCCGCAGTCATCTGCCGGCACTGCCCGGTGATGCTGCAGTGCGGCGCCGACGCCCTCGACAACCGCGTGGAATTCGGCGTGTGGGGCGGGATGACCGAACGTCAGCGCCGGGCGCTGCTCAAGCAGCACCCCGAAGTCGACTCCTGGGCCGACTTCTTCGAAGCGCAGCGTCAGCACCAGAACGCCGTCTGACCGCGCACCTCCGAGACCCGCGAGGTTACGCCTCGCGGGTCATCTGATCGGCGACGGCGCGCAGCCCGTCGAGGTCCGAGACCTCGAACGGCAGCGACGGCACGCCGACGACCGGCACCCGCGGGTGCGCGCTCGTGAACCGGGCCAGCAGCCGCAGCTCCCGCTTCGCCGTCACCGCCCGATGGGCATGGACCCGGAGCACGGCCTCGGCCGGCGCGTTCTCCTTCCGGCCCTGCTCCTCGAGCAGATCTGCCGCGGTCAGGGCGTGGTCGGCCGGCAGCGGGCACAGCGTGGGATGCGTGCGGTTGAGGATCAGACCCGCGAGCGGCATCCGGTCCTCGGAGAGCCGCTCGACGAAGAACGACGCCTCGCGCAGCGCATCCGGTTCGGCCGCGGCCACCACCATGAAGTGGGTGCCCGGCTGCTGCAGCAACTGGTACGTGCGGTTGGCCCGCTCCCGGAACCCGCCGAACATCGAATCGAGGGACTGCACGAAAGCCGAGGCGTCCGAGAGCATCTGGCTGCCGACGATCGTCGAGACCGCCTTCAGGGCCAGGCCCATCGCGCCCGTGACCAGCCGCCCGAGCCCGCGGCCCGGCGCGGTGAACAATCGGATCATCCGGCCGTCCAGGAACGCCCCGAGCCGCTGCGGTGCATCGAGGAAGTCCAGCGCGTTCCGCGACGGTGGGGTGTCGACCACGATCAGATCCCACGTGTCGCTCGCCGCGAGCTGCCCGAGCTTTTCCATCGCCATGTACTCCTGCGTCCCGGAGAACGACGAGGCCACCGTCTGGTAGAAGGGGTTGTCGAGGATCTGCTGCGCCTTCTCCGGCGCCGAATGCTCGAGCACCATGTCGTCGAAGGTGCGGCGCATGTTCAGCATCATCGCGTGCAGCTCGCCCTTCGCGTCCGGCCCCAGTTGCACGAGTTGCGGGCTGTTGTCGAGGGCCTGCACGCCCAGCGCCTGTGCCAGCCGCCGAGCCGGATCGATCGTCAGCACCACGACGTTGCGGCCCTGTTCGGCCGCACGCAGGGCCAGCGCCGCCGCGGTCGTCGTCTTGCCGACCCCGCCCGCGCCGGTGCACACGATGATGCGCGACGAGGGGTCGGCGAGGATGGACCGGACGTCGAGCGGGGGCGCGTGGTGCGCCCGCGGCGCGGTCACCGCACGCCCTGTTCGCCGAGCTGCTCGGCGAGTTCGTACAGCCCGCCGAGATCCACGCCGTCCGCCAGCGCGGGCAGATGCATTCGTGCCACGTTCACCTCGTCGAGTTGGGCGGCGCTGACCTGCTGCGCCTGCAGGGTGGATGCGTACTCGATCGTCTCGGTCAGCAGACCCGCGAAGTCCTCGTCGCCGAGGGGGACCCCCGCGCGGTCGAGCCCCTCGCGTACGGCCTCCGCGTCGATCCGGCCGGCGGCGGCCTCGTCGACCATCTCCTCGGGCAGGAAGTCGGGGGCGGTGCGGTTGACGATCACCGTGCCCAGCCGCAGGTCCGCCGCGAGCAGCTCGGCCACCGCGTCGGCGGTCTCCTGAACCGGCAGCGCCTCGAGCAGCGTGACCAGGTGGACCATCGTCTCGTCGGAGTGCAGCAGCCGCACCACCCCCTCGCTCTGCGACCGGATCGGACCCGACTTGGCAAGGTCGGCCATCGCCTTGGTCACGTCGAGGAAGCTGCCGATGCGTCCCGTCGGCGGGGAGTCCACCACGACCACGTCGTACACGGGTTCGCCGGTGCGGTCGGTACGCACCACGGTCTCCTTGATCTTGCCGGTGAGGATCACGTCCCGCAGGCCCGGCGCCAGCGTGGTCGCGAACTCGATCGCACCGATCCGGCGCATCGCCCGTCCCGCGAACCCGAGGTTGTAGAACATGTCCAGGTACTCGAGGAAGGCCGTCTCGATGTCGATGGCGAGGGCATGCACGGCGCCGCCGCTGTCCGTTGTGGCAATCTTGGTCTCGACCGGCGGAAGCGGCGGCACGTCGAACAGCTGCGCGATGCCCTGCCGTCCCTCGACCTCTACGAGCAGCACCTTGCGGCCGCCCGCCGCCAGGGCCAGGGCCAGCGCCCCCGCGACGGTCGACTTACCGGTACCGCCCTTGCCCGAAACGAAGTGCAGCCGCGCCTGTGCGGCCTTCGCCGGCCAGACGTCGTGTTCAGCAGTCGTTGATGCCACGACGTCGAGCCTATAAGTCCGGTGCGCATATAGGGTCGAGACATGAGCGAATTGACAACGTGGGAGTACGCGACGGTGCCCCTGCTGACCCATGCCACGAAGCAGATCCTGGACACGTGGGGAGCCGACGGCTGGGAACTTGTGTCGGTGCTCCCGGGACCCACCGGCGAGCAGCACGTCGCCTACCTCAAGCGCCCGAAGGGCTGAGTCGCGTGGCAGCAGAGGATTCCGCGGGGCGGAACTGGACGGCGCGGCTCGCCGAACTGGGTCTGAGCCTGCCGCCGGTGGCGGCACCCGTCGCCGCCTATGTTCCCGCCGTCCGCACCGGTGACCACGTCTACACCTCCGGCCAGCTGCCGTTCGTCGACGGCACACTCGGTCTCGTCGGCAAGGTGGGCGCCGACGTCTCGGCCGAGGACGCCAAGGCCGCGGCGCGCATCGCCGCGCTCAACGCGCTGGCCGCGCTGGACGGCCTCGTCGGCATCGACAACCTCGTCCGCATCGTGAAGGTCGTGGGCTTCGTCGCCTCGGCGGAGGGCTTCACGGGCCAGCCGGGTGTGATCAACGGCGCGTCCGAACTCCTCGGCGAGGTGTTCGGGGAGGCGGGCGTGCACGCCCGCTCCGCCGTCGGCGTGGCCGAACTGCCGCTCGGCGCTCCCGTCGAGGTCGAGATCATCGCCGAGGTGCGCTGACGGGCGCGGGGTGAGCCGGATCTAGAGTGGGATGCACCCCACACCTTCCGACGGAGGAGGCCGGATCATGACGCTGGTTCACCCCGCGTACGCGCAGCTGCGACAGGTCACCGCCAATGCCGCGGTGGTGCTGGCGGAGAACCCGTCGATGATGACGCTCGACGGCACCAACACCTGGATCCTGCGGGCGCCCGGCAGCGACGAGTGCGTCGTGGTCGATCCGGGCCCGCTCGACGAGGCGCACCTCGCGCGCGTCGCCCGGGTGCCCGTGGCGCTGACCCTGGTCAGCCACCGGCACGGCGACCACACCGACGGTGCCGGACGGTTCGCCGAACTCACCGGCAGCGCGGTGCGGGCCGTGGACGCCCGGCACCGGTACGGCGGGGGAGCGGGCCTGGCTGACGGCGAGGTGATCGAGGCGGCCGGGCTGCGCATCCGGACACTCGCCACGCCGGGCCACACGGCGGACTCGCTGTCCTTCGTCGTCGAGGACGACCGCAGCGTGCTCACCGCCGACACCATCCTCGGTCGGGGCACCACCGTCCTCGACGACTCCGACGGCGACCTCGGGGACTACCTCGGGTCGCTGCGCCGGCTGATCGACCTCGGCGCCGGCTACACCGTTCTGCCCGGGCACGGACCGGACCTGCCCGACCTCGAGTCCATCGCCCGCGGCTACCTCGCCCATCGGGAGGAGCGGCTCGGCCAGGTGCGGGCCGCGCTGCGGGTGCTGGGGGACGACGCCACGCCGCGATCCGTCGTCGAGCACGTGTACGCCGACGTGGACCCGTCGCTGTGGCCGGCCGCGGAGAAGTCGGTCAACGTCCAGCTCGAGTACCTGCGCAGCTTCGCCTGACCTCCCGAACACTCGAGGCCGGTGCATCGACGATGCACCGGCCTCGATTCGTGGGAACGGGTGTTACCGCGCGCGGCGGGCGAGGCGCTCCGAGTCGGAGATGAGCACGCTCTTGCCCTCGAGCCGCAGCCAGCCGCGGTGGGCGAAGTCGGCGAGCGCCTTGTTCACGGTTTCGCGGGAGGCGCCGACGAGCTGTGCGATCTCCTCCTGGGTCAGGTCGTGCGTGACGCGCAGCGCGCCCGCCTCCTGGGTGCCGAACCGCTGCGCGAGCTGCAGCAGAGCCTTCGCGACGCGACCGGGCACGTCGGTGAAGATCAGGTCGGCCAGGTTGTTGTTGGTGCGGCGCAGACGGCGCGCGAGCACGCGCAGCAGCTGCTCCGCGATCTCCGGGCGCTGGTCGATCCAGGCCTTGAGGGCGTCGCGGTCCATGCTCACGGCGCGGACCTCGGTCACGGTCGTGGCGGTGGAGGTGCGCGGGCCCGGGTCGAAGATCGACAGCTCACCGAACATGTCGGACGGGCCCATGATGGTCAGCAGGTTCTCGCGGCCGTCCGGCGAGCGGCGGCCGAGCTTCACCTTGCCGGAGACGATGATGTACAGGCGGTCGCCCGGCTCACCCTCGTTGAAGATGACATGTCCGCGGGGGAAATCGACCGGCTGAAGCTCTTTGACCAGCGCCGCAACCGCCGAGGGTTCGACTCCTTGGAAGATGCCTGCTCTGGCCAGGACGTCGTCCACGTGCGCTCCTTTGGGGAATATTCTCGTCGTCATGCTGCCGGGTCTGCACGACGTCCACGGGCGCCCGGACAGGCCACCTGCAACGCGTACGGAAACGAAGTCTACTGTGCGCGCACTCGGCATGAGTGATTGACACCACGACAGCTGTCGTGCCGTTCCTGCAGCAACGCCCACGCATCCTACCGATGCGTCCCGAAATCAGCTCGCGCGGCGCGCTCCCATGTCGGACTCCGCATCGTCGAGCTCCATGACGAGGACCCGCCGCCGACGGCGGTGGAACCGGGCGAGAGCGTGGGGGAATCCCTCCCTGGCCAGGGTGGCGACGTCGTCGTGGCTCGCCTTGTCGAGGAACTCCTCGACCTCCTGCTGGCGAACGGACAGACGGCTCAGCCGGGACTCGACCCGCTCCATCGCCAATGCGAACAGCATGAGCAGCACGGGGAAGAGCACGACAGCAAGAGCTTGCATACCGGGAAGTAAACACAAGAAAGGTCTCAGAAGCGACACAGCGCCGAATCCGCGACCGGCCGGGTACGTACAGTGGAGCAGGTGCATGCGACCCCGTCCGAGAGTCCCGACGTGCGCCGACGACGCGTGTCCGGAGGCGAGCGGAAACCCGAGAGCCGGCTCGCCCTGGTGCGGCGGGCACGCCGCATGAACCGGCGGCTCGCCGAGGCGTTCCCCCACGTGTACTGCGAACTCGACTTCACCACGCCGCTCGAGTTGGCGGTCGCTACGATCCTCTCCGCGCAGTGCACCGACGTGCGGGTCAACCAGGTCACCCCGGCCCTGTTCGCCCGCTACCCGGACGCCCGCGCCTACGCGGAGGCCGACCGGGCCGAGCTCGAGGAGTACATCCGGCCCACCGGTTTCTACCGCAACAAGGCCAACTCCCTGATCGGCCTCGGACAGGCCCTGCTCGAGCGGTTCGACGGCGAGGTGCCGCGCCGCCTTGAGGATCTCGTCACACTTCCCGGATTCGGCCGCAAGACCGCCAACGTGGTCCTCGGCAACGCGTTCGACATCCCCGGCATCACCGTCGACACCCACTTCCAGCGTCTCGTGCACCGCTGGAAGTGGACCGAGGAAACCGACCCCGTCAAGATCGAACACGCCGTCGGCGCGCTCGTCGACCGCAAGGAATGGACCCTGCTCTCGCACCGGGTGATCTTCCACGGCCGGCGCGTCTGCCACGCCCGCAAACCCGCCTGCGGCATCTGCGTGCTGGCCAAGGACTGCCCGTCCTACGGCACCGGACCCACCGACCCCGTGACCGCCGCCGCGCTGGTGAAGGGACCGGAGACCGAGCACCTGCTCGAACTGGCCGGACGGTGACCCGGTGCAACTGACCCGCGCAGGCCGCTGGAGCCTGGTGGCCCTCGTCGTCGTGGTGGCCCTGATCGTCGCGATCTGGCCCCGCGACGCCGACGACCCGGCGTCGGCCGCCGACGGCGGCCGCCCGACCGCGGCGCCGGTGGACCGTCGCGCCCAGGACACCCCCGAATCCCTCGCGCCGCTGCGTGCCGCGGCGGCGCTCGAGCCCTGCCCGGCCCCGGCCGGGGACGGGGCCGGGGACGGGGCCGGCCCGCTCGCGGGGCTGCGGTTCGAGTGCCTCGGCGACGGCAGCAGCGTCGACCTGGCCGCCGCGCTCGCGGACCGGCCCGCGCTGGTGAACCTGTGGGCCTGGTGGTGCGGGCCGTGCGCCGAGGAACTGCCCTACCTGCAGGAGTACGCGCAGCGTGCCGGTGACGCGGTCGCGGTCGTCACCGTCCACACCGACCCCAACGAGGCCAACGCGCTGTCCCGGCTCGCCGAGTACGCCGTGCGGCTGCCGGGGGTGCAGGACGGGTCCGCGCGCGTGCAGGCGGCGGTGCAATCGCCGCCCGTGCTGCCGGTGACGGTGCTGATCCGGCCCGACGGTTCCGTCGCGAAGGTGCTGCCTCAGCCGTTCCGCAGCGCCGACGAGGTCGCCGCAGCCGTGGAGAACCATCTGGGGGTGAAGGTATGACGCCGTACTGGCTGCGCCGCGTGTCCACCGTTGCGCCGAGCGATCCGCACCAGGTCAACCCGGTGCTCGACCGCCGCGCACCGAACGGGTTCACGGTCCGTCCGGCGGCCGTGCTCGTGCTGTTCGGTGGCTCGTCCGAACCCGATCCCCTCGCGCGGGGCGGTCTGCCCGCCGACGCGGATGTCCTGCTCACCCAGCGGGCGCCGACGATGCGTCAGCACAGCGGTCAGGTCGCCTTCCCGGGTGGCGCCGCCGACCCGGAGGACGACGGCCCGATCGCGACCGCGCTGCGCGAGGCGCAGGAGGAGACGGGCCTCGACCCCGCCGGCGTCCGTCCGCTGACGGTGCTGCCCGAGATCTTCATCCCACCGTCCGGGTACGACGTCACCCCGGTGGTCGCCTTCTGGGAGAAGCCCACCCCCATCGGGGTGGTCGATCCCCGCGAGGCCGTCCGGGTGGTGCGGGTCTCTCTGCACGACCTGCTCGATCCGGACAACCGCTTCCAGATCCGGCACGAGCGCGGCTACCAGGGACCGGCGTTCCTCGTGGACGACATGCTCGTGTGGGGGTTCACGGCGGGGATCCTGGCGGGCCTGTTCGCGGTGTCGGGCTGGGAGATCGCGTGGGACCACACCGACATCCGTGACTTCGAGGTCACGCTCGCCGAGCTCGAGACAGGGGTGGTCGAACCGTGACACCGTCCGGATGGATCGACCTGCTCATCCTGCTGGTCGTGCTCGTGGCCGCGTCGTCCGGCCTGCGGCAGGGCGCGGTGGCGTCTGCGCTGGCGTTCCTCGGCGTGGTGCTCGGCGCGGTCGCCGGCATCCTCATCGCCCCGCACGTGCTCGTGCACGTCGAGGAGGGGCGGATGCGGATCCTCGCCGGGATTGCGCTCATCGTCGTGCTCGTCATCATCGGCGAGGTCGCGGGAATGGTGCTCGGCCGGGCGGCGCGGAGCAACATGCACAGCCCCGTCGCGCGGGGCGTCGACAGCGTGGTCGGGGCCGGTCTGCAGGCCGTGGCGGTGCTGGTGGCGGCGTGGCTGCTCGCGATTCCGCTCACCGCGTCGTCGCAACCGGAGATCTCGGCCGCCGTACGCGGCTCCCGGGTGCTGGCCACGGTCGACGTGCTGGCCCCGGACTGGCTGCGCGGCGTCCCGAAGGAGTTCTCGGCGCTGCTCGACACCTCGGGCCTGCCGGAGGTGATCGGCCCGTTCGGCCGCACGCCCATCACCGAGGTGGAGCCGCCGGACCCGAGCGTGCTCGCCAGTCCCGTCGCGCTCGACCTGCACCCGAGTGTGCTGCGCATCAACGGCGTCGCGCCGAGTTGCCAGCGTGCGCTCGAGGGATCCGGGTTCGTCGTCGCGCCCGAACGCGTCATGACCAACGCACATGTCGTCGCCGGCACGTCGGCGGTGTCGGTGGAGACGCTCGGTGGGGCGCTCGACGCCGAGGTCGTGCTGTTCGATCCCGCCGTCGACGTCGCGATCCTCTCGGTGCCGGGACTCGACGTGGCGCCACTCGCGTTCGCGCCCGCGCCCGCCGATTCGGGCCAGGACGCCCTCGTCCTCGGATATCCCGGCGGGGGCCCGTACACGGCGAGCGCCGCACGCATCCGGGAGACGCTCGACCTGCAGGGGCCGGACATCTACCGCTCCGGCACCGTCGAACGGGAGGTGTACACCGTCCGCGGTTCGATCCGTCAGGGCAACTCCGGCGGGCCGCTCGTCGACGAGCAGGGCCGGGTGCTCGGCGTCGTGTTCGGCGCGGCCGTGGACAACAGCGATACCGGGTTCGTGCTGACCGCGGCGGAGGTGAGCAGTCAGCTGGAACTGGCCGACGATTCCTTCGCGGCGGTGGCGACGGGTACGTGCATCGCCTGAGCCGGGGCGTCCCTACAGTCCGGCGGCGAAGTCGAGCAGCGCGGCGGTCACGTCGTCGGCGCATTCCTGGTGGGCGTAGTGCCCGGCGTCGTCGATCATGAGCAGTTTCCGGCCCGGAGCGTGGCGTACGCACCGGCGCACGGTCGCCGGCACCACGTACGGGTCCAGCGTGCCGTGCAGTTGCAGGACCGGCAGGGCCAGCGTCTTGTCCATCGCGGCCATGAACCGGCGTCCGTCCGGCCGCCATTGGCTGCGGAACGCCCAGCGCTGGTACTCGAGCGTGCAGTGCGCGGTGCCGGGAATCCGGATGGCCGACCGCATCCGCTCCGCGACCTCCCGGAATTCGTCCGACTGCTGCCACCGCGCGCCGGAACGGGCCTGCAGCAGTCGTTCGATCTCCCACCCGTCGTCGCGCACGAGCGTGCGTTCGGGCCGCCACGGCACCTGGTAGGCGAGGAACGTGGGCAACAGCGCCGCCCGCTGCGCACGGTCGTGCAGCGCCGCGTCCCGCAGCGAGATCGGGTGCGGCGAGTCCACGAGGGCGATCGCCCGGACGAGCCGCGGGTGCAGCACGGCCGTCGCCCAGCACACCAGCCCGCCGTCGGCGTGTCCGATCAGCGTCGCCTCGGAGCAGCCGAGGGCGCGGATGAGGCCGGCGACGTCGCCCGACAGGGTCCAGCCGTCGTAGCCGCGCGGCGGCTTGTCGGAGTCGCCGTAGCCGCGCAGGTCCACGGCGACGGCGCGGTATCCGGCGTCCGCGAAGGCGGTGAGCTGGTGGCGCCACGACCACCACAGGTCGGCGAACCCGTGCAGGAACAGCGCCAGCGGCGCGTCGGGGCCGGACGGGCCGGCCTCGACGGCGTGCAGGCGGATGCCGTTGGCGTGGATGTCGCGGTGCGTCCACGGCCCGGGGTACCGGACCGTGGACGGGTCGGGGAGGGACACGGTGCCCTGCATGTGGAGGGTCAGCGCGCGTGCCGGGGGCCCGGTGCCGGCTCCGCGTCGTGCTGCTGCGGCAGGACGGTACGGGCCTGCCTGAGCGAGTCGATGGTCTTCTCCGGGGCGCGCAGCTTGCGCACCCGCAGGTAGCCGATCAGGGCGAAGATCGCCGTGACCACGACCATGATGAGGAAGACGATCAGGAACGCCAGCCAGCGGGGCGTCCAGATGTCGATCAGTTCGGCGAGGAAGAAGAAGAAGAAGAACGAGCTGAACACCAGGACCGCGAAGGCCAGGATGAAGAACAGGCTGCCCTGCAGGCCCTTCTTCACCTCCCCGGTGACCTCGGCCTTGGCGAGTTCGACCTCGGCGCGGAACAGCGTCGAGACCTGCGCCGTGGCATCGCGGACCAGGTCCCCGATGCTCGCTTCCTGAGGAGTGCGGGCGCGCACCTCGGTCAGCGGAATGGACGAGATGCTCGTCGGTACCCCGTCACCCTGCTTCCGGTTCCCGTTCGTCACGCTCACTTGTCGACCCCTCCAGTTGGTTCGTATTGACTACGGTGGGCTCGCCCACGCCGTAACAGTAGCGTCGATCCCAGCAGCGAGGCGATCAGTGACGTGACGAGGACGGACGCCTTCGCGATCTCCGCGGGTGCCCCGCCGTCGATGCCGGCGAGCGAGAGGTCGGCGATGAGCAGGCTCACGGTGAATCCGATGCCGCCGAGCACGGCGAGCGCCAGCAGGTCCTGCCACGCCAGCCCGGTCGGCTTGGTGGCCACGCCCACGCGGATCGCGAGCCAGGACGCGCCGAAGATGCCGACGGTCTTGCCGATCAGCAGGCCCAGCAGGACGGACAGGCCCACCGGGCTGGTGAACACGTCACCGAGGACCTCACCGTTGATGGGGACGCCGGAGGCGAACAGCGCGAACAGGGGCACGCACAGGCCGGCGGACCAGGGCTGGATGTCGTGGGCGAGCCGTTCGGCCGGTGCCTGCCGCTCGCCCGGGTCGGCGCGGACGCGGGTGAGCAGGCCCAGCACGACGCCCGCGATGGTGGCGTGGATCCCGGCCTCGTGCATGCCGTACCAGGTGAGCAGCGCCAGTGGGACATACAGCCACGAGGTCGTGATCCGCTTGTGCTGGGCGTACCAGTAGGCGGCGGCGCATGCGACGGTCCCGAGCAGCCACAGCGCCGCGATGGAAGTGGTGAACAGGACGGCGATCAGCGCGATGCCGATGAGGTCGTCGACGACGGCGAGACTGAGCAGGAATACGCGCGCGCCGGTGGGGATGCGGGAACCGGTGAGGGCGAGGACTCCGAGCGCGAAAGCGATGTCGGTGGCGACGGGGATCGCCCAGCCGCGGTCCATGCCCGGGCTGCCCCACCCGACCGCGGCGGCGATGAGCGCCGGGAGCAGCACGCCGCCGCACGCGGCGATGACCGGCAGCAGGGCTCTCTTACGGTCCGCCAGTTCACCGATCACCAGCTCGCGTTTGAGTTCGAGTCCGGCGACGAAGAAGAACACGGCGAGCAGGCCGTCCTGCGCCCAGGTGCCGACGGTGAGGTTCAGGTGCAGCGATTCCGGCCCGAGGGGGAAGTCGCGCAGCGCCTCGTAGGCGGGTCCGAGCGGGGAGTTGACCCACAGCACGGCCACGGCGGCGGCGGCCAGGAGGATCGCGCCGCCGACGGTCTCGGTACGCAGGTATCGGGTGAGTTCCGAGCGCAGTGGCTGGTTCACGAAGGCCTTTCGATCCGCGAATTCGGGGTACGCGGGGAGCGCCGCCGAACGGGCTTCCCGGCGTATCCCGGCACGAATCGTAGCCGTCGCCGGCCCGGACGACCGATGTCCGATTTGATTCGCTTGGGAAAGGAGGTGTTCACTTTCCTAGCAACTGGGATCGATTCCCATCATGTGAATCTCTGGAGCTGGTTTCGTGAGCACTTCCCTCGACAACACCGCCGGCCGGGACGGATCGCTGGTCGCGGGAGTACCGCGCAGCCGCATCATCGTCGCGAGCACCGTCGGCACCTCGATCGAGTTCTACGACTTCTACATCTATGCGACCGCCGCCGTGTCGGTGTTCCCGCACCTGTTCTTCCCGAAGGGCAACGGCACCACCGCCCTGCTCGCCTCGCTCGCGACGTTCGGTCTCGCGTTCGTCGCCCGGCCGGTCGGCTCGATCCTGTTCGGCCACTTCGGGGACCGCATCGGCCGCAAGGCCACCCTCGTCGGCTCGCTGCTGACGATGGGCATCGCGACGTTCCTCATCGGAATCCTGCCCACGTACCACCAGGTGGGACTGCTGGCCCCGGCACTGCTCGCACTGATGCGCTTCTGCCAGGGCCTCGGCCTCGGCGGCGAATGGAGCGGCGCGGCGCTGCTGGCCACCGAGACCGCCGAGAAGGGTAAGCGGGCCTGGGCCGCCATGTGGCCCCAGTTGGGCGCGCCGATCGGATTCTTCCTGGCCAACGGCCTGTTCCTGATCATCACGCTGTTCCTGAACCACGACAACGCCGATCCCGACCTGGGCAGCGCGTTCCTGACGTGGGGCTGGCGGATCCCGTTCCTGCTCAGCGCCGTGATGGTGATCATCGGCCTCTACGTGCGGCTCAAGCTGGAGGAGACCCCGGTGTTCGCCCGGGCCGTCGCCGAGGGCAAGAAGGTCAAGACGCCGCTGGCCGAGGTGTTCAGGACGAGCTGGCGTCAGCTGATCATCGGCACTTTCGTGATGCTCGCGACGTACACCCTCTTCTACCTCATGACGACCTGGGTGCTCAGCCACGGCACCGGCAAGACCCCCGCCCAGGGCGGCACCGGCGCCGGCTTCCAGTACTCGGACTTCCTGGTGCTCCAACTCGTCGCCGTGCTGTTCTTCGCGGCCGCGATCCCGGTGTCCGGTCGTCTCGCCGATCGCCACGGCCGCCGCATCACGCTGCTGGTCATCACCGGAGTCATCATGGTGTTCGGCCTGACCTTCGGGATCCTGCTCGCCCCGGAGGGCATGAGCGAACCGCGCATGCTCCTGTTCCTGATCATCGGCATGATCCTGATGGGCTTCACCTTCGGCCCCATGAGCGCCGTGCTGCCCGAACTGTTCCCGACCAACGTGCGCTACACCGGTTCGGGCATTGCCTACAACGTCTCGAGCATCCTCGGCGCGGCCGTCGCCCCGTTCATCGCGACGTGGCTCGCCACCACCTACGGCGTCGGCTGGGTGGGTGTGTACCTGCTGGTGGCCGCTGCGCTCACCTTCGTCGCGCTGCTCGTGATGCACGAGACCAAGGACCGCCACCTCGAGGAGGTATAGGGCCGCTTCGCGGCCGGTGCGTCCTTCAGGCGGCTACGACAACCCAAAGGACGCACCGGCAGCTCCGCTGCCTACTTGCCCTGAGCGCGGATCGCCTCGAACACCTTCGGGTCGACCAGGGTGGAGGTGTCGCCGAGTTCGCGGCCCTCGGCGACGTCGCGCAGCAGGCGGCGCATGATCTTGCCGGAGCGGGTCTTGGGCAGTTCCGGCACGATCGAGATCTGCCGGGGCTTGGCGATCGGGGAGATCTCGGTGGAGACCTGGTTGCGCAGTTCGGTGATGAGCTGATCGCCGGTGTTCTCCACGCCCTCGCGCAGGATGACGAACGCGACGATGCCCTGGCCGGTGGTCTCGTCGGCGGCACCGACGACGGCGGCCTCGGCGACGGCCGGGTGCCCGACGAGGGCGGATTCGACCTCGGAGGTCGAGATCCGGTGTCCGGAGACGTTCATGACGTCGTCGACGCGGCCGAGGACCCACAGGGCGCCGTCCTCGTCGTAGCGCGCGCCGTCGCCGGCGAAGTACCAGCCCTCCTCGGCGTACCGGGACCAGTAGGTGTCCTTGTAGCGGTCCATGTCGCCCCAGATGCCCCGCAGCATCGACGGCCACGGCTGATCGAGCACCAGGTAGCCGTTGCCGCCGGCCCCCAGCGGCTTGGCGTTGTCGTCGACGATCTTGGCGGAGATGCCGGGCAGCGGCGCCATCGCCGAACCCGGCTTGGTGGCGGTGATGCCCGGCAGCGGCGAGATCATGATCGCGCCGGTCTCGGTCTGCCACCAGGTGTCGACGATCGGGGCCTCGCCGGCGCCGATGACCTCCCGGAACCAGCGCCACGCCTCGGGGTTGATCGGCTCGCCCACCGAACCGAGCAGCCGGATCGAGGACAGGTCGTGCGCGTCGGGGATGTCCCGGCCCCACTTCATGAAGGTGCGGATCAGGGTCGGGGCGGTGTAGTAGATGCTCACCCCGTACTTTTCGATGATCTCGAAGTGCCGGTGCTCGTTCGGCGAGTTCGGGGTGCCCTCGTAGACGACCTGGGTCGCGCCGTTGCTCAGCGGCCCGTACACGATGTAGCTGTGCCCGGTGACCCAGCCGATGTCGGCGGTGCACCAGTACACGTCCTTCCCCGGCTTGTGGTCGAACACGTAGTGGTGGGTGTACGAGGCCTGCGTCAGGTAGCCACCCGAGGTGTGGATGATGCCCTTGGGCTTACCGGTGGTGCCCGAGGTGTAGAGGATGAACAGCGGGTGCTCGGCGTCGAACGGCTGCGCCTCGTGCTCGGCGGAGGCCTTGTCCACCGTCTCGTGCCACCACAGGTCGCGTCCCTCGGTCCACTCGACGTCGATGCCGGTGCGCTTGACCACCAGCACGTGCTGCACCGACGCCGCATCGGCGACAGCCTCGTCGGCGGCCGGCTTGAGCGGGGCGGCCTGGCCACGGCGCCACTGCCCGTCGACGGTGACGACGAGTTTGGCCTGCGCGTCGTCGATGCGCGAGCGCAGCGCGTGCGAGGAGAACCCGGCGAAGACCACCGAGTGGGTCAGGCCGAGGCGGGCGCAGGCCAGCATCGCCACGATCGCCTCGGGGATCATCGGCATGTAGATCGCCACCCGGTCGCCGGCCACCAGGCCCAGTTCGGTGAAGGTGTTCGCCGCCTTGCACACCTCGGCGAGCAGGTCGTTGTAGGTCAGCGCGCGCGAATCGCCGGGCTCGCCCTCGAAGTGGATGGCGACGCGGTCGCCGTTGCCGGCGAGGACGTGCCGGTCGACGCAGTTGTACGCGACGTTGAGCGAGCCGCCGACGAACCACTTCGCCACCGGCGCGTCGGACCAGTCCAGCACCTCGGACCACTCGGTGGCCCAGTCCAGCCGCTGCGCCTGCGTCGCCCAGAATCCGAGCCGGTCGGCGTCTGCGGCGGCCTGCAACTCGGGACCGGCGTTGGCGGTGGCGACGAACTCGGGGCTCGGTGGGTACACCTGCTGTTCGTGGTCCTGCGCTGCGCTCGTCATGGTTGCGGGGCCTCTTTCCGGTCGGTCCAAACAGTTCGGGCATCTGTGAGGGTAGTCACCTGTGATCGACATCGCACCGTTGCATCCGGCTGCAACCTGGTCACTTTCGACAATCGGTCGGTCCCGCGCGACGGGCGGTCGGACTCCGCGGCCAGTGGAACCGCAGGCGCGGGCGGTCGGCACCGGCCGGTACCGTCGGATGCCGTGACCGACCCCTTGCAGCCCCTGCTCGACCTGCCCGGAGTGCGTGATGCCGCGGACCGGGCGCGCGACGCCCTCGCCGAGGTGCACCGGCACAAGACGAACCGGCGCGGCTGGCCGAACACCGCCGCCGAGGCGTCCGTTCGGGCGGCCCGGGCGTCCGCCGCGCTCGACGGCGGATCGATGGAACTGCCGCCGCCGGGGGAGGCGGGTGATCCGATCCTGGCCGGTGCGCTGCGGGTGGCGCAGGCGCTCGACGGCGACGGTCTGGCCGTCATGGTGTCCACCTGGCAGCGCGCGCCCCTGCAGGCCCTTGCGCGCCTGCACCTGCTCGCGGCGGCCGACCTTGTCGACGAGGCGGAGGCGTTGGGCCGGCCCCGCACGGAACCGGGCGTGGGGGAGCGGCTCGACGCCCTCGCCCAGTTGGTGACCGGAGGCACCCGGGCGCCGGCACCGGTGCTGGCCGCGGTGGTGCACGGCGAGTTGGCGGTGCTGCGCCCGTTCGGTGTCGCCGACGGCGTGATCGCCCGGGCGGCGTCCCGCCTCGTGTCGGTCGCGAGCGGGCTGGACGTGCACAATCTCGGCGTTCCCGAGGTGAGCTGGATGCGTCGCGCCCAGGCCTACCGCGACGGGCTCGCGGGCTTCGAGTCGGGCACCCCGGAGGGCGTCGGGGGCTGGGTCGTCTTCTGCTGCGGCGGGCTGGAAGCGGGCGCGCGCGAGGCGACATCAATCGCGGACGCCTTCGCCGGAGGATAATCCGGAGAGTGAATCGTCTTGCCTGTCACCGATTTTCGTGCAGGTGACCACATGTAAGCGGGCGACGTCGCCGAATGACTTCGGTGGCGTCGCCCGCCGGCACGGACTGCCGAGTTACCAAGCGTGCTGCATGGGTTGTGTGTCACTGGCCTCGGCGAGGGTTCGGATATCGCTGGTTCGTCCTCGCAACGGGTGCGGGGTGTTCGCCTTCGAAGACCCGAATCTCGCAAGCCCACAACACTTCTGCCCTTATAGTGGCATCGGCTCCGCGTGGGTGCTCGGTGTCCGTGCTGGGAATTCCGGTCGGGAGATCGAACCTTCTCTTCCGATTCGCTCTTGGCCTTCCGTCCTTCCGTAACTCCTTTCTACTCCCGGTCTCCGAGGGGGGCAAGACCCATTTTCGGGACCGTCACCCGCGCGCCGCGAACCCCGGCCGGTGCCGTCGGCGCAGCGCGAGGTACGTCGCCGCGCCCGCCGCCACCGCGCCCGCCGTGATCGCGGCCGTCGCGGCGACGGCGGCCGGCGGCGTCGCGGTGAGTCGGTGCAGGAGCGGCACAGGACGAGTGAAAGTAAGTATCGGCCAACCGTTTTCGAGAGATTCTCGACGCAGTACCCGATCCGGATTCACCGCGCGCGGATGGCCCACGGCCCGCAGCATCGGAATGTCCGTCGACGAGTCCGAGTACGCGTAGCAGCGCGCGAGATCGTAACCGTACTGTAGCGCCAGCGCCTGTATCGCCTCCGCCTTGGCCTCGCCGTAGCAGTAGAACTCCAGCTCCCCGGCGTAGCGGCCGTCCTCGATCCGCATCCGGCTGGCGGTGCTGTGCGTCGCCCCCAGTGCCGCTGCGATGGGAGTGACCACCTCCTCCCCGGACGCAGACACGATGATCACGTCGTGCCCGCGGAGCTTGTGGTCCGCGATGAGATCGGCGGCCTCGGCGAAGACCAGGGGATCCACGATGTCGTGCAGCGTCTCGGCGACGATCGACTTGATCTGCTCGACATCCCAGCCCATGCACATCGCCGCGATGTGGGCCCGCATGCGCTCCACCTGATCGTGGTCGGCCCCGGAGAGCATGAACAGGAACTGGGCGTAACTGCTCTTCAGCACCGCCCGCCGGTTGAGGAGCCCCTGGGCGAAGAACGGCTTGCTGAAGGCGAGCGCGCTGGACTTCGCGATGACGGTCTTGTCGAGGTCGAAGAAGGCGGCGATTCGGCCGGACTGGGTCGGGGCCACGGTCGCGTCGGTCACGGCACCACAATAGGTGTGACTGCTCCTTCCCGGTACGCCCTGCGCTCCGGCCGGTCGTCCGGCCCCTCCACCTGCGTGAAACGCGCGACGGTTGAACCTGCACACTGCGTGAAACGCGCGACGGTTGAACTTGCAAATATCGGGTCGGGGCGTAGTATCGACGACACCTGGACATAGTCCAGGGGGTGTTCAGCCCGACCCCCCGGGGCTGAACATGACGACCCTCGCCTCCTCCCCCCCTGGCGAGGGTCGTCCTCTGTTCCGGGACCTTTCGGAGCCGGGCGCGTTCATCCACAGGCAGCGCGTTCATCCACAGATTCGCCGGTTCCCCCCGCTACCCGCTTCCGGGGCGCCCGGCCGCCGCGCAGGCTGGGCACCATGACCGACGTCTTGGCCCTCGTCGACGATCCCGCGCTGATGGCGAGCCTGCGTCGCGTGGCGGCCGCTTCCGACCGCACCGTCGGTGAGACGGCGACGCCACCGCCGCGCAGAACCTGGCTCGACGCCGGACTCGTCGTGATCGACCGCACCGCGGCCCTGGCATGCGCGCAGCAGCTCCCCCGGCGAGGCGGAATCGTCCTGGTCACCGTCGGCGGCGCCGACCTCCCCGATTGGCAGGCGGCCACCGCGGTCGGCGCCGAACACGTGGTGGGGCTGCCCGACGACGAGGTCGAACTGCTCACCGTGCTCGGCGCGGCCGCCGAGCCCGACGCGGGCGGCGGCCACGTCGTCGCTGTCCTCGGCGGCTGCGGCGGCGCCGGCGCGTCCACGTTCGCAGCCGCCCTGGCATGGACGGTCGCCGCCTTCCGGCGCAGTGCGGGAGCCCTCCTCGTCGACGGCGACCCCCTGGGCGGGGGACTGGACGTCCTCACCGGAATCGAGGACCGGCCGGGTGTCCGCTGGCCCGGTCTCACCGTCGATCGTGGCCGGCTCTCCGCCCGGACCCTGCGCGATGCGGTGCCCGAATGGCTGCCGGGACTCGGCGTGCTGTCCGCAGATCGCGAGTCCACGTCCGAGCCGGCACCCGCCGCGGTCACCGCCGTGCTCGACACCGTCCGCCGCTCCGGCGACCTGGTGGTGTGCGACGTGCCCCGCAGTCGCGGGCCCGCCGCCGAGGCGATGGTGGCGGCCGCCGACCTGACCGTGCTGGTGGTGCCCGCCCGCGTGCGCGCCGCCCTCGCCGCGGGGCGGGTCGCCGGCTGGGTCGCCGAACAGAACACCAATCAGGGCATCGTCGTGCGCGGCCCGGCCCCCGGCGGGTTGCGCGGCCGGGACGTTGCCGACGTGGTGGGGCTGCCGCTGATCACCACGATGCGCGCGCAGCCCGGGCTCGCCGCGGCGCTCGAACGCGGCGGACTGCGGCTCGGACGGCGCTCTCCACTCGTCCACGCCGCCGAGTCCGTCCTCGACGTGCTGACCGGACCCGAGCCGGGCTCGCGGTGGGCGGCATGAGCGCCGTCCTCACCGCCGAGCTGCTCGACCGGGTCCGCGAACGGCTCGCGACCGAGGCCGGCGAACCCACGCCGGACCGCGTCGCCGCCGCGCTGCGTGCGGAATCCGGCGGGGTTCTCGGCGACTTCGACCTGCTCACGGCCCTGCGGCACCTGCAGACCGAGCTCTCCGGCGCCGGCCCGCTCGAAGCGCTGCTCGCCGAGCCCGGCGTCACCGACGTCCTCGTCACCGCCCCGGACCGGGTCTGGGTCGACCGCGGCGCCGGGCTGCGGCTCGCCCCCGTCGTCTTCCCGGACGAGGCGTCGGTGCGGCGACTCGCCCAGCGCCTCGCGCTGTTCGCCGGACGGCGACTCGACGACGCGCAGCCGTGGGTCGACGGCCGGCTACCCGGGCACGGCGATTTCGGTGTGCGCCTGCACGCCGTCCTCGCGCCCGTCGCGCAGGGCGGCACCTGCCTGTCGCTGCGCGTGCTGCGGCCCGCCACCCAGGGGCTCGACGCGCTGCGTGATCGCGGCGCCGTCGATCCGCACGCCTATCGGCTGCTGCGGCGGATCGTCGCCGCCCGGCTCGCCTTCCTCGTCGTCGGGGGCACGGGGGCAGGCAAGACCACCCTGCTCGCGGCACTGCTCGGCACGGTGGACCCGGGCGAGCGGATCGTGTGCGTCGAGGACGCCGCCGAGCTCGCTCCCGCCCACCCCCACGTCGTGCGGCTCGTCGCCCGCGCCGCCAACGTCGAAGGCGTCGGTGAGGTCGCGGTGCGCGACCTCGTGCGGCAGGCGCTGCGGATGCGGCCCGACCGCATCGTCGTCGGCGAGGTGCGCGGCGCCGAGGTCGTCGATCTTCTGACGGCACTGAACACCGGTCACGACGGCGGCGCGGGCACGGTGCACGCCAACTCGCCGGACGAGGTGCCGGCGCGGCTCGAAGCGCTCGCCGCCCTCGGCGGCCTGGACCGGGCCGCCCTGCACAGCCAGCTCGTCGCGGCGGTGCAGGTGGTTCTGCACGTGCACCGCACCCCCGACGGGACCCGCCGGCTGACGGAGATCGGCGTCGTGCAGCGGGACACCGTGTCGGGTGTCGTTGTCGCGCCCGCGTGGACCCACGAGCGCGGCACGGAGGCCGGCATGGACCGACTCGAACAGCTCTTCCGTCGACGGGAACCGCGGTGACCGCGGCGGCCCTGTGCCTGGCCGCGGCCGTGCTGGTGGCGCCGGGTGCGGTCGCCACGCCGCGGCTGCGGGCGCTGCGCACGACGGTCGCCGCCGGACGGTCGTGGCGGCCGCCGCAGGAGGTGACGGTCGGGCTGTGCGTCCTCCCGGTGCTGCTGCTCGGAGTCGCGCCCGCCGTCGCGGCGGCGGTCGTCGCCGGCACCACCGTGCGACGGCTGCGGCGACGGCGCCGGGACCGCGCGCTCGACGCCGAGCAGCGGACCCTGCTCGCCGCGCTCGAAACCGTTGTCGCCGAGCTCGAGGTGGGCACCCACCCGGCCGAGGCGTGCGCGACGGCGGCGCGGGAGACGACCGGGCCGACTGCCGACGCCTTCCGCGTCGCGGCGGCGCGGGTCCGGCTCGGCGGCAGCGCAGCCGACGGCCTGCGCGCCGCGGCCCGCGCGCCGGGACAGTCGGGGATCGCCGCGTCGCTCGATCGGCTTGCCGCGGCCTGGGAGGTGTCGGACCGGCACGGGTTGGCGCTGGCGCAACTCCTCGCGGCCGCGCGCTCGGATCTGTCCGGCCGCATGCGCCTGCGCTCGCGCACCGAGGCGGGACTGGCGGGGGCCCGCGCGACGGCGACGGTGCTTGCGGCCCTTCCGGCGCTCGGTGTGGCGCTGGGGCAGATGATGGGGGCCGCGCCGGTGACGGTGCTGCTCGGCGACGGTCTCGGTGGTGTGTTGCTGGTGGTGGGCACCGTGTTGGCGTGCGTCGGGCTGCTGTGGACCGATCGGATCGCGACTCGGGTGGCGTCGTGACGGCGTCGCTGGTGTGCCTTGCCGTGGCGCTCGTGATCCTGCCGGATCTGCAGGCGCGACGGTTGCAGGCCCTCGCCGCCGGGGCCGCGACGTCCGGCGGAGCGGCCGACTCCGGCGGTGCGCCGGACGACCCGCATGCCGTGCCCGCCGCGTTCGACCTGATGGCCGCCTGCCTGCGTGCCGGTCTGCCGACGGCGACGGCGGCCCGGGCGGTCGCCGACTCGGCGCCGCCGGCCCTCGCACGGGCCCTGCGTCGGGGCGCGGACCGTCTCGAGCTCGGGGCCGCCCCGACGGACGCGTGGAGCGGTCTCGGCGACGCGACGTCGGACGGCTCCGGCGCCGAGACGGAGGCGCTGGAGGCCTTCGCCCGCGCGGCGCGGAGATCGGCACGGTCCGGTGCCCCGCTGTCGGGCATCGTCGCCGAGGTGGCGGAGCGACAGCGCGAACAGGCGGAGGACCGGGCGGCTGCGGCCGTCGAGCGCGCCGGGGTTCTGGTCAGCGGCCCGCTCGGGCTGTGTTTCCTGCCGGCGTTCGTGTGCCTGGGCATCGTGCCCGTCGTGATCGGGCTCGCGGGACGCGTGCTCGGCGACGGGCTGTTGTGAGACGTCGGCGCGGACGGTCCGCGCCGAAGGAGGGGAGGAACCATGGTAGGCAACGGGATTCGGGCGACGGCGCAGCGGCTGAGCGATGCCGTCGCGGCGGAGGACGGCATGTCCACCGCGGAGTACGCGATCGGCACGATCGCCGCGGCGGCGTTCGGTGCCGTGCTGTACACGGTGGTCACCGGCGACAACATCGTCACCGCGCTCACCGGCATCGTCGAGCGCGCGCTGAACACGGCGGTGTGAGCGGGGACGACGGCGGGGTGACCGTCGAGGCGGCGATCGCCCTCACCGCGCTGGTGAGTGTTCTCGTGCTGTGTCTCGGTGCGGTGCTGTGTGTTTCGAATCAGCTCCGGTGTCAGGACGCGGCGCGGGAGGCCGCCCGGCTCGCGGCTCGCGGCGACGGGGCGCGAGCGGTGGAGGTGGCGGCGCGGGTCGCTCCGGAGGGCGCACGGATCTCCGTGCGCCCCGACGGTGACCTCGTCGTGGCGACGGTGACGGCGGACGGTCCGCTGCTGCCGATGGTGACCCTCACGGCGGAGGCGGTGGCCGTGCTCGAACCGGAAGTGGTGCAGTGACATTCGGGGACGAGCGGGGTAGTGCGAGCGTGGTGGGGTGTTTCGTCGCGGTCGCGCTGATCGTGGTCACCGGGCTGCTCGTGCAGATGGGTGCGGGGGTCGCGACGCGGCATCGGGCGCAGGCGGCGGCCGACCTGGCGGCCCTGGCGGTGGCCGGTGCGCTCGATCGCGGGTCGGGCACCGCATGCTCGGAGGCGGACCGGATCGCGGCGCGGATGCGGGTGCAGGTGCGCTCGTGCACCGTCGACGGCTGGGACGCCGTCGTCGAGGTCGGGGCCGAGGTGTCGCTGCCGGCTGGGCGGCAGGCCCGGGCGATCGCGCGGGCGGGGCCGGCCGAGTGAGGCGCGAGGTCAGGCGAGGGCGTCGAGCACCGCGCCCAGCAACGCGACCGCTCCGGCCTTGTCGAGCGGGTCGTTGCCGTTGCCGCACTTGGGGGAGTACACGCACGACGGGCAACCGGCGGCGCATTCGCAGGCCGTCACGGCCGCGCGGGTTGCACCGAGCCACTCGGCGATGCGCGCGTACCCTCGGTCGGCGAAACCGGCGCCCCCGGGATGCCCGTCGTAGACGAAGACGGTGGGCAGCCCGGTGTCCGGGTGCACCGCGGTGGACACGCCGCCGATGTCCCAGCGGTCGCACGTCGCCACGAGCGGCAGAAGGCCGATGGCGGCGTGCTCGGCGGCGTGCAGCGCGCCGGGTACCCGTTCCGGTCCGATCCCGCACCGGTCGAGCAGTTCGGGGGTGACGGTGTACATCACCGCGCGCGTCGGCAGGCACTGGGACGGCATGTCGAGGTCGGTGCTGTCGAGCACCTCGCCGGACGGCAGCCGTCGCAGGTACGAGACCACCTGATGGGTCACCTCGACCTCGACGAGGCCTACGGTCACCGGCCCGAGCGAGCGCTGCTCCGCCACGGCGGTCACGACGATGTCGGTGATCTCCCGCGCGGAGGTGGACCATTCGGGGTCCTCGGCGTGCACGAGCGCGATCCCGTCGTCGAGGTGCAACTCGTCGACGACGAACGACTCGCCGCGGTGCAGATACACCGCTCCCGGATGCACGGTCGCCGGTGCACGGCCGCCGTCGACGGTGCCGAGCATCCGTCCGGTGTCCGACTCGACGATGGCGATCTGGGTGCCGATGCCGCCGCGGATGTCGATGTCGGAGTGCGGACGGGTGTCCGGGGTGACGAACCACCCGTGCGGGCGCCGTCGGATCGCTCCCTGCGCGGCCAGGGCGGCGAGCACGTCGGCCGCACCGAACTCCTCGACCTCGGCGTCGGTGAGCGGCAGCTCGAGTGCGGCGCACAGCAGTTGCGGGCCGAGCACGTACGGATTGGTGGGATCGGTGACCGTCGCCTCGACGGGCTTGTCGAGCAGCGCCGCCGGATGGTGCACGAGGTAGGTGTCGAGCGGATCGTCGCGGGCGACGAGCACGACCAGCGATCCCGCACCGCGGCGCCCGGCCCGGCCGGCCTGCTGCCAGAACGACGCGACGGTACCCGGGAATCCGGCGACGACGACGGCGTCGAGGCCGGCGATGTCCATGCCGAGTTCCAGGGCGTTGGTGCTGGCGGCACCGAGCAGCCGGCCGTCCGCCAGGGCCGCCTCGAGCTCGCGGCGCTCCTCGGCGAGGTAACCGGCGCGGTAGGCGGCGACCCGATCGACGAGCTCGGGGGCGGCCTCGGCGAGCAGCCGCTGCGCGCCGAGCGCGGTGAGTTCGGCGCCGCGCCGGGACCGCACGAAGGCGAGGGTGCGGGCACCCTCGACGACGAGGTCGGCGAGGATGCGGGCGGCCTCGGTTCCGGCGGCGCGGCGCACGGGGGCACCGTTCTCGCCGGTCACCTGCTCGAGCAGCGGCGGCTCCCACAGCGCGACGGTGCGAGGTCCGTGCGGGGAGCCGTCCTCGGTCACCTCCCGGCAGGGCGCGCCGACGAGCCGGGACGCCGCGGCGCCGGGGTCGGCGGTCGTGGCGGAGGCGAGGACGAAGACCGGCCGGGCGCCGTAGCGCGCGGCGATCCGCCGCAGCCGGCGCAGCACCAGAGCCACGTTGGAGCCGAAGACGCCGCGGTAGGAGTGACACTCGTCGACCACCACATAGCGCAGCCGGCGGAAGAACCGGGACCAGCGGGCGTGCCCGGGCAGCATCGACATGTGCAGCATGTCGGGGTTGGTGAAGATCCACCGCGAGTGGCTGCGCGCCCACTGCCGCAGTTCGGTGGAGGTGTCGCCGTCGTAGGCGCACGCGTGCACGTGACCGAGTTCGGGCTCGGCGGCGGTCACGTCGGTGACGGCGCGCAACTGGTCCGCGCAGAGCGCCTTCGTGGGGGAGAGGTACAGCGCGGTGGCGTGCGGGTCCTCGGCGAGGGCGGTGAGCACGGGCAGCTGGTAGGCGAGGGATTTGCCCGAGGCGGTGCCGGTGGAGACGACGACGTGCTCCCCGCCGGCGGCGAGGTCGGCGGCCTCTGTCTGGTGGCTCCACGGCCGGGGCACGCCGGTGGCGCGCAGAGCCCGGACGACGGCGTCGGACGCCCAGTCCGGCCAGTCGCTGTGGCGAACGTCGCGGGCGGGCAGGTCCGCGCTGTGGGTGAGGGGATGCTCCGAGGCCGGCGTGCCGGCAAGCACCCGCTCGAGCAGTTCGTGGCCGAAGCTCGACGGCCCGTCGCCGACGGGACGGCGGTGCGGCGAGCTGGTCACACTGGGTACTCCGGAGGATGCGGTCGGGATGGGAAACCAGCGTAGTAGGCCATCGCTCCCGGCGTTCGGTCGGTGTCCGGTCGCGCGCGGGGTAACATCGACGTAACCGTACCGACGAGTAATCCTACCGTCGGGATATACAAGATCAAATTTTCGGGCGAATTGTGCGCCCGCCTACTGTTGTCGGCGCCCGGAACGTGGTTCACTGACATCGGTCGCAGCTTCTGTGTTCGGTGACTTGAGAAAGTGCACGGCTCGCAGGATCGATGGTTGCGAGCGCGGTGCTTTGCTCTTCCTGTGGGGGGATCAAGAAGTACAGCGGTCGGAACCGGCCCGGCGGCTCGCTCGCCCGCGAACCGCCGCATCCGGTGTTAGAAAGAGAAGGAAAAGCATGGCACAGGGCACTGTGAAGTGGTTCAACGCGGAGAAGGGCTTCGGCTTCATCGCTCCCGAGGACGGCTCCGCCGACGTTTTCGTCCACTACTCGGAGATCCAGGGCAGCGGCTTCCGCACCCTGGAGGAGAACCAGCGCGTGGAGTTCGAGGTCGGCCAGGGCACCAAGGGTCCGCAGGCCACCGGCGTTCGCGCGGTCTGATCGTCGACGCTCCTGCCGGAGCCTGACGTGACTCGGTCCGCAGGGACCGAAGCCTCGATCGTCCCCCGTCACCATCGGTGAGGGGGGACGATCTGTTTCTGCGGCAGGTAGCGGAGGAAGGGCGGGTGAGTGAGCCAACTGTCGTTCTTCGGGGCCGAGGAGATGCCCCCGGACCCGGCCGACCTCGGCGGCCTGCTGGCCGCGCACGGCCACGCGGTGGTCTCCGGTGACGGCGCACGGATCTCCGTGGTCGTGGACGAGCCGTGGCGGGCGGACGCGATCGCGGAGCTGATGGCGCAGGCCGCGCTGTCCCCGGAGGTCACCCGGACGGACGAGGGACACCCGCTGGTGCGCACCGCCGCCCTACCGGAACTCGTCCCGGTGGCGGCCGAATGGACACGGGGTGCGGTGAAGGCGGTGCCGGCGGGATGGGTGCCGGGCTCGCGAGCCCTGCGGGCATGGGTGCTCGCGGCGGGCCGCGCCGAGGCCGAGGGCGAGCGCTACGTGCTGGGGCTGGATCCGCACGCCCCGGACACCCACGCGGTGCTGGCCCAGTCGCTGATGCGCGCCGGGATCGCGCCGACGCTGATCGGTACGCGCGGCGCCGCACCGGGCCTGCGGGTGTCCGGGCGACGCAGGTTGATGCGTCTCGTCGAGAACATCGGGGCACCGCCGGACGACCCCCGCGCGCGGCAGATCTGGCCGCGCGTGCGGTAGGCGCCGCATCACACGTGACGGGCCTTCCGTCGCAGGTGTGCGACCCTGTGTATGGCCGCGTCCGGGGAACGGGTCGGTATACATGTCGGGGAGAAGCACGACATGTCAGCAAACAGGGAAGGTGCGGGCAGCGCTGTGGCAGCACGGGACAACAGCACGTCGAACGGCTCGTCGGGCACGCGTCGGCTCGTCATCGTCGAGTCCCCGACCAAGGCGAAGAAGATCGCGCCCTACCTGGGCCGTGACTACGTCGTCGAGGCGTCCGTCGGGCACATCCGTGACCTGCCGCGCGGTGCCGCCGACGTGCCGGCCAAGTACAAGGGCGAGTCGTGGGCCCGGCTCGGCGTGAACGTCGACCACGGCTTCGAGCCGCTGTACGTCGTCAGTCCCGAGAAGAAGTCCAAGGTCACCGAACTGAAGGGGCTGCTGAAGGACGCGGACGAGCTGTACCTGGCGACCGACCCCGACCGTGAGGGCGAGGCCATCGCCTGGCACCTGCTCGAGACCCTCAAGCCGAAGGTCCCGGTCCGCCGGATGGTGTTCCACGAGATCACCGAGCCGGCCATCCGGGCCGCCGCGGAACACACCCGCGACCTCGACAACAACCTCGTCGACGCGCAGGAGACCCGCCGCATCCTCGACCGCCTCTACGGCTACGAGGTCAGCCCGGTGCTGTGGAAGAAGGTCATGCCGCGGTTGTCGGCGGGCCGCGTGCAGTCCGTCGCCACCCGGGTCATCGTGCAGCGCGAACGCGAGCGCATGGCCTTCCGGTCCGCGACGTACTGGGACATCGCCGCCACGCTCGACGCCGGCGCCGACGCGAGCCCTCGCTCGTTCGGGGCCCGCCTCGTCGGTGTCGACGGCGCCCGCGTCGCGGCCGGCCGCGACTTCGGACCCGACGGGCAGCTCAAGTCCACCGGCGTCGTCGTGCTCGACGAGGCGTACGCGCGACGGCTCGCCGACGCCCTGCACGGTGTCGACCTGACGGTGACGTCGGTCGAGAGCAAGCCGTACACCCGCAAGCCGTACGCGCCGTTCATGACGTCGACCCTGCAGCAGGAGGCGGGCCGCAAGCTGCGGTTCTCGTCCGAGCGCACGATGCGCATCGCGCAGCGCCTGTACGAGAACGGCTACATCACGTACATGCGTACAGACTCGACGACCCTGTCCGAGAGCGCGATCTCCGCCGCCCGGGCGCAGGCCACCGAGTTGTACGGCGCGCAGTACGTGCACGCCACCCCGCGGCAGTTCACCCGCAAGGTGAAGAACGCGCAGGAGGCGCACGAGGCGATCCGTCCGGCCGGCGACGTGTTCGCCACGCCCGGCGAGCTGCACTCGCGCCTCGACACCGACGAGTACCGGCTCTACGAGCTCATCTGGCAGCGCACCGTCGCCTCCCAGATGGCCGACGCGCGCGGTACCACCCTGACGCTGCGCATCACCGGCACCGCCGCGAGCGGCGAGGAGTGCACGTTCTCGTCGTCGGGACGCACCATCACCTTCCCGGGCTTCCTCAAGGCGTACGTCGAGAGCGTCGACGAGGAGGCCGGCGGCCAGTCCGACGACGCCGAGTCCCGGCTGCCCAACCTGTCCGAGGGACAGCGCGTCACCGCGACCGAGCTCGATCCGGACGGCCACTCGACCAACCCGCCGGCCCGCTACACCGAGGCCAGCCTGATCAAGGCGCTCGAAGATCTCGGCATCGGCCGGCCGTCGACGTACGCGTCGATCATCAAAACCATCCTCGACCGCGGTTACGTCTACAAACGTGGCAGCGCCCTGGTCCCGTCGTGGGTGGCGTTCGCGGTCATCGGGCTGCTCGAGGCGCACTTCGGACGCCTCGTCGACTACGGCTTCACCGCCGCCATGGAGGACGACCTCGACGAGATCGCGGGCGGCCACGAGCAGCGCACCGACTGGCTGACGAGCTTCTACTTCGGTGGTGCCCACGGCGCCGAGAACTCGGTGGCGCGCGAGGGCGGCCTGAAGAAGATGGTGGGGGAGAACCTCGAGGACATCGACGCCCGCGAGATCAACTCGATCCGGCTGTTCGACGACGCCGAGGGCCGGGAGATCCACGTGCGCGTCGGCCGGTTCGGCCCCTACCTCGAGCGGATGGTCCCCAATCCCGACGTTCTTGACGGGGAACCGGTCTCCCAGCGGGCGAACCTGCCCGACGACCTGCCGCCGGACGAGCTGACGCTCGAGTACGCGGAGAAGCTGTTCTCGACCCCGCAGGAGGGCCGGGTCCTCGGCGTCGACCCGGCCAGCGGCAACGAGATCGTCGCGCGGGAGGGCCGCTTCGGTCCGTATGTGACCGAGCTGCTGCGCGAACCGGAGCCGGAGCCCGAACCGGACATCACGCCCATTCCGGTCGAGGAAGCACCCTCGGCGGGCGGCACCGCGGCGGCCGCGAAGGGTGGCACCGCCACCGCGACGAAGACGGCCGCGAAGAAAGCGCCGGCGAAGAAGGCCGCCAAGAAGGCGGCCGGCCCCAAGCCGCGCACGGCCTCGCTGCTCAAGTCGATGGAACTGTCGACGGTGACGCTCGAGGACGCCCTGCGGCTGCTGTCGCTGCCACGGGTGGTCGGGGTCGACCCCGCGACGGGCGAGGAGATCACCGCCCAGAACGGCCGCTACGGGCCGTACCTGAAGAAGGGCACCGACTCGCGGTCGCTGGCCGACGAGGAGCAGATGTTCACCGTCACCCTCGAGGAGGCGCTGAAGATCTACTCCGAGCCCAAGCGCCGCGGTCGGCAGGCCGCCGCCACGCCGCCGCTGCGGGAGCTGGGCACCGACCCGGTCAGTGGCAGCCCGATGGTGATCAAGGACGGTCGCTTCGGCCCGTACGTCACGGACGGCGAGACCAACGCCAGCCTCCGCAAGGGCGACGAGGTCGACACCATCACCGACGAACGCGCCTCCGAGCTGCTCGCGGATCGTCGCGCCCGGGGCCCGGCTAAGAAGACCGCGAAGAAGACCGCGGCCAAGAAGGCTCCGGCCAAGAAGACGGCCGCCAAGAAGACCGCGGCAAAGAAGACGACCGCGAAGAAGGCCGCCGCGAAGAAGGAGTGACCCTCCCAGGTGCGGCGGCCTATCCTCGCCGTGTGTACCGCGAGGCGGCGTCCGGCATACCCGGCGTGCTCGTGTGGACGGCGACGAGGACCGCGGGTACGGCCGGAACGTCCGTGCTGCCCGACGGCTGCACGGACCTGATCTGGCACGAGGACGGCTTCCTCGTTGCCGGACCGGATACCCGCGCCCAGTTCTCCGACCTGGGCACCCGCCGGGACCTGACTGCGGTGCGGTTCGGTCCCGGGGTGGGGCCGGCGGTGCTCGGGGTGGACGCGGCCGAGCTGCGCGACGCGCGCGTACCGCTGGACCGCATCCGGCCCGAGGCGTACGTTCGTCGCCTGGTGTCGGCCGCGGAGTCCGACCCGCTCGGTACGCTCCTGCGCGAGACGCGGCGCCGCCTGGACGGCGTCGACCGCAGCGTCGAGACGGGCATCGCGTCGCGGCTCGGCGCCGGAGCGTCCGTCGCCGAGGTGGCGACGTCGATGGGCTGGAGTGCGCGGCGGTTGCACCGTCGCGCGCTGCGGGCCTACGGCTACGGTCCGAAGACGCTGGCCCGCGTGCTGCGGTTCCGTCGCGCGGTCGGTCTCGCGCGTGCCGGCCGACCGTTCTCCGACGTCGCGGCCGAGTGCGGTTTCAGCGACCAGGCGCACCTCGCGCGGGAGGTACGCGCCCTCTCCGGCGTCACGCTCGGCGCGCTCGTTCGCTGAGCGGTCACGCGGGCAAGGCCGCGAACAGTTCGATGCTGTGCCCGTCGGGATCGTGCACGCTCGCATACCGCTGCTTCCAGAACGCGTCCCACGGTTCGAGCACGCTCGTGCATCCCGCCTCCAGCAGATCGCGGTACGTCGCGTCCACACCCGCCGGTGAACCACAGTCGAACGCGAGTGCAGGACCACCGGTCCCCGGCCGGAAGCCCGGATGGAAGGACCGGACCGACTCGAGGGTGTCCCATGCCAGGCGGAGTCCGCCCGGCAGCGTCGTCTCGTAGTGCGGTTCGTCGGTGCCGGCGGGCAGGTCCAGCCCGAGGCGGCGATAGCAGTCGAAGGAACGGGTCATGTCGGCGACGACGAGCCCGACCAGCGCGAGTTGTGCAGTCATGACCGTGACGCTAGGCCGCCGCGACGTCGCCGTCTTGAAGGTTTCGGACGGCCGACGCACCGGCCGCGTCGGAGCCGGTCGCTACGCTGAGGCCATGCCCGGTGTCTTCGAACGTCTCGTCGGCCAGCGCGACGTGGAGACCGAACTGACCGCCGCGGCCACCGCCGCGCGCGGGGGCGGAGCCGGTTCTCGGATGACGCACTCGTGGCTGTTCACCGGGCCCCCCGGCTCCGGGCGGTCGATCGCCGCGCTCTGCTTCGCCGCCGCCCTGCAGTGCACCGACGCCACCGCACCGGGCTGCGGCCACTGCCACGCGTGCAGCACCACCATGGCCGGCACCCACGGCGACGTCCGTCGGGTGATCCCCGAGGGGCTGACGATCAGCGTCAAGGCGATGCGCGACATCGTCCGGACCGCCTCGCGTCGCCCGAGCACCGGGCAGTGGCAGGTGGTGGTGATCGAGGACGCGGACCGTCTCACCGAGGGCGCCGCGAACGCGCTGCTCAAGGTCGTCGAGGAACCGCCCGAACGCACGGTGTTCCTCCTGTGCGCGCCGTCGATCGATCCGCAGGACATCTCCGTGACCCTGCGCTCGCGATGCCGGCACGTCGCGCTCGTCACGCCCAGCACCGACGCGATCGCCCGGGTCCTGCGCGAACGCGACGGGCTCGACGCCGAGACCGCGAGCTGGGCGGCGTCGATCAGCGGCGGCCACGTCGGCCGTGCCCGGCGTCTGGCCACCGACGAGTCCGCCCGCGCCAGCCGGCGGCGTGCGCTGGATCTGGCCGAAGCCGTGCTCCGCCCCGCGACCACGTACACCGCCGCGGACGAGCTGGTCCAGCGTGCCGAGGCCGAGGCGAAGGAGATCAGCGTCGCGCGCGACGAACGCGAGACCGAGGAACTCCGGACGGCTCTCGGCGCCGGGGGCACCGGCAAGGGCGCCGCCGGGGCGCTCCGCGGTGCGGCCGGCGTCCTCAAGGACCTCGAACGCACCCAGAAGTCCAGGCGCACGCGGACCGAGCGCGACATCATGGACCGCGCCCTCATCGATCTCGCCGGTCTCTACCGGGATGCGCTGGCACGTTCCCTGGGCGCTTCCGGCACCGCCAACCATCCCGACATGGCCGAGCGCGCCTCCGACCTGGCTTCGCGGGCCCGGCCGGAGGCGTTGCTGACCTGCATCGAGGCGATCCTCGAATGCCGGGAGGTCCTCGCACAGAACGTCAAACCGCGCTTCGCGGTGGCCGCCATGGCGTCCCGGCTGAGCTCGGCATTCCGGTAGGCGGCGAGGCGTGGTTTGCATTGGACAGGGGGGTAGGCGCTAAACTCGTGCGCGCCGTCAGGCACGCTGCCTTAGCTCAGTCGGTAGAGCATTTCACTCGTAATGAAAAGGTCGCGAGTTCGATTCTCGCAGGCAGCTCGGAGCGACGAAGGCCCTTCACCCGGAAGACGGGTGGAGGGCCTTCGTCGACCGGGGGGACCCTTCCGGTCCGCTCACCCACGACGAAGTTGCCCGCCGGCGCCCTCCGTGCCGGATGATGGCACGTGTGCTTCTGGAAATTTTCTCGATCGTTCTGATCGTCGGCGCCCTGGTCGTTCTCATCCCCACCGCGATGCGCGTGTTCCGCCGGCGCGACGACGACCACTAGGTCGGTCTTCGCCGCTCGGCACCCCGCTCGGGCGGCGCCCCCTCAGTACACTCGACTTATGAGTGAGTCGTTGAAAGAGCGGGTGCGAGCGAAGATTCTGCGCCAGCGCGGCGAGGACGGCGGGCGCCCTCTCGGTGACGCCGAAGGGGATAACCCCCGGCTCATCGACATCGACCTCGACCTGGCGCTGCTGGAGCAGGCCGCCGAGGGCGATGCCGTCGTGGAGGAGCTGGCCGTGAAGTACTGGGTGCCCTGATTCGGCGCAGAAAAGCGGTCTGACCAGGCGATTTGGTGAGAGCGCAATGTTCACGTAACTTATTCCAGGTCAGAGCGACACGGACACCGACCCGGCCCGCAGGGGCTCGGGACAACGAGGTTGGACGCAGGCGCCTGATTGTTCGGTTCGGAATCTTCTGGTAGGGTTCTGGGCCGTTGCCGATCCCACCGAGCGCGTCGGGTTTGTTTTCGCCGGGTGGTGTGGGTAGGCTGGAACGGTTGCCCCGGAACGCCGCGGACCTCGGTTCGTGGGGTGATGGTGTGTGCGTGTTCTTTGAGAACTCAACAGTGTGCCGATGAATGTCAGTGCCAAAATATTTTTTGGTGCGACCGCTCCTCTTTTCGGGGGGTGGTTGTTGCTGACCGCCGCATTCTTCCGTCTGTGGTGGTCAGTGTTTTGCTAGTTTGAGTTTTTTGCTGGTGATTTGGCTCGATGTCTATGACTGATCGGCCCTTCGGGGTTTGATTGTGAGTCTTCAACGGAGAGTTTGA
>NZ_JBSNCE010000070.1:0-911 GCF_053764755.1 Rhodococcus sp. 2H158
CTGGCGTACCACACCCCCAGCAGCCCGAGCAGCACCGGCGCGTTCGCCTCGAGCGGCGCGGTGGCGAAGTGCTCGTCGACGGTGTGCATCCCGGCGAGGAACTCGGCGAAGCGGGCCGGCCCGATCGCGCACATCACCGCCAGCCCGATCGCCGAGCCCACCGAGTACCGCCCGCCCACCCAGTCCCAGAACCCGAACATGTTCGCCGGGTCGATGCCGAACTCGGCGACCTTGGCGGCGTTGGTGGACACCGCCACGAAATGCGCCGCGACGGCGTCCTCGCCGAGCGCGGCGACCAGCCAGCGCCGCGCGGCGGTGGCGTTGGTGAGGGTTTCGATGGTGGTGAACGTCTTCGACGCCACCACGAACAGCGTGGTGGCCGGGTCCAGGCCGGTCAGCGCGGCGGTCAGATCGGCCGGGTCGATGTTGGCGACGAACCGCACCGCCGGGCCGTCGGCGTAGTGCCGCAACGCCCGCGCCACCATCGCCGGGCCCAGGTCCGAGCCGCCGATCCCGATGTTCACCACCGTGGTGATCGGCGCGCCGGTGGCGCCGCGCCAGGTGCCGGCGCGGACCTGCTCGGCGAAGCCGGCCATCGCGTCGAGCACCGTGTGCACCTCGGGGACCACGTCGGCGCCGTCCACGGTCAGCGTCGCCGACCGCGGCAGCCGCAGCGCGGTGTGCAGCACCGCCCGGTCCTCGGTGGTGTTGATCCGGTCCCCGGCGAGCATCGCATCGCGGCGGGACTCGAGCGCACACGCCCGGGCCAGCTCCAGCAGCAACCCCACCGTGGTGTCGGTGATCCGATGCTTGCTGTAGTCGATGTACCAGTCCCCGGCGGTGAGCGACAACCGCTGCGCCCGCCCCGGATCCGCCGCGAACAACCCCCGCAGATCCACCGCCTCGAGCTC
>NZ_JBSNCE010000071.1:0-770 GCF_053764755.1 Rhodococcus sp. 2H158
GTTCGTGGCGGCCGCCGAATTCGGAGCCGATGGAGTCCCACAGGGCCTTCATGACCTTGACCCGGTCCACGGCGGTGATGCCGTCGGAGCCGCGGACATACTTGTCCAGGTAGGGCCGCACCTCGGGGCTCTTGAAGTCCGCCGCCGACGAGGGCAGGTAGATCAGGCCGGACGCGACGTCCTGCTCGATGATCTCCTTGATCCGTGGGTAGCCGGAGATCATGAACATCCGGTAGGTCAGGCCGTACTCGAGCTTCGGGATGACGGTGTCGCCGATCCACGGCTCGGGGTCGCGGGCCATCGACTCGGTCAGCGACCAGAACAGGTTGCGCCAGCCGATGACCTCACCGACGCGGGTCTGCACCCCGCGGAAACCGCCGGCGCCGGTCGCATCGAGGGCCTTGAGCAGCAGGCCGGCGATGAAGTCGAGCTTGACGGCGAGGCGGGTGCAGCCCTGGAAGGTGAACCGGGGCAGGAACCCGGACTGCGGGAAGAACGCGTTGATCTTCTCCACATCGCCGTACATGAACACGTTCTCCCACGGCACGAGCACCTTGTCGAAGATGAAGATCGCGTCGTTCTCGTCCATCCGGGAGGACAGCGGGTAGTCGAAGGGGGAGCCGACCACGGCGGCGTTCTGGCTGTAGGAGGCCCGCGAGATCAGCTTGATGCCGGGCGCGTCCATCGGCACCGTGCAGATCAGGGCGAATTCCTTCTTCTTGATCGGCAGGCCGTAGTGGGCGATGAAGTTGTAGTTGGTGATCGCCGAG
>NZ_JBSNCE010000072.1:0-736 GCF_053764755.1 Rhodococcus sp. 2H158
CGCTCCGCGCACACCGACGGAGGAGGCGGTGGTCGCCGCGTTCGCGCAGGTGCTCGGCCTCGCGCAGGTCGGGATCGACGATTCGTTCTTCGACCTCGGCGGCAACTCCCTCGACGCCACCCGCGTCGTCGCCCGCCTGAACTCCGCAGGCTCCGCCCTGGCGGTGCGCGACCTGTTCGAGGCGCCCACCCCCGCGGGGCTCGCCGTGCGGCTGCTCGAGCGTCCCGCCCCGCGGATCGCCCTCACGGCCCGGCCCCGCCCGGCCCGCGTGCCCCTCGGCCCGGCGCAGCAGCGCATGTGGGTGCTCAACCAGCTCGACCCCACCTCCGCGGCGTACAACATCCCGGTGGCGCTGCACCTGTCCGGGTCCCTCGACGCCGCGGCCCTGACCACGGCATGGCAGGACGTGACCGACCGGCACGAGAGCCTGCGCACCGTCTTCCCCGCCGACGCGGAAGGTCCGCATCAGGTGGCCGTCGACGTCGGGGTCCCCCTCGACCTCACCGAGGCACCTGCCGACGTGCATGCCGCCGTGGCGGACTTCGCCGGGGCCGGCTTCGACCTGACCGTGGACCTGCCGGTGCGGGCCCGGGTGCTGCGTCTGGGTGTGGAGGAGCACGTGCTGGTGCTGGTGTTGCACCACATCGCCGCGGACGGGGTGTCGGTGGCGCCGCTGGCCCGGGACCTGATCGCCGCGTACGCCGCCCGCACCGCGGGTGCGGCCCCGGCGTGGGCG
>NZ_JBSNCE010000073.1:0-604 GCF_053764755.1 Rhodococcus sp. 2H158
GCTGTGCTTCTGCTCCGCCGACAACGACAACGGCGCCCAGAACCGGGTGTTCTCCAACGCCCGCTCCGGATCGGTGTCGTAGGAGATCTTGATCTCGATCATCTTGTCGATCGCCCCGGCGTCCCGCCCGGCCTTGCCCGCACCCTCGGCCACCGCCGGCAACAACTTCCCGGTGTAGAGCTCCATCCCCTTACCCGAGGTGCAGATGAACCCGTCCCCCGCCCGGCCCGCATACCGCGCCACCACCGGACCCCCCGCCGCGATGTACACCGGGATCCCGCCGGCGGGCACGTCGTAGATCGACGCCCCCTTCGTGGTGTAGTACTCCCCGTCGAAGTCGACCCGCTCCCCGGTCCACAGCTCGCGCATCAGGGCCACCGACTCCCGCAACCGGGCGAACCGCTCCTTGAACTCCGGCCACACCCCCGCATACCCGGTGGCGATCTCGTTGAGCGCCTCCCCGGTGCCGACCCCGAGCATGACCCGCCCCGGATACAGGCACCCCATCGTCGCGAACGCCTGCGCGATCACCGCCGGGTTGTACCGGAACGTCGGGGTCAGCACCGAGGTCCCCAACTGCAACCGCGAGGTACGCTCGCCCACC
>NZ_JBSNCE010000074.1:0-573 GCF_053764755.1 Rhodococcus sp. 2H158
CCCAGATGGTCGCGGCCGCCCTGGCGAAGGTGCCGGAGCTGGACCCGACCCAGATCGACGACCTGATGCTCGGCTGCGGCCAGCCCGCCGGCCAGTCCGGGTTCAACATCGCCCGCGTCGTCGCGGTGCAGCTGGGCTACGACTTCCTGCCCGGTGTGACCGTCAACCGCTACTGCTCGTCGTCGCTGCAGACCACCCGCATGGCGCTGCACGCGATCAAGGCCGGCGAGGGCGACGTGTTCGTCTCCGCCGGTGTCGAGTCCGTCTCCAGCTTCGTCACCGGCAACGCCGACGGCCTGCCGAACACCAAGAACCCGCTCTTCGCCGACGCCGAGGCCCGCACCGCCACGCTCGCCGAGGGCGGCACCGCGTGGACCGACCCGCGCAGCGAGGCCCTGCTGCCCGACGTGTACATCGCGATGGGCCAGACCGCGGAGAACGTCGCCTCGATGACCGGCATCTCCCGCGAGGACCAGGACCGGTGGGGCGTGCGGTCGCAGAACCGGGCCGAGGAAGCCATCAAGTCCGGCTTCTTCGAGCGCGAGATCAGCCCCGTCACCCTGGCCGACGGCA
>NZ_JBSNCE010000075.1:0-555 GCF_053764755.1 Rhodococcus sp. 2H158
TCGGGGCCCGGAACTCCCGGGCCTCGAACACCGGCGCCGGCAGCGCCCTGCGGTCGAGCTTGCCGTTGACGTTCAGCGGCAGCGCCTCGAGCACCACGAACGCCGCCGGCACCATGTACGACGGCAGCTGCTGCGACAGGGCCGACTTGAGTTCCGCCGCATCGAATTCCGCACCGGCGGCCGGAACCACGTACGCCACGAGCTGCGCGCCCCCACGCTCGTCGTCCCGCCCGATCACCGTCACGTCGCGCACCTCGTCGACGCCGCGCAGCGCGGCCTCGATCTCGCCGAGCTCGATGCGGAAGCCGCGCACCTTCACCTGGAAGTCGCCGCGGCCCACGTAGTCGAGCTCGCCGCCCCCGTCGCCCGTCCCGGTCCACCGGACGAGGTCACCCGTGCGGTAGAGCCGTTCGCCGTCCCCGAACGGGGAGGCGACGAACCGCTCCGCCGTCAGATCCGCCCGGCCGTGGTAGCCGCGCGCCAGCTGCGCACCCGCCAGGTACAGCTCACCGGGCACGCCGGCCGGGACCGGATTCAGGCGCGCGTCGAGCACGT
>NZ_JBSNCE010000076.1:0-547 GCF_053764755.1 Rhodococcus sp. 2H158
CGATCGGGCCGGCCCGCTTCGCCGAGTTCCTCGCCGGGATGCACACCGTCGACGAGCACTTCGCCACCGCGCCGCTCGAGGCGAACGCGCCGGTGCTGCTCGGGCTGCTGGGGGTGTGGTACGCCAGCTTCCTCGGCGCCCAGTCCCGGGCGGTGCTGCCCTACAGTCAGGACCTGGCCCGGCTGCCGGCGTATCTGCAGCAGCTGACCATGGAGTCGAACGGCAAGAGCGTGCGCTGCGACGGCGCGGCGGTGGACTACGACACCGGGGAGATCTTCTGGGGGGAGCCGGGCACCAACGGGCAGCACGCGTTCTACCAGCTGCTGCATCAGGGCACCCGGCTGGTCCCGGCCGATTTCGTCGGTTTCGCCGCCGCGGGCGAGGATCTGCCCACCGTCGGCGGGACCGGCAGCATGCACGAGATCCTGCTGGCGAACATGCTCGCCCAGGCGCAGGTGCTCGCGTTCGGGCGCACCGCGGCCGAGGTCGCCGCCGACGGCACCGACCCGGGGGTGGTGGCGCACAAGGTGATGCCCGGCAACCGGCC
>NZ_JBSNCE010000008.1:0-225363 GCF_053764755.1 Rhodococcus sp. 2H158
CGGGGCCCGGATCGTGCTGCATCTGGCGCTCGAACTGGCCCGCCGCGGCGGCGGTGTCGGGGCCGCGGCCCTGTGCGGCGGCGGCGGCCAGGGCGACGCCCTCATCGTCCGCGTCCCCAAGACGTAGGACCCGCGACCTCGAGGATCCGTCGAGGACCGTCACGTTCGGGCGGAGGCGACACGATCGCCTCCGCCCGAACGCGTGTCCGGGGACTCCTGTTCCATGGCGGTCGATCCCGGTCTGCGTGGAACGCCCTCGACGACACACGACGCGGACCGACGCCACCTTCCCCGTCGGCACGGTCGTGGAAGAGCCACGCCGGAGAAGGACGTCATCGTTGTTCGCCACGCCGCGCCCCGACCTGCGCGCGCCGCGCGCGAGAGGGTCTGTGCACCCGCCACTGGCGAGATCGTCTCCCCGGGCAGCCGAGAGCGCCGCGGCGCCGGCTCGGTGCTACGGGAAGCGAGTCGAATACTCACGAAACGAGGTTGGCTGCAGCCCATTTCATATGGGAACGCACGGCGGCGGCCGCTTCGTCGGAGTCGCCGGTTTCGATGGCGTCGACGATGGCGCTGTGCCGCCCGACGTCCATGTTGCCGACAGCCTTTTCCAGCCCGGCGAACATGATGGACATGCGGATCGACCCTTCGAGGGACTGCCACGAGTGCATCAGTGTCTCGTTGCCGGTCAGACGGCAGAGGATGCGGTGGAAGTTCAGATCCGCCTCGATGCGCGCATCGAGATCGTGCTCGGCACGCGCCATGACGTCGAGCGCCTCGCGCAGGGCCGGGACCACGGTCGAGCGGTCGGGAAGCTCGGCGAGCTCCCGGACCGCGAGGGCTTCGAGGGCCGCGCGGACGGCGAAGATGTCGCGGATCTCCTTGGCGTCGAGGTGGCGGACGTAGAGCCGGCCCCGGGCGCCGGCGGAGATCAGGCCTTCCTGCTGGAGCTGGCGCATGGCCTCGCGCAAGGTGCCGCGGCTGATCTGGAGCATCTCGGACAGCTCGGTTTCGACGAGCGGGCTGCTGGGGGCGAGGGCGCCGCTGGTGATCGCGCTGCGCAGAGCCGCGACGGCCTGCTGGCGCAAACTGGTCTTCTCCAGTCCGAGCAGCGCGGCAGGTTGTGCGGCCATTGATGCCTCCAGGCGGTGTCAGCGGGCGACTGTCGACAGCAGTCTGTCGACAATGATACGGGCCCGCGCCGGCGGCGGCGCGGGCCCGTCCACACTGCGTCAGCTCAGCTCCTCCAGGACGCGGGCGACGATGCGGTCGGTGCTCAGGCCGTAACGATCGTGCAGCGTCGGCAGGGCACCGGCGGCGAGGAAGCGGTCGGGCAGCGCGATCGGGGTGATCTTCCGGCCCAGGCCCGCCCCGACGGCGGCGGCGGCCACCGTTTCGAACAGCCCTCCGACGACCGTGTGATTCTCGAGGGTGACCACGAGGCGGTCCGTGTCGATCTCGGCGAGCACGGTGGCGGCGTCGAACGGTTTGATCGTCGGGGTGTGGACCACGGCGACATCGACGTTGTGCCGGGACAGCTCCTGCGCCGCCTGCAGTGCCCGCATGGTCATCAGGCCGCTGGCGACGAAGACGACGTCGTTGCCGTCGCGCAGCACCTTGGCCTTGCCGAGCTCGAAGGTGTAGTCGTACTCGTCGAGGACGGTGGCGACCTTGCCGCGCAGCAATCGCAGATAGGTCGGCCCCTCGCAGGCGGCCAGCTGTGGTACCGCCTGCTCGATGTCGACCGAGTCGCACGGGTCGACGATCGTCAGGTTGGGCATGCCCCGGAAGATGGCGATGTCCTCGGTGGCCTGGTGGCTCGGGCCGTAGCCGGTGGTCAGGCCGGGCAGGCCGCCGATGATGTTGACGTTGAGGTTCGGTTCGGCGATGTCCAGGCACAGGAAGTCGTAGGCGCGACGGGCGGCGAACACCGAGTAGGTCGAGGCGAACGGCACCAGTCCGGTTTCGGCCATGCCGGCGGCGGCGCCGAGCAGCAGCTGCTCAGCCATGCCCATCTGGAAGAAGCGGTCCGGGAACGCTTCGGCGAAGATGTGCATGTCGGTGTACTTGGCCAGATCCGCGGACAGTCCGACGATCTTGTCGTTCTCCCGTGCCGCCGCGACCAGTGCGTGGCCGAACGGCGCGGCGGTCGTCTTCTGGCCGGGGTCGACGAAGGAGGCGATCATCGCCGACGTCTTGAGCTTGGGGGCGGTGGTGGTCATCGAGCATCCTCGAGGTCGTATCCGGCGGTCAACTGGTCGCGGCAGATCTGCCATTCGTGCTCGTCGATGCGCATGAAGTGGGCCTTCTCCCTGGTCTCCAGCAACGGCACGCCCTTGCCGACTCGCGTGTCGCACAGGACGACCGCCGGCGCGCCGCGCACGGCGGCACCGGCCGCGGCCTCGTCGAAGGCCCCGAGCAGGGCGCCGGTGTCGTTGCCGTCGACGCGGTAGGTGCGCCAGCCGCAGGCGGTCCACTTGTCGTGCACGGGTTCGGTGCTCAGCACCCCGGCGGTCGGGCCGTCGGCCTGCAGGGCGTTGATGTCGACCATCGCGATCAGATTGCCGAGCTGGTGGTGGTGCGCGCTCATCGCCGCTTCCCAGGTCGAGCCTTCGTCGAGCTCACCGTCGGACAGGAAGTTGAACACCCGTGCCGGCGAGTCCTGGTGGCGCAGGCCGAGGGCCATTCCCACGGCGATGGGGAGACCGTGCCCGAGCGAGCCTCCGGAGATCTCCATGCCGGGGGTGTAGGTCGACATACCCGACATCGGGAGGCGGGAATCGTCCGAGCCGTACGTCAGCAGTTCGTCGCGGGGAACGATCCCGGCCTCGGCGAGCGCTGCGTATAGGCCGATGGCGTAGTGGCCGGTCGAGAGCAGGAACCGGTCGCGGCCCGCCCAGTCCGGGTCGTCGGCACGGAACCGGAGATGCTCCGCGTAGACGGTGGCCAGGATGTCGGCCGCGCCGAGGGCCTGTCCGACGTAGCCCTGGCCCTGTTCCTGGCCCATGTCGAGCACATTGTGCCTGAGGCGGTAGGCGAACTCGTCGACGGCGGCGAGGCGGCGGTCGCGATGGACGGCGCCGGCGTGCGCAGTGGTGGTCACAGCAGTTCCTTTTCCTTGGTGCTCGATGCCGTCCCGGCCTGGTGGCGCAGCGTTGCGCCGCCGGGGCCGGAGGCGTGTTCTTCTGAGCGGGTGGCCTCGTCGGCGAGTCGGCGTTCGGCCGCACCCCACGTCTCCCGGGTGAGCAGGGCGGTGATCAAGCCGATCAGCCCGAAGGCACTGAACAACAGGGCCGGGCCGACCCAGCCGAGAGAGACGTAGAGCAGGGTGGTGACGAACGGGGTGAAGCCGGAGACCATGGCCGAGATCTGGTAGGCCAGGGAGGCGCCCGAGGCGCGCCGCGCCGCCTGGAACAGTTCGGGGAACCAGGCCCCCTGGGCGCCGGCGAGGGCGTTCTGGCACACCGCGTAGGCGATGACGATCGTGGCGACGATCAGGACGAACAGGCCGGTGTTGACCAGCAGGAACATCGGCACACCGAAGAGGGTGGCGAAGGCGCACACGCCCAGGTACACCGGGCGCCGCCCGATGCGGTCCGTCAGGGCGGCCCAGGCGAAGGTGGCGACGATGCCGATCGCGGAGGCGACGCACAGCGCCAGGAGCGTTTCCGATTTTCCGGCCAGGTCGTTGGTGTGCAGGTAGGAGATCATGTAGGTGATCGAGACGGCGTATCCGGCGGTTTCGGCGACCCGCAGCCCGATGCCGCGCAGGATGTCGCGCCAGTCCTTCTTGATCGACTCGAGTACCGGTGAGGCGGCGATCTCGCCGCTGTCCTTGACGTCTTCGAAGACCGGCGACTCGGGCACCTTGGACCGGATGATCAGGCCCACGGCCACCAAGACGATGCTGGCGAGGAACGGCACGCGCCACGCCCAGTCACCGTCGAGGTGCACGCTGAAGAGAAAGACGAGATTCGCCAGCAGCAGTCCGACCGGGAAGCCGGCCTGGACGATGCCGGTGTAGCGGCCCTTGGCCTTCCAGGGGGCGTGTTCGTAGCTCATCAGGATCGCCCCGCCCCACTCGGCGCCGAAGGCCAGACCCTGAATGATCCGCACCGTCACCAGCAGGGCCGGGGCGACGAGTCCGACCTGGGTGTAGGTCGGTAGCAGGCCGATCGCGAACGTGGCCAGGCCCATGACGATGAGGGAGGCGACCAGGACGGGCTTGCGCCCGATCCTGTCCCCGAGGTGTCCGCCGAGGATGCCGCCGAGGGGCCTGGCGGCGAATCCGACACCGAGGGTGGCGAAGGCGGCGAGGGTACCGATGACCGGATCGCCGCTGGGAAAGAAGGCGGTACCGAAGTACAGGGCAGCGGCGGTGCCGAAGCCGATGAAGTCGTAGGTCTCGATGACCGCCCCTACCGAGGAGCCGATCGCGACGCGTTTCGCGTCTTTCGTGCCGTGGACGGGACCGCGCATCCGGAGAGCATCGGTGCTCATGAACATCTCCTCTTCGAACCGGGAGGACCGGTGGGGGGATCGGGCAGTGGATGTCGACTGTCAACAGTGTGCACCGAGTGTGACCGCCACCACCAGTCCCTGTCAACCGTCAATCTTCGACCGTTGACTGTTGACAGTGAATCGTTCTACCGTGGTCCCCATCACCCCCGCTTCCTCGAAGGAGTTCTCGTGGTCCACGACCGGCTCGGCTGCTCGTCGATCAGCTTCCGTCACCTCGCGCTGAGCGAGGCGCTCTCCACCATCGCCGAGCTCGGGTTCGCCGAGATCGATCTCGGAGCCCTGCCGGGAGTGTGCGACCACGTTCCCTTCGGGCTCGACGCCGCCGGCGTCGAACAGGTGACCAAGGAGGTGGCCGCGTCGGGCCTGCGCGTGCGCAGCGTCAACGGCGACATCGGCGACCTCAACCTGCCCCTGACCCCCGCACAGCGCGACGAGCGGAGACGTCACCTCGATCGGCTGCTCACCCTCACCGCCGGTGTCGGGGCCCGGGCACTGGTCCTGCCGTGCGGAGCCCTCGACCACACCCCGGTCCGGTCACTGGACGAGGACCTCGATGCTGTTGCCGCCCAATTGGAGTGGGCAGCCGACACGGCCCGCACGTTCGGCGTGGCCCTGTGGACCGAGTCGTTGCACGTGCACCGGTTGTGCTGCGACACCGCACGTGCCGCGCAGCTGACCGCCCGACTGTCCCCCGAGATCGGGATCGTGATGGACTTCAGCCACATCGTCGCTTCCGGCGGCGACCCGGTCGGCTTCGTCGGCCTGTTCGGCCATCGCCTCACCCATGTGCACCTGCGCGACGCCGTCCCGGGGAACATCAATCTCGGCATCGGCAACGGCGCCGCCGATTTCGCCGCCGGCATCGACGCCCTCACCGCCTTCGGATACGCGGGCCACTTCAGCCTCGAACTCGAAACCCGCGACATCACCGACGCGGAGCGCCCCGCCGGCACCGCGGAGGCGGCCCGCCTCATCTCCCCCCTCATTCCCTGACCCAGCCATCAACAGCCATCGAGGAGAAACCCATGTCTTCCACCCAGCGCACCGCCGTCGTCACCGGCGCCACCTCCGAGCGCGGCATCGGCATCGCCACCGCCCGCCGCTACGCCGAAGACGGCTGGGCCGTCGTCGTCCTCGATCTGGACGGTGAAAAGTCCGCCAAGGTCGCCGCGGAGATCGGCAGCGACTACTCCGTCCCGGCGTTCGGCCACGACATCGACGTCGCCGACGAGGCCTCCGTCCAGCGCGCGCACGACGCCGTCGCCGCCGAAGTCGCCGCAGGAACCCTCCCGCCCGTCGGGGCCCTCGCCAACATCGCGGGCATCACCTCACCGGTGCCGTTCCTCGACACCACCCTCGAACTGTGGAACAAGGTCATGGCCGTCAACGCCACCGGCACCTACCTGGTGACCCGCGCCTTCCTGCCGGCGATGATCGACAACGGCTGGGGCCGGATCGTCAACATGTCGTCCGTCTCCGCCCAGCGCGGCGGGGGCGTCTTCGGCAAGGTCCCCTACTCCTCCGCCAAGGCCGCCGTCCTCGGCTTCACCAAGTCCCTCGCCCGCGAACTCGGAGACACCGGAGTGACCGTCAACGCCGTCACCCCCGGAGCGGTCGACACCGGCATCCGGGTCGGCAGCACCCCCGAGCAGGAAGCCGCCATCTGCCGCGACATCCCGCTCGGCCGCACCGCCGGCACCCGCGAAGTGGCCTCGGTCATCACGTTCCTCTCCTCCGAGGACGCCGCATACCTCACCGGCACCACCGTCGACATCAACGGCGGCAGCCACATGCACTGACCGCCGGGATCTGCGCCCGGACAGGTTCACAACTACCGACAGACACGGCCCCGCACCTCCTCACCGCGCACGCGGCAGGGAGACCGTGCACTGCACGACAGTGTGGTGTGAACTCACACGACAGTGCGGTGTCGACTCGCACCCACCGACGACCATGAGCACATCGCCCGCCCGCGCCTCCGCGGAACTCGCCGTACCGTCCCGCGACGAGCGGGAGGACTGGACCGCCCGCGCCGACTGCCGGTTCGTCGAGCCGTCCGTATTCTTCGGCCCGGACGACGAGCCACGCGGTGCCCGCCTACGACGGGAACGCACCGCGAAACAGATCTGCCACACCTGCCCGGTCCGAATCCCGTGCCGTGCTTATGCACTCGACAGCAGGCAGAAGTACGGCGTCTGGGGCGGCACCACCGAAGCGGAACGCCGAGCCTGGCACCCCGCCCTCCCGGCAGCCGTCCCGCCCGAACCGAGGTGACACGATCACCTCTTTCACCCGTGAACCGGTGACACCGAACCCGTGTCACCGGTTCACGAGTCCGCCACCGCCCACGAAGCGGTCACGCGGCGGAATGCCGTGGCGGCGAGCGAAACCCCGACACGCCCCGGGCCGCGATCCCGGTCTCGGCGAGGTTCAGCTCGCCAGGAACTCCAGCAGCACCTTGTTCACGGCCTCCGGCTGCTCGAGGTAGCCGTAGTGCCCGGCGTCCGGGATCTCCTGGTAGCTCGCGCCGGGGATGGCGTCGGCGACCTCCCGCGACAGGTACGCCGGGATCATCCGGTCGTCGGCGAAACCGACGGCCAGGCACGGCACCCGCACCGCCCGGTAGGCCACGCGACGGTCGAACTCGCGGTCCATTCCCAGCTGCGCCCGCACGCCCGGCGACGTCTTCCCGCCGGTGAACTCGAACACGTCGAGCCAGTCCCGCGCGGTGTGCGGGTCCGCCAGCGACGCCGGCGACAGGTTCATCACGGCCGTGACCGCCGCCCGGTACTTCGGGGGCAGCTCGACACGGCTGTCGTACAACTGCCGCTCGCCCTCGGTCAGGGTGAGCTGGAACTGGTCCATGCGCGCGTGCCCGGCCAGGAACACCGCCTTGCGCACCAGGTCCGGGCGCGCCAGCGTCAGCTCCTGCGCGACGCGCGCGCCCATCGAGGTGCCCACGACGTACGCGGGACCGCCGAGCAGCTCGATCAGTCCGGCGGTGTCGGCCACCAGGTCGTCGATGGTCATGCCGCCGAGGCTCTCACCCGACGGCGCGATGCCGCGGTTGTCGAAGGTGGCGACGCGGTAGCCGGCCTGGACCAGCGCGGGGACCTGGTGCAGGTCCCAGACCCGGCCGGGGCTGCCCGTCCCCATGATCAGCACGACGAGGTCGCCGGTCCCCTTGACCTGGTAGTTCAGCGGGATGCCGTTGATTGTCGCGATGGGCATGAAAACCTTCCTGAGGTGGGTGGCACGGGTGCGGCCGTACGGCCGCACGGGCACAACGGACCGATCCACATTACCCTGCACCGCAGGTCGCGACCCTGGCAGCACATCTTCGGGGGCATGCCACCGGACGGGTTGTTGATACCCACGGTGATGCCTCCCACCACACGAAACTCTCCGTTCCACGCCCGCGCTCCCCGAAGTGAGCCGACCCTAACTCGTGGAGCGGGTGGCGTCGGAGTCGCCGGTTCTCATAGAGTCGCACTACGAATGACCTGCTCGAACGGAGCAGCCAGCCCGGGAGGAACCACCATGGTCGCGGACGCCACCACCGAGAACGACATCCCCGACGAGGAACTCGAACCCGTCGCGGACGAGACGGCCCGTCAGGCGCAGCGTGTCGTCGCTGCATACGCGGAGGATGCGGACGAATGCCGCATGCTGCTGTCCATGCTCGGCATCGGGCCGAACCCGAAGACGGACTGAGCGGATACCGGCGAACAAGGACAGAGGAGCACCACGTGGCTGCAGGTGAGGAGTCGATGCACGTGGGTGGTTCGGACTTCGTGGTCGTCGCGAACCGCCTGCCCGTCGACCTCGAGCGTCTTCCGGACGGCTCGACCCGATGGAAGCGCAGCCCGGGTGGCCTCGTCACCGCGCTCGAGCCGATCCTGCGCAACAACCGCGGAGCGTGGGTCGGCTGGGCCGGTGTCGCCGACGCCGAACTCGACCCGATCGTCGAGGACGGCCTCGAGCTGCATCCGGTGCCGCTGAGCGGGCAGGAGATCGCCGACTACTACGAGGGCTTCTCCAATGCGACGCTGTGGCCGCTGTACCACGACGTCATCGTCCGGCCGGAGTACCGGCGGGAGTGGTGGAACGCCTACGTCGAGGTCAACCGCCGGTTCGCGGAGGCGACCACGAAGGCGGCGGCACAGGGCGCGACGGTGTGGGTGCAGGACTACCAGCTGCAACTGGTGCCGAAGATGCTGCGGATGCTGCGGCCCGATCTGACCATCGGCTTCTTCCTGCACATTCCGTTCCCGCCGGTGGAGCTGTTCATGCAGATGCCGTGGCGGACCGAGATCGTCGAGGGGCTGCTCGGCGCCGATCTGATCGGCTTCCATCTGCCCGGCGGCGCCCAGAACTTCCTGTATCTCGCGCGCCGGCTGGCCGGTCATCAGACCTCCCGCGGCACCGTGGGTGTGCGCTCGAAGCTCGGGGTGGTGCAGGTCGGGTTCCGGGCGGTGCGCGTCGGCGCGTTCCCCATCTCCATCGACTCCGGGCAGCTCGACGAGCGGGCCCGCCGCAAGTCGATCCGCGACCGCGCCAAGCAGATCCGCAAGGAGCTCGGCAACCCGAAGCACATCATGCTCGGCGTCGACCGGCTCGACTACACCAAGGGCATCGACGTCCGGCTCGACGCGCTGCTCGAGCTGATCGCCGAGGGCCGGGTGGATCCGGCCGAGACGGTGATGGTGCAGCTGGCCACCCCCAGCCGCGAACGCGTCGAGTCGTATGTGCAGATGCGCGGCGCCATCGAACAGACGGTCAGCCGGATCAACGGCGAGTACGCCGAGGTGGGCCGGCCCGTGGTGCACTACATCCACCGGCCCATTCCGCGCGACGAGCTGATCGCGTTCTTCGTCGCGGCCGACGTCATGCTGGTGACGCCGCTGCGCGACGGCATGAACCTCGTCGCCAAGGAGTACGTGGCCTGCCGCAGCGACCTCGGCGGCGCCCTCGTCCTGAGCGAATTCACCGGGGCGGCAGCGGAACTGCGCCAGGCGTTCCTGTGCAATCCGCACGACCTCGAGGACGTCAAGGATAAGATGGAGGCGGCGCTGACCCAGTCCCGCGAGGACGGTCGGCGGCACATGCGGGCACTGCGCCGACAGGTCCTCGCCCACGACGTGGACCGGTGGGCGCGCTCCTTCCTCGACGCCCTCGCGCATCAGGGCGCGGCCGGTCCGGCGCTGATCGCGCCGGCGGAGGTCGGCGAGCCCGAGTGACAAGCACACCGGACCGCGAGGCCTACGGTTTCCGGTCGTCGTCCGAGCGCAACGTCGAGGAGGCGACGGCCGGGACGCCGGCACAACGCATGCCCACGCCCGCCGATTCCCTCGACGTGCTGCTCGTCGAGGACGACGCCGGGGACGAGCTGATCATCCGGGAGTCGTTCGAGGCCAACGAGATCGGCAGCACGCTGCACGTGGTGCGGGACGGCGCGGAGGCGCTCGACTTCCTGTACCGGCGCGGGGCCCACGCCGGCGCCGCGCGGCCGGCGCTGGTGCTGCTCGATCTGAACCTGCCGAAGTACGACGGGTGGCAGGTGCTCGAGGCGGTCAAGGCCGATCCCGACCTGGCGTCCATCCCCGTCGTCGTGCTGACGACGTCCACCGCCGAGGAGGACGTGGTGCGCAGCTACCGGTTGCGGGCCAACGCCTACGTCTCCAAGTCGGTGGACTTCGACCGGTTCGTCGCCACCGTGCGGCACATCGACCGGTTCTTCGTGCACATGGTGCGCCTGCCCGGCCGCTGACCGTCCGCCCGGCTCAGATCGGGGTCAGGCGGCTCACCAGCCAACGGCCGTCGTGCTTCTCGAGTTCGACGCGGACGCGGCTGCCGCTGCTGACCGCCTCGGGATTGACGGAACTGGTGGTGATCTGGTTGAGGAACAGCAGGGTCACCGCCCGGTCGGCCTCGGCCGACACGACCGACGACGCCTGCACGCTCACCTGCACGGTGATCGCCTTCTCCTTGGCGCCGGGCGCGATGACGTTCTTCATCAGGTTCGTGTACTCGTCCCGGAAGTCGCCGGTGAGCCCGTCGGCGGCGGCAGCGACCTGCTCGTCGACGGTGGCGTGGTCGTACGCGAGCATCGCGACGGCCTGCTCCTCGGCGGCCTGCAGGGCCGCGGTCCGGGCGGCCTCGGCGCCGTCGCGCTCGACCTTGTCATACACGCCCACGCCGACGAGGCCGGCGAGCACGATCGCCGCGGCGGTGAGGGCCGCGAGCAGCATCCGGCGCGCACCTCCCCCGGAGCCGGGCTGCGCCGTAGCGTTTTCCGTGCCCTCCACACCCTCGGCTCGCTCGGCGTCGTCGGTCTTCTCGAGGGTCACGGCCTCGTCCTTCGAATGCTCGGTCATGGTACGAAATCCACCTTCGAGGCCAGCAGCCGACCGTTCTCGTCACAGATCGTCACCCGCAGCCGGAAGTCGCGGGGCTCGGGTTCGGGCTGTTCCGCGTTGCTGACCATCGACCGCGCGGCCACGAGCGAGGACATGCAGGCGCCGTCCTCGGCCTGGATTCCGGCCTCGATCACCTCGCCGGTGGTGTCCACGTTCGCCTTGGTCACCACGTCGACGAAAGGCCCTTCGCGTCCTTCGAATTCGGCCTTGAAGTCACCGGTCGCCCCGTCGAGCAGACGCTGTACGTCCTCGGCCGCGCTCTGCGGGTGGATGGTGGTCAGGTTCAGCACGGTCTGCCGCGCGGCCTGCAGGTACGCCGCCCGCCGGGCGTCGTGGTCGCGGTCGGCCGTCGCGCCGAGCCACAGCCACACTCCGGCACCCACCAGGGCGAGGACGATCAGGGCCGCGACCGCGGGGAGAACCAGGCTCTGCCGGGCGGGTCCGGTCTCCGGCGTCGATGTCGTGGTGGTCTCTTCGTCCGCCATCAGCCTTGCTGCGCCTTCATGTACGTCTCCAAACTGGTCTCGGGGCCGGTGTCGACGTTGCGGTACACCGTACCGTCGGGACCGATGTACGTCCCCGTCGCCGGGTCGATGCCGCGCGCCGTGACCCCGGCGGGTGCGGCCGCGCCCGTCCCGGTCGCGTGCGAGGCGGGCACCGGCATGTCGCCTTCCGACTGCACGGGCGTCGGCGCGCCCCGCCAGGGGTTGTCGAGGTACCCGGGCTGGTACCCGTTGCGGCACGCCTCCGGGGTGGGGGCGCGCCGGCCCGGGAACTCCATGCACGGCAGGTTCCGCGCGCCTCGCACGGCGTTCGGATCCGACTGCGGAAGCTTGCAATACACCTCGCCGGGGGTGTCCACCATCGTGGTGTCCGCAGGGCTGCGCCACTGTTCGGGCGGCAGGAAGCCGGACAGGCACGGCGGCGGATCGTGCAGCTGCAGGTGGAAGTCGACGACCGCGCCGTCCTCGGCCGGTCCGCTGCCGGCCGCGGTGATCAGCGCCGTGGTCATCGGCGGGTACAGCACCAGGATCTGTTCGATGCCGGCGTTGTAGACCACGCCCACCTCCCCGACGCTGACCATGTTGGCCAGCAGCAGCGGCAGCGTCGGCCGCAGGTCCTGCAGCAGCTGTTCGGCCTCGGCCGCGGCGCCCGGCCCCTTCGCGAGCACCGCCCGCAGGGCGGTGTCGGCGGCCCGCAGCCCGTCGGTGAACGTCAGCATGTCCCGGGTCCAGGAGCGGATCGCGTCGCTGGTGACGACCTGGGTGTCGAGCAGCGGACCGAGCTGATCGAGCAGTGCCTTGGTCTGCTCGCTGCCGGCGCTCGCCTCCTGCACGAACAGGCGGGTCGAGTCGATCAGCCGCTGCAGGTCGGGTCCCGACCCGTTGAACGCGTCGAACGACTCGTCGACGACGGTGCGCAGCCGTGTGTCGCTGATGCTGGCGAGCAGGACGTCGGCCTGGTCGAGCAGCTCGCCCACCTCCTGCGGCACCGACGTCCGGTCGGCCGGGATCACGTCGCCGTCCGACAGATACTCCCCGCTCGAACCGTCTTGCGGGGGAACGAAGTCCACGTACTGCTCGCCGACGGCGGACACGCTGCGCACCGCCGCGTCGACGTCGGCGGGGATCGAGCGGTCGCTGTCGATCGACAGGATCGCCTCCACCCCGGCGGGCGACAGCTGCACCTTGTCGACCACCCCGACGGTGTTGCCGCGGTAGGTGACGTTGGCGTGCGGGTAGAGCCCGCCGGTGGAGGGCAGCTCCACGATCACCGTGTACCGGCCGACGCCGAGCAGCTGCGGGAGCCGCACGTACTGCAGCGACATCACCAGCAACCCGACCACCGTGAGCACCGAGAAGATGGCGAGCTGGATCCGGACGAACTTCGACAGCATCATGGCGCGGGCACCCCCAGCGGGGGCAGCCCCGGAATGGTGATCTCCCCCAGACCGGGAACCGACAGGGTTGCGGCCGGGCCGGGCGCGGGTTGCGCGGCCGGCTGCTGGAGCGGGGCCTGGAAGGGGTCCGCGGATTGGGCCGCCAGCCCGGCGTCCCGGCCGAGGATGCCTTCCGGGCCGGCGAGGCGCCCGGCGAGCGGGGTGCCGGTGAGGAAGTTCAGGTCCAGCCGTTCGAGGGTGAGGTCGATGGTCATGGCGAGGTTCGCGTAGTCGCCCCGGATCACCTGGTCGATGCCGGCCTGCGGGAACGGATAGGTCAGCAGCACGCCGAGCACCTCGGTCAGCGCGTTGCCCGAGTCGGCGAGCGCACGCAGTGTCGGAGCCAGCGCCTGCAGGTTGGTCTGCAGGTCCTCGCCGCTGTTCTCGACGAGCCGGCTGGCGACGGTGCTCATCTCGCCGAGCGAGGTGAGCGCGGTGGTCAGGTCCTGCCGCTGTTCCACCAGCACGTTCAGCGCGGCCGGCATCTCGTCGAGCGCACGGACGAGGGTGGCGTTCTGCGCGTCGACCGTCCACGCGAGCCGATCGATGCCCTCCATCGCGGCGATGATGTCGCCGCGCTGCCGGTCGAGGGTGCCGACGAGTTCGTCGAGCCGTGGCAGCAGGTTCCGGATCGAATCCTCCCGCCCGTTCAGCGCCGCGTTCAGCTCGGTGGTGATGTCGTTGATCTGCGCGAGTCCACCGCCGTTGAGGACCACCGACAGCGACGACAGCGTCTGCTCGGTGGTCGGGTACACCCCGGCCCGCTCGAGCGGGATCAGGTCGCCGTCCTCGAGCCGGCCCTGCGGCGGCTCGTCCGCCGGCGACGCCAGTTCGAGGTGCTGCGAGCCGAGCAGGCTGGTCTGCCCGATCTTGGCGGTGGCGTTCGCCGGGAGTTCGACGTCGCCGTCGAGGGCCACCGTCACGAGCGCGTGCCAGTCCTCGACCTCGATCTTCGTGACGCTGCCGACCTGGACGTCGTCGACCCGCACCGGCGAGTTCTGCGTCAGGGTGGTCACATTCGGCATCTGGATCCGTACCTGGTAGGCGTCCTCGCCGTGCCCGGCGGTGCCGGGAAGGGGAAGGGAGTTGAGCCCCTCCCATTCGCATCCGGTCAACGTCAGGGACGCCGCGACCACCACCACCGCGGCGGCGTACCGCCGTGCCGGGCGGGTGTGCCGGGTTCGGGTGCTCATCGTCCTCCTCCCGGCTGCAGCAGCGCACCGAGGTCGGGGGGAACCGTCACGGTCGGCAGGTCCGAGAGCGGCCCGGCCGGCGGCGGGGTGGCGGCCGCGGGTGCGATGCCCCGGCCCGCCGCCTCGGCCTCCGCCTCGAGACCCGGTTCGGTGTACACGATCTGGTCGGGGAACGCCTCCACCGCGGCGATGGGGTTGGTCATGATCGGCAGGTAGTTCATCGCCAGCGACTGGAGGACCGGCCCGAGCTGCTGGCGGCACAGTTCCGCGCTGCGGTCGGAGGTGGCGTTCGCCGCGGCGGCCACGGACCCGCACATGAACTCGACGGGGTTGGCGAGGTTGCTGATCGCCAGCGCACCGGTGAGCGAGCCCTGGGCGGGCTTGTAGATGTCGTAGAAGTTCGCCAGCGCCGTCGGGCCGGAGTGCAGGACCCGCTCGATCTCGGGCCGCTTGCGTGCGAGCACCTCGGTGGCGTCGGCGAGGCGCTGCACCGACTCGGTCAGCGCCGCCCGGTTGTCCTGCACGAACCGCTGCACGTCGCCGACCGCGAGGTCGAGGTCCGCGAGCGAGGTACCGAGCTGGCCCGAGCTCTGGGCGAGGACGTCCGAGACCGACGCCAGCCGGCCACCGAGCTGGACGATCTGCTCGTTGCTCGTCGAGAGCACCGACACGAACGCCTGCAGGTTCCGGACGGTGCCGAACAGGTCGGTGCGCCCCTCCGACAGGGTGTGCATGGTTTCGGACAGTTCGCGCAGCGTGGCACGGACGGTCAGGCCGTTGCCGTCGAGGTTCTCGGCGGCGGTGTCGATGAAGCGGCCGAGCGAGCCCTGGGGGTCGAGGCCCTGGGGGCCCAGCGCCTCCGACAGGCGCATCAGTTCCGTCTTGATCTGGTCCCATTCGACCGGCGAGGCGGTGCGCTCGACCGGGATCGTCGCGTCGTCGGCGAACTGCGGGCCGCCCGAGTACACCGGGGTCAGCTGGATGAAGCGCGCGGACACGAGGCTCTGCGCGATGATCACGGCCTTGGCGTCGGCCGGGATGTCGACGGAGTCGTCGACCTGCATCTGCACGCGCACCAGGTCGTCGCCCGGCTCGATGCGAGTGATCGTGCCGACGCTCACACCCAGTACGCGCACGTCGTCGCCCTCGTACAGGCCGCTCGTGGAGACGAATTCGGCGTTGATCGTGCGCTTCCCCCAGCCGGGCAGCACCACGGCGAACGCGACGAGGGCCAGGGCCGCCACCGTGACACCGGCGATCACCGGTATCAGCAGGCGGCGGCGCTTGCCGGGGGCCTCGAGGGTGTGGGTGCTCATTCGCCATCCTTCGTGATCGACGGCGGGTTCTTCGGAATGATGTCCTGCAGGTCCTGCTGCAGCAGCTCGGGGGCGACCGTGCTGTCGACCAAGGCCTTCCACCACGGCGCGGGCAGGACGTTCGACACGTACGCGTTGAAGAACGGACCGCTTGCCACGGACTCGCCGAGCGCGCTGATGTACGGGCCGAGACCGTCGAGGGCGCCGGCGATGTTCTCCTTGTTCGCCTGCAGGTTGGCGGTCACCGCGTTGAGCTTCTCCAGGGTGGGAGCCATCTGCGCCTGGTTCTCCTGCACCAGCGCCGACAGCTGCCGTGAGACCGCGGAGATGTTCGCGATCAGCTCGGTGATCGCGTCGCGGCGCACGCTCAGCTCCCCGAAGAGGGCGTTGGCGTCCACCACGAGGGCGTTGATCCGGTCGCTGCGCTCGGCGAGGATGCCGGTCACCGATTCGGCGCGGGCCAGCAGGTCCTCGAGCGACTCGTCGCGCGCGTTGATGGACCGGGACAGCCTGGTCATTCCCTCGAGTGCCCCGCGCAACTCGGGTGGGGTGTCCTGCAGCGAATCCGACAGCGCGTTGAGCGAGTCGTTGATCTGCTCCGTGTCGAGATCCGACACCGATGTCGTGAGGTCACCGAGGGCGTCGGTGAGCGAGTACGGGGAGTCGGTGCGCGCCAGCGGGATCGGCTCGCGCGGGTCGAGCGTCCCCGAACCGTAGGGCTGCACCGCGAGGGACTTGCGTCCGAGCACCGTGTTCGTCTTGATGTCGGCCCCGGTGTCCTCGCCGAGCGCGATGCCGTCGCGGACGGTGAAGGCGACGAGAACCTGCTGGTCGTCGAGGCGGACGTCGGTGACCTCGCCGACGTCGACGCCGGCGAGGGTGACGGTGTCGCCGGGCACGAGACCGCCGGCGTCGGCGAAGTACGCCGAGTAGGTCAGGCCGCCGGAGAGGAACTGCAGCTGGTCGTATTGCAGGCCGGCGAGCACCGTCGCGGCCGCGACGGACAAGCCGACGATGCCGACCTGCACGGGATTGCGTTCACGGATCGGACTCATTCGATCTTCGCGCACCTTCCGGTCGTCTGCTCGGCCGACGTGAAACGGATGGTGGTCCCGTCCGGTCCCGAGAACTTGAACGTGTTGGCACACAGGAAGAATTGGAAGAAGTTGCCGTACACCCCCACCCGGATGAGCTTCTTGTAGTCGTTCGGCAGCCGCTCGAGCGTCCGGTTGATGTCGTCCTGCCCGAGGTCGAGCTGCGTCATGGTGCGGTTGGTCTCGGCGATCACCGACTGCAGGTCCGGCCGGCTGTTCTGCAGGAGCGAGGCGAGATCCCCGGTGCCGGCCGCGATCCGCGGGATGGCGGTGCCGATCGGATCGCGGTCCTGCGCGAGCCCGCTCACCAGGGTCTGCAAGCGGTCGACGGTCTCGGTGAACTGCTGGTCGTTTTCGTCGATGGTGGCGAGGACGGCGTTGAGATTGTCGACGACATCGCCGATCAACCGGTCCCGGTCGGCGAGGGAGTTCGTGAAGGAGTTGGTGTTGCCCAGCAGCGACACCAGGGTGCCGCCCTGCCCCTGGAAGACCTGGAGCAGCGCGCCGGACAGGTCGTTGACCTGCTGCGGGTCGAGACCCTGCAACAGCGGCTTGAATCCGCCGAGCAGCAGGTCGAGGTCGAGCGCGGGTTCCGTCTGCCCAACCGGGATCGTGCCGCCGGCCGGCAGCGTCTCGCCGGTACCCGGTCCCTCGAGCAGCTCGAGGTAGCGGTCGCCCACCAGGTTCTCGTACCGCACCGTGGCCTTGGTGCTCGCCAGCAGCGTGTGCTCGGCGTCGACGTCGAAGGACACCTCGGCCTGGTTGCCGCGACCGATGTCGACGCTGTCGACCGACCCGACGGGCACCCCGGCGATGCGGACCTTGTCGCCGGCCTGCAGCCCGGACACGTCGGTGAACGTCGCGTGATAGGTCTGCGTGCCGGTGAACCGCACCTGGCTGAACACGATCGCCAGTGCCGCGAAGATCAGCACCATCACGACGGTGAACGCGAGGAACTTGACCGTGGTGGCCCTCACCGGATCACCCCGCTCCCCCGCGGCGCCCGGCCCACCGGGCGGGTCCACGTCCGCCTCTGCGACTCCGGCATCTCACTCGCCTCCCGGGAGCATGTCGCCGAACAGGAAACCGAAGATCGTCGGGTACCGCACCCACGTCTCGGTGTTCGGGTGGAACGGCACGGGGTGGGTGTCGGCGACGACGAAGGGGGCGTGGCCGTCGCGCTGGGGGTCGAAGGCCGGCAGCCCGTGGCAGTTCGGCCCACCCGTCGCGCCCACCACCGGCAGGTCCTTCTCGTGGTCGTACATGGTGGCGCCGCCCAGGAAGTTCGTGCTCAGCATCAGGGCCGGGTACTTGCCGGTTCCGGCCATGGGCTCGAAGGCGATTCGCGCGTCGTTGAGCCCGACGATGAAGCACGTCAGCTCCGGCGAGTACTCGCCGAGCAGCGTCGTGGTCTCCGTCAGCAGGTCCAGCGCCGAGGTCAGCTGCGCCTCGTTCTCGCCGAGGACGTCGCGACCGGTGTTCGCCAGGCCGGTGACGTTCATCAGCATCAGGTCCAGGTTGGCCTGCTCGTCGACGACGGTGTTGCCGATCGAGGTGGCGTTGTCGAGCAGGTTCATCACGTCGGGCGCGACGTCGGCGTACAGGTTGGTGACGTCGGCGGCCACGGCGAGGTCGTACTGCAGTTGCGGCAGCGAGGGATTCATCGTCGTGAGATAGTCGTCGGCCTCGACGAGGGTGGCGCCGAGGGTGTCGCCGCGACCGTTCAGGGCCTCGGAGATCGCCCCGAGGGTGGCGTTGAGCTTCTCCGGTTGGACCTGCGCGAGCACGTCGGACAGGTGCTGGAAGACCGTGTTGAACTCGACGGTGACGTTCTCGGCCGCGATGATCGCGCCCTCCTGGAGCGGCACCGGCGACGGATCGTCCGGCATGAGCAGATTGACGAACTTCGCGCCGAACACGGTGGTGGACTCGATGGCCACGCGCACGTTGGACGGCACCAGGTGCAGCTGGCCGGGATCCATCGCGAGCTGCAGCAGCGCGCCGTCGGGGGTGTGCTCGACGGACCGGACCCGGCCCACCTCGACACCGCGGAGCTTGACCTTCGCGTCGGGCTCCAGCACCAGGCCGGACCGCGCCGAGGTGACCGTGACCGGGGTGGTGGCGGTGAAGGCACCGGCGAACATCAGCAGCGCCAGCGCGACGGCGACGGTGAGCCCCCCGACGAGACCGAGGGCCGCGAGTTTCTTCTTCCAGGAAGGTGTGTCCATGCGCCTATCCCGAGAGGTTGAAGTTGCCGGTCGCCCCGTACACCGCGAGCGAGATGAGCAGGGTCACGGTCACCACGGCGATCAGGGATGCGCGCACCGCGTTGCCGACGGCGACGCCGACGCCGACCGGGCCGCCACCGGCGTTGAAGCCGTAGTAGGTGTGGATCAGCATGACGGCGACCGCCATGACGATGGCCTGCACGAACGACCACAGGATGTCGGTGGGGATGAGGAACGTGTCGAAGTAGTGGTCGTACACGCCCGCGGACTGGCCGTAGAGCACGACGGTCGCGAAGCGGCTGGCGATGAACGAGGCGATCACCGCCAGCGAATACAGCGGGACGATCGCGATCATCCCCGCCATCACGCGGGTGCTCACGAGATACGGGATCGACGGGATCGCCATGACCTCGAGCGCGTCGATCTCCTCCGAGACCCGCATGGCGCCGAGCTGGGCGGTCGAGCCGGCGCCGATGGTGGCGGCCAGGCCGATGCCCGCGATGGTGGGCGCCGCGATGCGGACGTTGATGAAGGCGGCGAAGAAGCCCGTGAGCGCCTCGACGCCGATGTTGCCGAGGGAACTGAAGCCCTGCACGGCGATGATGCCACCGGTGAACAGGGTCAGGAAGCCGACGATGACGACCGTTCCGCCGATCACGGCGAGCGCACCGGTGCCCATGCTGATCTCGGCGATCAGCCGGACCGTCTCCTTCGGGTAGTGCGTGATCGCGCGCGGGGCGTATCCGAGCGCCTTGCCGAAGAAGAGCGCCTGCTCGCCGAGCCGGTCCACGGAGTCGGAGGCGCGGGCGATACGGCGCCGCGCGCGGGGGAAGCGCCAGGAGATCACTGCCATCTACATCACCGCCGTGCCGGTCACCCGCCCGTCAGCTTGATGCCGACGGCGGTGACGAGAAGGTTGACCACGAACAATGCCATGAAGGCGAACACGACCGTCTGGTTGACGGCGTCGCCGACGCTCTTGGCGCCACCCTTGACGTTGAGGCCGAGGTAGGCGGCGACGAGGCCGGCGATCATGCCGAACAGGCCGGCTTTGACCTGGGAGATCACGAGTTCGCCGAAGCCGGTGAGCAGGGTGATGCCGTTGACGAAGGCGCCGGGGTTCACGTCCTGGAGGAAGACGGAGAACACGAAGCCACCCAGGATGCCGATGGTGCACACCAGCCCGTTGAGCAGCAGCGCCACGACGGTGGACGCGAGGACCCGGGGCACGACGAGGCGGTGGATCGGGTTGATGCCGAGCACGCGCATCGCGTCGATCTCCTCTCGGATGGTGCGGGCGGCGAGGTCCGCGCAAATGGCGGTGGCGCCGGCACCGGCGACGATGAGCACGGTGACCATCGGGCCGACCTGGGTGACCGCGCCGAGGGCGGCGCCGGCGCCGCTGAGGTCGGCGGCGCCGATCTCGCGCAGCAGGATGTTGAGGGTGAAGCTGACCAGGACGGTGAACGGCACCGCGACGAGGACCGTCGGCACGAGGGACACCCGCGCGACGAACCATGCCTGATCGACGAACTCGCGTCGCTGGAAGGGCCGGGAGAACACGGCCCGGGCGGTCTCGCCCGTCATCGCGAAGAATCCACCGACCGCGCGGAGCGGTACCTCGAGGAGGTCTACCACCGTCTCCTCCTCCGTTGGTTCGCTCGCCGGCCGCGGCCGACGAGGGGTCATCTTGTGACCCGCGTCATACTAACTAGAACGTGTTCATGTGTCAAAGACCACCGCGGCGCGGCGTGACACGGCTACTTCTTCGGGACGGGAGCCCCGCCCCACCGACCGGATCAGCGGCGCTCGCGTCGAGCGGGAATTCGGGGCTCGAACTGGGAATTCAGCGGACCGGGAGATCGGATCCGCCGCCCGTCCACGGGGCCCGACCCCGGTCGGGAACCGCACCGGCCGCGCCCTCCGCGAACCGCGTCGTGGGACACGAAACTAGAACAGGTACCACTCGCTCTCCGGGCGGCCGCCGGGCGCGTGTTCACGTGCCCGGATCGCCGGACGGCACGCGAGTCCGGGGTCGAGCCGACACTAACCGGATCGGTCCCGGACGGCGCGATATTACCGAAGGACAACGTTGCATGTCACTTCGGGTATCACCTAGTGGGACGTCAGAGGGCGAGCGCCTGCGCGGCCGAGAAGTTACGGGCGGGGTCCCGGTCGCCGAAGTAGCCGCCGACCCGTTCGGCGAGGCCCTCCGGAGTCCACCGGACGTCCGCGTCGAAGCGCTGCTCGACGACGGGCGCGGCCATGAGCGCGACCATCGGGCCGTAGACGACGAAGACCTGGCCGTTGATCCGGCCCGCCGCAGGCGACGCCAGGTAGGCGACCAGGGCCGAGACGTGCTCGGGCGACAGCGGATCCACCTCCCCCTCGGGCACGGCACCGAAGACGCCCTCCGTCATGGCGGTGCGGGCCCGCGGGCAGATGGCATTGGCGCGCACCCCGTACCGGGACAGGCCCCGCGCGGCGGAGAGAGTGAGTGCCGTGATTCCGGCCTTGGCGGCGCCATAGTTGGCCTGCCCCTCGGGGCCGAGCAGGCCGGCCTCGGAGGACGTGTTGACGATCCGGCCGTAGACGGGACCGCCGGCCTTCTTGGACTCGCCACGCCAGTACGCCGCCGCGTTGCGGCACAGCAGGAAATGGCCGCGCAGGTGCACGGCGATCACCGCGTCCCAGTCCTCGTCGGACATGTTGAACAGCATGCGGTCCCGCACGATGCCGGCGTTGTTGACGACGATGTCGAGGCGGCCGAAGCGTTCCTGTGCCGTCGCGAGCAGCGCGTCGGCCGTGGCGCGTTCCGCGACGCTGCCGGCGACGAACGCCGCGTCGGCGCCGAGGTCGCGGATCTCGGCGAGGGTGTCCTCGACGGCATCGGTCGCCGCGAGATCGTTGACGACCACCGCGGCGCCGGCCCGGGCCAGCGCGACGGCCTCCGCCCGGCCGAGCCCGGCACCGGCGCCGGTGACGACGGCGACCTTGCCGTCGAGACTCACGCCCCCCTCGTCCGTCGCACCGTTTCCTGCGGGACCGAGACCGTTGCCGATTGCACTCATGGACGCGCTCTCCCTAGCGATGTCGGGCGGTCCACCCGGGGCCGCCGCGCTCCTGGTCGCCGCGGATTCCGGCGCCCCCCGGAAATGTAGAACGTGTTCTCATTTCTGACAAGCGTCCCCGTCAGGCCTCGCTCAGCGCCGCACGCGGGCACTGCGCGATCGCCGTGCGCACGTCCTCCTCGTGCTCCGGCGCGATGGGGTGCGTGACGATCAGCTCGTCGTCGTCGTTCAGATCGAACACCTCGGGCGCGATTCCCACGCACACGCCGTTCGCCTCGCAACGATCGAAGTCGACCTTGACCTCCATGAACAGACCTCGCTTCTCGCTTGCTCGACCGATCGGGCGCCGGACGCGCAGGCTGGCGCGACGGCTCGAAAACCAGGCTAGAACGCGTTTCAGTTCTGTGCAATGATTCGGGAACATCGCCGAGCCGATCCCGGTCCTCGGCCGTCGACCAGCTGCCTACCCGACGAACGGAGCGGTTCGTGGACATCGCGTACACCCCGCAGCAAGAGGAACTCCGCGCGCAGTTGCGCGCCTACTTCGCCGACCTGATGACCCCCGAACGGCGGGAGGCGCTCGCCGCGACCACGGGCGAGTACGGCGCCGGCAACGTGTACCGGGAGGTCGTCCAGCAGATGGGCAAGGACGGCTGGCTCACGCTCGGCTGGCCCGAGGAGTACGGCGGCCAGAACCGTTCGGCCATGGACCAGCTCATCTTCACCGACGAGGCCGCGATCGCCGGCGCGCCCGTCCCGTTCCTCACCGTCAACTCGGTGGCGCCGACGATCATGCACTTCGGCACGCCCGAGCAGAAGGAGTTCTTCCTGCCGAAGATCTCCGCCGGCGAGCTGCACTTCTCCATCGGCTACTCCGAGCCCGAGGCGGGTACGGATCTCGCGTCGCTGCGCACCACCGCCGTGCGCGACGGCGACGAGTGGGTGATCAACGGCCAGAAGATGTGGACGAGCCTGATCGCCTACGCCGACTACGTGTGGCTCGCGTGCCGCACCGATCCGAATGCGCGGAAGCACAAGGGCATCAGCGTCCTCATCGTGCCCACCACGGCCGAGGGGTTCTCCTACACCCCCGTGCACACCATGGCCGGCCCCGACACCAGCGCCACCTATTACCAGGACGTGCGGGTCCCGGCGTCCGCGCTCGTCGGCGAGGAGAACGGCGGCTGGGCGCTGATCACCAACCAGCTCAACCACGAACGCGTCGCGCTCACCTCCGCGGGCCCGATCCTCACCGCGCTGCAGGAAGTGCGCGCGTGGGCGCAGCACACCCGCCTGCCCGACGGCCGCCGCGTCCTCGATCAGGAATGGGTGCAGATCAACCTGGCCCGGGTCCACGCCAAGGCCGAGTACCTGAAGCTGATGAACTGGGAGATCGCTTCCAGCACTGCGCCGCTCGGACCCGCACCGGCGTCGGCGAACAAGGTGTTCGGCACCGAGTTCGCCACCGAGGCGTACCGCCTGCTGATGGAGATCCTCGGCCCGTCGGCCACGCTGCGGCAGAACTCCCCCGGCGTGCTGCTGCGGGGCCGGCTCGAACGGATGCATCGCAGCTCCCTGATCCTCACCTTCGGCGGCGGCACCAACGAGGTCCAGCGCGACATCATCGCGATGACCGCCCTCGGACAGCCACCCGCCAAGCGCTGACACTCCACCGGAAGGACAAACCGTGGACTTCACCCGCACCGAGGCGCAGCAGGACCTCGCCGGGCTCACCCGCCGCATCGTCACCGAGATCGTCACCAACGACCACCTGCGCCGGCTCGACGCCGCCGAGGACCGCATCGACCACATCCTGTGGGACGCGCTCGCCTCGTCGGGCATCCTCGGCGCGGCGCTGCCCGAGTCCGTCGGCGGCGACGGCTTCGGACCGCTCGAACAGACGAGCATCCTCACCGAACTCGGCCGCGGCGTCGCCGCCGTCCCCTACCTGTCCTCGATCGTCGTGTCCGCCGCCGCCATCGCCGAGTTCGGCAGCGACGCGCAGCGTCGCGACTGGGGCGAACCCGCCGCCACCGGCGAGAAGATCCTCACCGCCGCCCTCGAGGAGGAACTGAACGACGATCCCACGTCACCGACCACCACGGCACGTCGCGCCGACGGCGGATGGATCGTCGACGGCACCAAGGTCCTCGTCGACGCCGCGCCTGCCGCGGACCTGTTCCTCGTACCGGCCTCGACCCCCGACGGCGTCACCGTGCTCCTCGTCCGTCCCGGCGATCCCGGCGTGACCGTGACCCGCCAGTACGACACCGGCCTCGGCTGCCTCGGGACGCTCACCCTCGCCGCGGCCTCCGTGCCCGGGGACCGCGCGCTCGGCACCGACGGCCGTGCGGTCACCGCGTGGCTGCGCGACCGCGGGCTGCTCGGCTCGGCCGCGTACCAATACGGAGTGCTCGACCGGGCGCTCGAACTCACCGCCGAGTACGCCCGCGAGCGGGTGCAGTTCGATCGGCCGATCGGCAGCTTCCAGGCGGTCGCCCAGCGGCTCGCCGACGCCTACATCGACGTCAAGGGTTCCCGGCTCACCCTGTGGCAGGCCGCCTTCCGCGCGGGAGCCGGGCTGACCGACACCGGGGAACTGCGCACGGCCGCGTTCTGGGCCGCCGACGCCGGGCACCGCGTCGCGCACACACTCGTACACGTCCACGGCGGAGTGGGCCTGGACGAGGACCACCCCGTGCACCGGTACTTCCTGGCCGCCAAACACCACGAGTTCCACCTCGGGTCGGCCACCGCGCAGCTGCGGCACCTCGGCGCGTCCCTCGCGGAGGCGCCGGCGTGAGCGTCCCGATCAGCGGAACCGGCACCCCACCCGCCGCGCCGATGCCCCAGGATGCCGGCATGACCGACGCACCCACCGTGACCGCGCTCCTCGAGCGGCTCGCCACCGTCGACGATCGTGGCCTGCAGTTCGAGAACATGTCGCTGTCGTGGCGTGAGCACGTGCAGGCCGGCCGGGACCGGGCCGCCCTGTTGCAGGAACTGCTCGACCCGCGCAGACCCCGGCACTTCGGGATTCTCATGGACAACGTGCCGGAGTTCTCGCTGCTGCTCGGCGCTGCGTCGCTGTCCGGCTCGGTGGTGGTCGGGCTGAACACCACCCGTCGCGGGCAGGCTCTCGCCCGCGACATCGTGCTCGCGGACTGCCAGGTGGTGTTCACCGAGGCCGCGAACGCGCGGCTGCTGGACGGACTCGACCTCGGCGGCGTCCGGGTGATCGACGTCGACTCCGCCGAGTGGGCCGATCTGCTCGCTCCCCACACCGGCTCCACCGCCGCACCGGCGCCCGTCGCCGCGACCGATCTGTTCATGCTGATCTTCACGTCCGGCACCAGCGGCGACCCGAAGGCCGTGTGCTGCACCCACGAGAAGATCACCGGCCCCGGGGTGATGCTCGCGGAACGGTTCGGTCTCGGCGCCGACGACGTCGTGTACGTGTCGATGCCGATGTTCCACTCCAATGCGATGATGGCCGGCTGGGCGGTGGCACTGGCGGCCGGGGCCGGGATCGCCCTGCGGCGCAGGTTCTCCGCCTCCGGCTTCCTGCCGGACGTGCGCCGCTTCGGCGTCACCTACGCCAACTACGTGGGAAAGCCGCTGTCCTACATCGTCGCCACCCCGGAGGAGCCCGGCGAGGCGGACAATCCCCTGCGCATCATGTACGGCAACGAGGGCACGGCGCCCGCGATCGCCGAGTTCCGCCGGCGATTCGGCGCGACGGTCGTCGACGGGTTCGGCTCCACCGAGGGCGGCATCTCGATCTCCGCGGCACCCGATGCCCCGCCCGGAGCGCTGGGACGGCTGCCCGAAGGCGTGCGGATCCTGGACCCGGACATCGGATCACCCTGTCCGGTCGCCGAGTTCGATGCCGACGGCCGCATCCTCAACGCCGACGTCGCGACCGGCGAGCTCGTCAACGTCGCCGGGGCCGGCCTGTTCGCCGGCTACTACAAGAACCCGGAGGCCGACGCCGAGCGGGTGCGCGACGGCCGGTACCACAGCGGCGATCTCGGCTACGCCGACGCCGACGGGTTCGTCTACTTCGCCGGCCGCAGTTCCGGCTGGATGCGCGTCGACGGCGAGAACATCGCGGCCGCTCCGATCGAGCGGGCCCTGCTCCGCTACCCGGGCTTCGCGCAGGTCTCGGTCTACGCGGTCCCGGATCCGCAGGTCGGCGACCGGGTGATGGCCGCGGTCATCCCGACCGCGGATTCCGAGTTCGACCCCGTCGCACTCGCCGGGTTCCTCGACGCGCAGGGCGATCTCGGCCCCAAGCAGCTGCCGACGCTGATCCGGGTGTGCCGGGACTTCCCGCGCACCGCCACGTTCAAGATCCTCACCCGCACGCTCAGCGCCGAGCGGTGGCACTGCGCCGACCCGGTATGGGTCCGCCGCCGCGGCGAGCGCGAGTTCACGCCGCTGACCGACGAACTGGCGGCCGAGTTGCGGCCGCAGGTCACCGGATCGGGCCGATAGGCGATCCGGCACGAGGACTTGAACCTGACGCTGCGTCAGGTCGTAGCGTCCGGCCCATGACGACGAACGAACCCCGATCCCTCACGGTGGACGACATCATCGACGTCACGGCGGCCCTGCCCGGGGTGGTGGCGATGACGGCCGGGGCGGACAACGGCGCGCCCCGGCAGGCGTGGGGCGACACCTTCCTGTTCTTCGATCCGGACGGCACCACCCCCGCCGACCGCCGGTTCCCGTTCGCCACGATCGTCGTCCACGATTACGACGGCTTCGACACCGCGTCCCACCTCTACCGGACGGGGGTGTTCCGGCTGAACGTCGCGGTCGGCCGCGACGAGTTCCGCGACCTGCTGGGCTACCCGCCGGCCGGGCACGCACGGCACAGCGCCGCCGTGGACTACACCGCCCTCGATCTCCTGCTTCCCCATCCCGTGTACGCGCCGCAGGGGTGGGTATCGATCCTGAACCCGGGCGTGCGCACCGCCGCACAGGTACCCGGCCTGCTCGCCGTCGCCCACGACCGGGCGGCGCGACGGCACCGGCCGTGACGGCGCATCATCGACGTGTGGACGGCGAGTACACGGTCGGGGACGTCGCGCGGATGGCCGGCGTCTCGGTGCGCACGCTCCACCACTACGACCGGATCGGCCTGCTCGTGCCCCATGGACGCAGCGCCGGCAACCACCGCCTCTACTCGGCCGCCGACGTGGAGCGGCTGCGACGCATCCTGTTCTATCGCGCGCTCGACTTCGGCCTCGATGCCATTGCCGACATGCTGGCCGATCCGGGCGCGACCGTCGACGATCACCTCCGCCGCCAGCGGCGGCTTCTCGAACAGCGCCGGGACCACCTCATCGGTCTGCTCGCGGCGCTCGATCGCGAGATCGAGGCGCGGCGCACGGGTGTATCGCTCACCCCTGAGGAGCAACTGGAGATCTTCGGAACCGACCGGTTCGCCGAACGATTCGCGGCCACCGAGCCGGACTGGCCGAATCACGACCAGTGGGAGCGGGCGGCGCACCGCGCCGCGGGGCACACCAGGGAGGACTGGGAGACGATCAAGGCCGAGGCCGACGCCGACATCCGAGCGTTCGTCGAGGCGATCGCGGCGGGCGAGCCGGCGGACGGACCGGTAGCGATGGATGCCGCCGAGCAGCACCGCCGCCACCTCGAACGCTGGTTCGGCCCGTGCAGTCCGCAGCAGCACTGCGAGATCGCGGCCCTGTATGTCTCCGGCGACGGCGCCACCGCCGAGTGGGAGGAGCTGGCACCCGGGCTGCCGCGGTTCGTCCACGACGCGATCGTCGCGAACGCGCGGCGTGTCCGTGGGTCGTGACAGGGAGGTTCTCGTTCCGAGCGGGAGCATCCTGGTCGACGCACCCGCACGATGCCGCGACATACTCCCGCTCACCGCCACAACCTCCCGCTCGGCTGATGTAGGAGGGCGGGCAGGCTCACCCAGCCGCGGGTGAACGACGACTGCAGGCGCACCCCCGATGCCGGATCGACCGACACGTGCGGGTACCGGGCCAGCAACTCCTCGAGCGCGACCCGGGACTGCAGCTTCGCCAGGTGCGAGCCGATGCAGAAGTGGGGACCGCTGGAGAATCCGAGGTGCCGCGGAATCGACCGGGTGACGTCGAACTGCTCCGCGGTGTCGCCGAATTCGCGTTCGTCGCGATTGGCGGCGCCGTAGAGCATCATCACCTTCTCCCCGGCCGGAATCGTCACCCCGTGCAGCTCGACGTCACGGGTGGTGGTGCGCGCGAGTCCCTGCACCGATCCCTCCAGCCGCAGCGTCTCCGTCAGCGCGCCCGGAATCCGGGAGGGGTCGTCGACGAGCAGGTCGCGCTGGCGGTGATCGGTGTCGAGCAGCATCACGGCGTGCGAGATCAGGTTTCCGGTGGTGTCGTTGCCGCCGGCCACCATGACGAAGCAGAACCCGAGAATCTCCCAGTCGGTGAGCAGTTCACCGTCGGACTCGACGGTGGTCAGGGCGCTGATCAGGTCGTCGCCAGGTTCGCGGCGGCGCTCGCCGATCAGCCGCGAGAAGTACTGGAACATTTCGGCGACGGCGTCGGGTGCGCTCATGGCGGCCAAATCGAATCCGCTGTCCTGCAACGCCGTCAGCGCGGCGACCCATGGATCGAACCGGGCCCGGTCGGCCGTCGGCACGCCGAGCATCTCCGCCAGGACGAACGTCGGGACGGTCGAGGAGAATTCGCGGTGCAGATCGACCTCGCGCCGCCCGGCGAACGAATCCAGCCGGCCGCGGACGAACCCGCGCACCGCGTCCTCGAGCGCCGCGACGCGCCGGGGCGTGAACCCCTTCGCGATCAGGCTGCGCAGCTGCCCGTGCCGCGGCGGGTCGAGCATGACGATCGTCGGGGCGAGACCCAGTTTGCCGATCTCGTCGGGAACGAACGTCAATCCCCCAGCGGACGAGTAGGTCTCGGTGTCGCGCACCGCGTTCCACACGTCCTCGAAACGGGACAGCACCCGGAACGGCGGAATGCCGTTCCGGGTGCTGACGTGGCGGTGCACCGGGTCCTCGTCCCGCAGCATCCGGTAGGCCGGGTAGGGGTCGGCCAGGAACTGCGGATCGAAGGGATCGTAGACGGTCACCACCGGTCCGTCACCGTGCTGCGTTCAACCGGTCCACGGCCCGCTCGTACCCCTCGACGAGCTCGGCCATGATCTCCGCGACCGGCCGGATCTCGTTCATCCGGCCGACGATCTGCCCGACGGGCATCGCGACGACCTCGGGATCGTCCGCGGCGGCGATCCGCTGGTGGGCTTCGCTCACGAGCAGGTTCTGCAACGGCATCGGCAGCGGCGACGGGGCCTCGGGCTTCGACCATGCCTCGGTCCACTTCGTCTTGAGCAGGCGGGCGGGCTTGCCGGAGTAGATCCGCGAGCGGACGGTGTCCGATGATGTCGCGCCCAGCAGGGCCCGTTGGACCGACGACGGGCCGTCGGCGGCAGCGCCGAGCTTGTATTCGGAGGTGGTGAGCCAGTAGGAGCCCATCCACACCCCGGACGCGCCGAGCGCGAGCGCGGCCGCGACCTGCCGGCCGGAGCCGATACCGCCGGCGGCAAGCACCGCCGCCGAATCGCCGAGGGCGTCCACGATTTCGGGCCAGAGCACCATCGAGGCCACCTCGCCGGTGTGCCCGCCCGCCTCGTACCCCTGGGCGATGACGATGTCGACGCCATTCTCGACGTGCCGCCGGGCATGCTCGACCGCCCCGGCGAGCGCCGCGACGGGCACCCCCTTCTCGTGGGCGAGATCGATCACGTCCTTCGGCGGGGAGCCGAGCGCGTTGGCGATGAGCGCGGGCCGGTGCTCGAGGGCGACGTCCACGTGTGCGCGGGCGACCGAGTGCAGCCAGCCGAGGACGCCGGCCGCGTGTTCGGCGGACTCGTCGAGCGGCGGCACACCGAGCTCGGCGAGGGTGCGCTCGACGAAGGCGCGGTGCTCGGCGGGGATGAGCTTGTCGAGGTCGACGGCGGTGCCCTCGGTGGGAACCTTTGCGGGCATCACGACGTCGACCCCGTAGGGCTTGCCGTCGGTGTTCTCGTCCATCCAGGTGAGCACGTCGTCGAGCTCGTCCGGGTCGTTGAACCGGACACAGCCGAGGACGCCGAGGCCACCGGCCCGGCTGATCGCGGCGGCGACGTGCTCGGACGGGGTGAACCCGAAGATCGGGTACTGGATGCCGAATTTCCTGCTGAGATCGGTGTGCATCCCGGTCCCTTCTAGCTCGCCGCGGCGGAGCCGTTGGTGTGGTGGTCGTCTGCTGGGCGCTGCTCGGTCTGTTCCTTGGCCCAGCGGTAGTCGGGCTTGCCGGCCGGCGAACGCTTGATGGCGTCGACGTACCAGACACTGCGCGGAATCTTGTAGCTGGCGATCTGCGTGCGGGCCACCTCGACGAGGTCGGCCAGCGCCGGGCGGGTACCGGCGCGGGGCGCGATCACGGCGGACACCCGCTGCCCCCAGCGCTCGTCGGGCACGCCGACGACGAGGACGTCGAACACGTCCGGGTGGGCCTTGAGGGCGCCCTCGACCTCCTCGGGGAACACCTTCTCGCCACCGGTGTTGATGCAGACGGACCCGCGGCCGAGCATGGTGACGGTGCCGTCGGCCTCGACCCGCGCATGGTCGCCCGGGATCGAGTAGCGGACGCCGTGGTACTCGCGGAAGGTCGCCTCGGTCTTGACCTCGTCCTTGTAGTAGCCGATGGGGATGTGGCCCTTGCGGGCGAGCACGCCCACCTGCCCGGATCCGGCCTCGACCGGATTTCCGTCGTCGTCGATCACGGCCGTGGAGGCGTCGATCTTGACGGTGGGGCCACCCGAGTGGGCCTGGCCCTTGGCGACGATGCCGAGTCCGCCGAAGCCGGTCTCGGACGAGCCGATCGAGTCGGTGATCACCGTGTTGGGCATCAGATCCAGGAAGCGTTCCTTCAGCGCCGGGGAGAACAGTGCGGCGCTCGACGCCATCGCGAACAGGGACGAAAGATCGTACTTCTCACCGGTTCCCGGACGGCCGCTCTCGAGCGCGTCGAGCATCGGGCGGCCCATCGCGTCGCCGGTGATGAAGATGACGTTGACCTTGTGTTCCTCGATGACGCGCCACACCTCGTGGCCGTCGAACTCGGGATGCATGATCACCTTGCCGCCGCTGAACAGCGACTGCAGCACCGCCCACTGGGCACCGCCGTGGATGAGCGGTGGGATCGGGAAACGGACCAGCGGCGGGCTCGCGGCACCGGTCTTTGCGAGTTCCCATTCGTCGGCGACGTATTCGCCCGTCATGAAGTTGATGCCGCCGCCGAGCACGCGCCACACGTCCTCCTGCCGCCACATCACGCCCTTGGGGCTGCCGGTGGTGCCGCCGGTGTAGAGGATGTAGAGGTCGTCGGCGCTGCGTTCGCCGAAGTCGCGCTCGGGTGAGCCCTGGGCCAGCGCGGACTCGTAGTCGACGCCGCCGTAGCTCGCGTAGTCGAGATCGGTGCCGTCGTCGACCACGACGACGGTGTGGATCTGCGGGCTGTGCGGCAGCACGGCGGCGACCTTGTCGGAGTAGCGGCGCTCGTGGACGAGCGCGACCATGTCCGAGTTGTCGAAGATATACTGCAACTCGTTCTCGACGTACCGGTAATTGACGTTCACCATCACGGCACGAATCTTGAACACCGCGACCATCGCCTCGATGGCTTCGATGGTGTTGCGTGAGTAGATACCCACCTTGTCACCGGGCTTTACGCCCCGTTCCTGCAGATAGTGGGCGAGCCGGTTGGCGCGCTCCTCCACCTGCGCGTAGGTGACCTCACGTCCGTCCGACGCGAGCGCGACGCGGTCGGGAACGAGGTCGATTGCGTGCTCTACGAGGTCTGCGATGTTAAGGGCCACGTCACAAAAGTAGAACGTGTTACCGTTTCTGACAAGACCCGGATGAGATCCAGTTCACAACCCCTCAGGAGTCCCCAGTGTCCACCACCGCATCGGAAGTTTCCGGCATTTCGGCAGACGCCCCGCACTGCCTCGTCGAGCAGCGCGGCTCGGTCCTGATCGTGACCATGAACCGGCCCGAGGCGCGCAACGCCCTGTCCGGCGAGATGATGGCGATCATGGCCGAGGCGTGGGACCGCGTCGACAACGATCCGGAGATCCGGGTGGCCATCCTGACCGGCGCCGGGGGCGCGTTCTGCGCGGGCGCCGACCTCAAGGCGATGAACCGGTCGGCCCCGGGCGACAAGTTCGAGCAGGGCGAGCGAAGCGACGGGAAGGGCAAAGGCGGTGGCTGGGATCTGTCCAGGCTGCCCGCACTGCTGAAGGGCCGTCGCCTCACCAAGCCGCTGATCGCCGCGGTCGAGGGCCCGGCCATCGCCGGTGGCACCGAGATCCTCCAGGGCACCGACATCCGCGTCGCCGGGGAGAGCGCGAAGTTCGGTGTCTCCGAGGCCAAGTGGGGCCTGTTCCCCCTCGGCGGCTCGGCGGTGCGGCTCGTCCGCCAGATCCCCTACACGATCGCCGCCGACATCCTGCTCACCGGCCGCCACATCAAGGCCGCCGAGGCCAAGGAGATCGGCCTGATCGGCCACGTCGTCCCCGACGGCCACGCCCTCGACAAGGCCCTCGAGATCGCCGAGACCATCGCCGCCAACGGCCCCCTCGCCGTCCAGGCCATCCTGAAGACCATCCGCGACACCGAGGGCATGCACGAGGAGGAAGCCTTCGAGATCGACGCGAAACTCGGCGCCGAGGTCTTCAAGAGCGCCGACGCCAAGGAAGGCCCCCGCGCGTTCACCGAGAAGCGCACCCCGAAGTTCACCGGCGCCTGACGGGCCGTGGGCCCGGGCCGAGCGAATGTATCGCTCACCTCCGTAGTCCGACGGTATGGTCCATTCGCTCAGCCCGGTGCCACCGTCCGTAGTCGCACGTCGGGCCGCGGCCGAGAGGCCGCGAGCTCGTAGTGCCGGCGCAGGTCGTCGACGACACGCCTCGGTGACCGCTCCACCGCACTCGGGATCGTCGGCAGCACGATGATGCCGGCGTTCTGCATGCGGGTCCGGCGCTCGATCGTGTCCTTGTACGCCTTGGGCGACAGGTGCCACGCGAGGGAGTCGATGTCCCAGGCCATCGCGACGTCGTCGATCCAGCCGTCAGGTCGTGCGATGAACCCGCCCCGGGAGTCGAGAACATCGCGGTTGAACACCATCTCGGGCAGGCCGCTGCGTTCCCACAGCTCCCGCGCCTTCGCCTCCGCGACCGAGTGGACGTTGGCATCCACCTCCCGGAGCACCCGCCGCGGCAGAGCCGAACCCCGCCCGCTCCCCTCCGCCAGCTCCTCCTGCAGTGCTGCCACCGACACCGCCCCACGCTGGACGGCCGAGGCGATCAACGACCGCGTCGCATCGAGAGTGGTGCACCGGCGCGCGGCGTCGAGCAGGGAACGTTCGATGGGAGCACACCGGATGCCATTACGTATCAAAGGGTCCGGAATTCGGGTTGTCCGCTCGACGAGGACGAATCCGGCCGACTGCACGCGACGATTCGCCGGGAGCAGCACGTGGACGTCGTATTGTTCTCCCGCCAGTCCATGTTCCCCGAGCGCCGATCGTCCGGTGAGTACGGCGTCGTCGCCGACGTACTTCATGGCCGCGATCGTGCGTTGCCGAGCCGACGCCGGTCCGTTTCCGAGCATCACGATGCCCGGCAGCAGCCGTTGCCAGGGACCACCCGGACGGCACCTCTCGTGAATTGCCGACCCCGACACTCCGACACGACGAAGCACGGCGTCGCGAACCACACCGCTGTCGCCCAGCCGGCCCAGTGCCTCCGGATCCCCCGCCCACTCACCCCTTCTCATGGACCTACAGTGCGCCGCTCGGTCGGATTCGTGCGGCCGCGGAGCGTGCATTCGTCGAATCTGTGGAGCAACTCGCCGACTGTGGACAACCTCCCCACCGAGCGAATGTGGCATCCCGTCGATCTGAGGAGGTGAACGATACATTCGCTCGGGGGAAGGGGGAAAGCGGGCGCCTACCGCAGCACGGCGTCCGCCAGGGAGCGCACGTGCTCGGCGTCGCGGCAGCTGACGAGCAGCATCGTCACGCCGGCGTCGGACCAGCGCTTCACGCCGGCGCGCACCTCGTCGCGGTCGCCGATGATCATCGTCTCGGTGACCATCTCGTCGGGGATCGCGGCGGCGGCCTCGTCCTTGCGGCCCGCGCGGAACAGGGCGGTCACCTCGTCGACCACCTCCCCGTAGCCCATGCGCCGGTACACCTGGGCGTGGAAGTTGAGTTCGGGGGTGCCCATGCCTCCGACGTACAGGGCGGTGACGGGCTTGAGACCGGCGATGGTCCCCGTCCGGTCGTCGGTGACGACGACCTGGCAGGTCGCGGCGATCTCGAAGTCGTCGCGGGTGCGCCGGGCGCCGGGCCGCGAGAAGCCCTCGTCGAGCCACTCGTCGTACATCGGGGCCAGGCGCGGGGAGTAGTAGATGGCCAGCCAGCCGTCGGCGATCTCGGCGGTCAGCGCGACGTTCTTAGGCCCCTCGGCGCCGATCCAGATGGGGATGTCGGCACGCAGCGGGTGCGTGATCGGTTTGAGCGGCTTGCCGAGCCCGGTGGCACCGGGTCCGTCGTACGGCAGCGGGTAGTGCGGGCCCGGATTGGTTACCGGCTCCCGGCGGGCCAGCACCTTGCGCACGATCGAGACGTACTCGCGGGTGCGGGCGAGCGGCTTGGCGAACGGTTCGCCGTACCACCCCTCGACGACCTGCGGCCCGGACACGCCGAGCCCCAGGATGTGCCGGCCGCCGCTGAGGTGGTCGAGGGTGATCGCGTGCATGGCACAACTGGTGGGGGTGCGGCCGGAGATCTGCACGACGGACGTGCCGAGCCGCACCCGCTGCGTGCCCGACCCCCACCATGCGAGCGGCGTGAACGCGTCCGAGCCCCACGACTCGGCGGCGAAGACCGCATCGAAGCCCTCCGCCTCGGCGGCGGCGACGAGCTCGCCGGCGTTCGCGGGGGGCTGCGCCCCCCAGTAGCCGAGTTGCAGACCCAGTTTCATTGCACACCATTCCTTTCGGGGCGGACCGGGGACACCGCTGCTCGGACAGTACCCTTGCCACCGTCTCTAGAACCTGTTCTACTCGAAGTTGTGAGCCTGGGAAAGAGCGTGATCGCGGAGAAGCCGCTGAGCGCACCACTGAACCTGAAGTTCGACTACACCCGATCCACGGGGCCGACCGTCGGCGCGTTCGTCACGGGCCTGCGCGACGGACGCATCCTCGGCGCCCGCGGCTCGGACGGGCGCGTCCTCGTGCCGCCCCCGGAGTTCGACGCGGTCACCCACGAACCCCTCACCGACTTCGTCGAGGTCGGGCAGTCCGGCACGGTGCGCAGCTGGACGTGGAACCCCGAGCCCCTGCCGGGCCAGCCGTTCGACCGGCCGTTCGCGTGGGCGCTGATCCAGCTGGACGGGGCCGACACGACGCTGCTGCACGCGGTCGACGTCCCCGGTCCCGAGGACATGAGCACCGGGATGCGGGTACGCGTGCGGTGGGCCGACGACCGCGCCGGTCACATTCGTGACATCGCAGCCTTCGAACCGGGCGAGGCCGAGACCGTCACGGTCCGGACGGACGCCTCCGGCGAGCCGGTGACGATGATGATCACGCCGCTGGATCTGCACTACACGCACAGCGCGTCGTACGAGGAGTCCTACTACCTGCGCGCGCTGGCCGAGGGCAAGCTGATCGGCGGGCGCACCGGACCGGGCGGCAAGGTCTACATCCCGCCGCGCGGCGCGAACCCCACCGACGGCATCCCCACCCGGGAGCAGGTCGAGGTGTCCGACAAGGGCATCGTCACCACGTTCTGCATCGTCAACGTGCCGTTCCTCGGCCAGCAGATCACGCCGCCGTACGTCGCGGCCTACGTGCTGCTCGACGGTGCGGACATCCCGTTCCTGCACCTGATCCTCGAGTGCGACGCCGCCGACGTCCGGATGGGCATGCGGGTGGAGGCGAAGTGGCGCCCGCGCGAGGAGTGGGACTACACGCTGCGCAACATCGAGTACTTCCGGCCGACCGGCGAACCGGACGCCGACTACGAGACCTTCAAACACCACCTGTAAGGGAGCCGCGCCCACCATGACAGACATCGCAGTCGTCGGCTTCGCGCAGGCACCCCACGTGCGCGAGACCACCGGCACCACCAACGGCGTCGAAATGCTCGTCCCCTGCTTCCGGGAGCTGTACTCGAAACTGGGAATCACCAAGTCGGACATCGGTTTCTGGTGCTCCGGGTCGTCCGATTACCTCGCGGGCCGGGCGTTCTCGTTCATCTCGGCCGTGGACGCGATCGGCGCGGTGCCGCCGATCAACGAATCCCACGTCGAGATGGACGCCGCCTGGGCGCTGTACGAGGCGTGGGTCAAGCTGATCACCGGGGAGGTCGACACCGCCCTGGTGTACGGCTTCGGCAAGTCGTCGGCCGGCACCCTGCGTCAGGTCCTCGGCCTGCAGCTCGACCCGTATCTCGTCGCCCCGCTCGGCCTCGATTCCGTATCCCTCGCCGGGCTGCAGGCCCGGTTCGGGCTCGACGCCGGCAAATGGACGGCGGAGGACATGGCGCGGGTCGCGGTCCGTGCGCGGGCCGCCGCCAAGGACAACCCGAACGCCCAGATCAGCGGCGACTTCGACGTCGAGGAGCTGCTGGCCCGGCCCTACGTCGCCGATCCGCTGCGGGGGCACGACTGCGCGCCGGTCACCGACGGCGCCGCCGCGATCGTGCTCGCCGCCGGCGACCGGGCCCGTGAACTGTGCGAGAACCCCGCCTGGATCACGGGCATCGAGCATCGCATCGACTCGCCGAACCTCGGCGGCCGCGACCTGACGACCGCGCCGTCCGCGTCGGCCGCGGCGCGGGCCGTCACCGGCGGTGACACCGCGTTCGACGTCGCCGAACTGCACGCACCGTTCACCCATCAGGAGCTGATCCTGCGCGAGGCCCTCGGCCTCTCCGACGCGACGGCAGTCAACCCGACCGGCGGCCCGCTCACGGGTAACCCCATGTTCTCCGGCGGCCTCGAGCGCATCGGCTGCGCCGCGCAGGCGATCATGGCCGGGCGGGCCGGGCGGGCCCTCGCACACGCGACGAGCGGCCCTGTGCTGCAACAGAATCTGGTAGCCGTTCTGGAGGGACGTAACTGACATGGCCAAGCAACTCGCGGCTGTCCTCGGCACGGGGCAGACCCACTACGTCGCCAAGCGCCACGACGTGTCCATGTCCGGCCTCGTGCGCGAGGCGATCGACCGCGCCCTGGCCGACTCGGACGTCGGCTGGGACGACATCGACGCGGTCGTGATCGGCAAGGCCCCCGACCTGTTCGAGGGCGTGATGATGCCCGAATTGACCATGGTCGACGCGATCGGCGCCACCGGTAAGCCGATGCTGCGGGTCCACACCGCCGGTTCGGTCGGCGGGTCCACCGCCAACGTCGCCGCCAGCCTCGTCCAGGCCGGCGTGCACCGGCGGGTGCTGGCCGTGGCATGGGAGAAGCAGTCCGAGTCGAACGCGATGTGGGCGCTGTCCACCCCGGTGCCGTTCACCATGCCGGTCGGCGCCGGCGCCGGCGGCTACTTCGCCCCGCACGTGCGCTCCTACATCCGCCGATCGGGCGCACCCGAGCACATCGGCGCGATGGTCGCCGTGAAGGACCGGCTCAACGGCGCGAAGAACCCGTACGCACACCTCAAGCAGCCGAACATCACGCTCGAGTCGGTGCAGGCGTCGCAGATGCTGTGGGATCCGATCCGCTACGACGAGACGTGCCCGTCGTCGGACGGCGCGTGCGCCGTCGTGATCGGCGACGAGGACTCGGCCGCGGCGGTCGAGGCGCAGGGCCGGAGGATCGCGTGGATCCACGCCACCGCGATGCGTACCGAGCCGACCACGTACGCGGGACGCGACCAGGTCAACCCGGAGGCAGGCCGGATGGCCGCGGCGGCGCTGTGGCGGGCCGCGGGCATCACCGACCCGCTCACCGAAATCGACTGCGCCGAGATCTACGTCCCGTTCTCGTGGTTCGAACCGATGTGGCTCGAGAACCTCGGCTTCACCCCGGAGGGCTCCGGCTGGAAGCTCACCGAGGCCGGGGAGACGGCCATCGGTGGTCAGCTGCCGGTCAACATGTCCGGCGGTGTGCTGTCCTCCAACCCGATCGGCGCCTCCGGCATGATCCGGTTCGCCGAGGCCGCGATGCAGGTGATGCAGCGCGCCGGGGAGCATCAGGTCGACGGCGCGCGCAAGGCACTCGGGCACGCGTACGGCGGTGGCTCGCAGTACTTCTCGATGTGGGTCGTCGGCTCGGACCGACCGGAACGATAGGCACGGACCGTGGTGGACTTCACCGTCGGCGTCGCGATGACGCCCCTCGACCAGCTCACCGGCCTCGCCCGCACCGCCGAGGAGTGCGGGTTCCGGTCGATCGCGCTGCCCGACTCCCTGTTCTACATGGAGAAGCAGACCGTCGACTACCCGTACACCCCCGACGGGTCGCGGATGTGGACCGAGGACACGCCCTGGGCGGACCCACTGATCGCCGCGGCCGCGATGGGGGCGGTCACGTCGACACTCCGGTTCTACACCCAGGTCCTCAAGCTCGGCTCGCGCAACCCGGTGCTGCTGGCCCGCCAGGTCGGCTCGGTGGCCAACCTGACCGGTAACCGCTTCGGCTTCGGAGTGGGAATCGGCTGGGCCCCCGAGGAGTTCGAGTGGTGCGGGGTGCCGTACGCGCGGCGCGGCAAGCGGGTGGACGAGATGATCGACGTCATCAAGCTCATCCTCGGCGGCGGCATGGTCGAGCACCACGGCGAGTTCTTCGACTTCGACCGGCTGCAGATGAGCCCCGCCCCCACCGAACCCGTGCCGTTCTACATCGGCGGCCACACCGACGTGGCGCTGCGCCGGGCGGCCCGCGTGGGCGACGGCTGGACCTCGGCGATGATCCGGTTCGACGACCTCGTGCAGGTGATCGCCCGGCTGCGGGAGCTGCGCGCCGAACACGGCCGCGCCGACGATCCGTTCGAGATCCAGGCGGTGTGCGTGGACCGGTTCGGCGGTGCCGGGTACGCCGAGCTCGAGGATGCCGGCGTCACCGACATCATCGTGGTGCCGTGGATCTTCGACGGGCACGGCTTCGACAGTCCCCTCGAGACGAAGCAGGAGTCCCTGCACCGTTTCGCCGACAGGTTCATCCACGGAAAGGCATCGGCATGAGCGAAGAACACCCGGCCCGGGTCGCCTCGCGGGCGTCGCAGGCGGCGGCAAGCGGTAAACGCAAGGACGAGTGGCTCGCGTTGTTCGCCGAGAACGGTGTCGTCGAGGACCCGGTCGGTCCGTCCGGATTCGATCCGGAGGGCAAGGGCCATCACGGCCGCGAGGCGATCTCGCGGTTCTACGACATGACCATCGCGAACACCGACAGGCTCGAGTTCCTCGTCGACGACGTGCTGGTGTGCGGCGACGAGTGCGTCAACATCGGCACCATCCGCACGACCCTCGGCGGCAACGTGATCGACGCCGAGGGGGTGTTCGTCTACCGTGTCGACGACGCGGGCCGGATCGCGTCGCTGCGCGCCTTCTGGGAGGTCGAGCGGGCCATGGCGACGGTTCGTCCCGCGGCCGAGGAAGCACGCGGCTAGAGTCCGGCCATGACCGTCGCCGGGATCGTCCTCGCGGCAGGGGGCGGCACGCGGTTGGGCGGGCGCGCGAAAGCGCTGCTCCCCCACCGCGGCCGCCCCCTGTTGCACACCGTGGTGGCCGCGCTCGCCGACGGCGGCTGCGACGAGGTCACGGTCGTCGCCGGCGCCTACGCCGGCGACGTCGTCGCCGCGTGCCCGCCCGGCGTCCGCGCCGTCGTCAATCCGCGCTGGGCCGAGGGGATGTCGACGTCGCTGCGGTGCGGGGTGGACGCCACGACCGGCCACGACGTGATCGCGCTGACGGTCGTCGACTTCCCCGGCATCACCGCCGAACTCGTCCGCACCGTACTCGTCGCGCACCGCCCCGGCACGATCACCCTGCCGGTGTTCGGGGACCGCCCCGGGCATCCCGTGGTGTTCGACCGCCACGACGCCGAGGCGGCGGCCCGCGAGGCCGTCGGCGACGAGGGAGCCCGGCGATTCCTCACCCGCAACCGCGACCGGGTGCGACGGCTGGACTGCACGCGCCTCGCCGATCCCGGGGACATCGACGTCCCCGACGATCTGACGCTGCTGGACGGGCCGGACATCACGCCCGCCGATACCTGATCGCCGAACCCAGCCCGATCGTCACGGCGCAGGAGAGGACCAGCATCGCGCAGACGGCCCCGAGCGCGGCCACCGTCGGCGTCGCCGTCCCGGGCAGCACCAGGGACGCGAGCAGGAGCGAGGCGAGTGAGGTGCCCACCGCCGACGCCGCGGTGCGCAGCACCGTCTGGCTGCCGGCCATCTCGCTGGTGTTGTGCTCCGGGACGGACTCGACGAGCAGGTTCGGCAGCGCCGTGTACGCGAACGCCGTCGCCACCGACACGGCCACGACCAGCAGCGTCATGCCGATCACCGATGCGCGGAAGAAGAAGAACCCGGCACACGCGACGAGGAACATCACGCTGCCGAGCAGCAACGACGTCCGTGCCCCCACGGCGGCGGCGATCCTGCCCGCGACCGGGGTGAATGCCATGCCGATCATCGCGCCGACGAACGACAGCGTTCCGGCGTAGGTCGGCGAGAGTCCCAGGCCGAACGGCGCGGTGGCCGGGCTCTGCATGATGATCGGGATGATCATCGTCCCGACGCCGATCGGTCCGACGCCGAGTGCGACCCCGGCGAGCATCGTCAGGGCGACGTTGCGCTCGGCGAGCAGGCGCAGGTTCACGATCGGAGACGTCCGGCCCAGTTCCCACCACACCCAGCAGGCGAACACCGCGGCGCCGAGGACGATCGGACCCAGCACGCGGACGTCGCTCCAGCCCCAGGAGCGGCTCTGGGTCAGACCGAACAGGACGGACGCCACCGACACCGCCAGGCCGACCGCGCCGACGACGTCGATCGGTTGCCGCCGAGCGGTGCGGCGCCGCCACGGCAGCACGGCCTCGACCAGGAAGAGACAGACGAGCGCGTAGCCGGCGGCGACGACGAAGATGTACCGCCAGTCACCCAGGTCGATGAGGACGCCGGCGACCAGCAGGGAGGCCGCGCCGGCCGCGACGGCCGACCCGGAGATCAGTGCGACCGCCATCGGGACGCGCTCCGCGGGCAGATGTTCGCGGGCCAGCCCGATGCACAGCGGCAGGATCGCTCCGGCCACACCCTGGATCGCCCGGCCGGCGATGATAGCCTCGAGGGTGCCGAACGCCATGCTCACGATGGATCCCGTCGCGGCACAGGCCAGCACCACCATCAGCACCCGTTCGCGGCCGTACATGTCACCGAGCCGGCCGCACACCGCCGCCGAGGCGGCCGCCACCAGCAGGAACGCCGTCACGCTCCATCCGACCGCGGATGCGTCGGCTTCGAAGACGCGAGCGAACGTCGGCAGGGCCGCGTACATCATCGACGTCTCGAATGCGCTGATGACCTCGACGGCGATGAGGATCGCCACCACCGCCCCCACGGGCCGGGTCCGCTGGTAACGGCGTTCGGCACGGGTCGAGGGGGACCGTTCGGGTGCCAACGATGTGCTCATGAAAGCTCCTACGTACTGGTTCGTCGCTCCCGAACCGTACGGTCGAGCAGACGCGAGTGTGACGCAGGACCCACTGAGCGGGACCGGGGACCGGACGCGCCGGCCGGTGCGGCTCTACGCTCCGGCCATATCCCGGACCGCCAGATGGGCGAACAGCGCGCTGGTGCCGATCGGGTTCCCGCCGCCGGGGTAGACCGTGCCGCTCGGCGCGGCCATCGTGTTCCCCGCCGCGTACAACCCGGTGATGGGCGCCCCGGCCGTGTCGAGCACGCGCCCGACGGTGTCGGTGCGCAGTCCGCCCTTGGTGCCGAGGTCGGAGATCCCGAACTGCGCGGCGTGGAACGGCCCCTTCTCGATCGGGATCAGCGCCGAACCGCCGCCGGTGAACGCCACGTCGTACGGCTCGTCACCGCGGCCGAAGTCCTCGTCGACGCCGGTGGCGGCCAGTCCGTTGAACCTGGCCACGGTGTTCTCCAGCGCACCGGCCGGCACCCCGATCAGGTCGGCGAGTTCGGCGAGCGTGTCGGCGGTCCGCCACAACCCCGCGTCGACGTACTTCTCGGTCGCCACCAGCGGCACGTTCGTCGCGGCGATCGGCGGCACCACGCCGCCGCGATCGTCGTAGATCATCCAGAACGGCAGCGTCATCTCGCCGCGGTCCATCCGCGCGATGATGTCGCGGCCGAGACGGTCGTAGGGCGCGTACTCGTTGGTGAAGCGGTGGCCGTCCTGGTCGACGAAGATGCCGCCGGTAAAGCACAGCGCGAAGGCCGACCGCCCGTCGGGGTGGGTCAGCCCCGGGGACCACCACGCCTCGCTCATCAGGTCGACGTCGGCGCCGATCGCGATGGCCGCCCGATGCGCCTTGCCGAGGTTGGACCACGGCCCCATCGAATCGCGGGCCGCCCCGGGAACGCCGTACTCCCGGCGCATCTCGTCGTTGTGGTCGAATCCGCCGGCGGCCAGCACGACACCCTTGCGGGCACGCACGGCGCGGCGCTCGCCGCCGTGGGAGACGACGGCACCCACCACGGCACCGTCCTCGACGACGAGTTCCTCGAGCGGAGTGTTCCGGTGCAGCTGCACGTTCGGGTACTTGCGCATGGCGATCAGGAACCGGCCGATGAGAGCGCGCCCGCCGATCAGGATGTCCGGCAACGGATCACCGTTGCGTTCCCGGCCCAGCGGTCCGCGGACGGACTCGTTGAGTTCGGGATCGTCCGAGATCGGCCGCGGCGTCGGCGCGATGTGACGGCCCTTCGCGCTGGCCTTGGGAGCCTTGCCGAAGTAGTCCGGCCAGGGGTAGGCCGTGAACTCGATGTCCTCGTCGGCCTCGAGATAGTCGATCAGGGGAGCACCGCCGCGCACATAGGCGTCCTGCAGTTCGCGGGGGGTGCGGTCGCCGACGACCGCGTGATAGTAGGTCAGGGCGTCGTCGATGGTGTCGTCGTCACCGGCACGTCGCAGCACCGCGTTGGTGGGGAACCAGACCCCGCCGCCGCCGGAATATGCGGTGGTGCCGCCGAAGTACTCGGAGGCCTCGACCAGGACGACGGACAGTCCCTCGCGGGCAGCGGTGTAGGCGCCGCAGCAGCCGCCGGCGCCCGATCCGACGACGAGGACGTCGCATTCTTCCGCCCAGTCCACCATGTTCGATGCCTTTCGCCGATTCCGTTCCAGGAGCACGTGACACTATTTCCGCAACCGCGGGGCGCGGGAGGAGACGTCTCACTGGGTGGAACAGGCGCGGCCCCTGCTGCGCGGGTTCTCTCGGGGCTCGGCGCCGAGTCCCGCTGTTCGGCCCGCGCAGGCCGGACCCGGCACGGCGGCGGTCGCGCAGACAGGTCCCGGCCAGTAGGACCGAAAGCCGCGGGCGCCTCGGCGGCCGAATACTGTGAGCGAGCACCCCGCCCTCACCCCCAATTTCGGCGGGGTGCACCCATGTCGCCGGCTCCAGCAGCACCCCCCTCACACCTCTGTCCGGAAAGCACGGCGGCGCCGGGGGACTCCCGATCTCTCGGCGCCGCCCCACCCGGGTCAGTGCTCGACCGGGCAGCCGCCCTGCGTCTTGTAGTCCACCCGGAACTCCTTGATGCCGTTGAGCCAGCCGGAGCGCAGCCGCTTCGGGTCGGCGACCTTGGTGATGTCGGGCATGTAGTCGGCGATCGCGTTGAACACGAGGTCGATCTCCATCCGCGCCAGGTTGGCACCGAGGCAGTAGTGCGCACCGGTACCGCCGAAGGCGAGGTGCGGGTTGGGATCTCGCAGGATATCGAACGCGCGGGGGTTCTCGAACACCTCCTCGTCGTTGTTCGCCGACGCGTACAGCATCACGACGCGGTCGCCCTTGCGGATCGTCCGGCCGCCGAGCTCGGTGTCCTCGAGCGCGGTGCGCTGGAACGACGTGACCGGCGTGGCCCAGCGGATGATCTCGTCGGCCGCGGTCTTCGGCCGGTCCCGCTTGAAGATCTCCCACTGCTCCGGGTTGTCGAGGAAGGCTGCCATCCCGTGCGTGATCGCGTTGCGGGTGGTCTCGTTGCCGGCGACGGCGAGCACGATGAAGAAGAAGCCGAATTCCTCGGGCGAGAGCTCGTCACCGTCGATGTCGGCTTCGATCAGGGTGGTGACGATGTCGTCGGCCGGACACTCCTTGCGGGCGGCGGCCATCTGGTACGCGTAGCCGAGGACCTCCATCGACGCGGCCGCCGGGTCGGCGGTGTTGTCCGGGTCGTCGTAGCCGGTCATCTGATTCGACCACTCGAAGATCTTGTCGCGGTCCTCCTGCGGGACGCCGATGAGTTCGGCGATGGCCTGCAGCGGCAGCTCCGCGGCGACCTGGGTGACGAAGTCGCCCCCGCCGGCCCGGCAGGCCTCCTCGACGATCTTCTTCGCGCGGGCGTTCAGCTCGTCGCGAAGGCCGTTGATCGCGCGCGGGGTGAAACCGCGGGCGACGAGCTTGCGCAGCTTGGTGTGCTCGGGCGCGTCCTTGTTGAGCAGGACGTGGCGCTGCAGTTCGATGGCCTCGCGCGGGATGTCGTCGTTGAACCGCGGGATCGCGGTGTTCTCCCAGTTGGAGAACACGTCGCTCCGGCGGGAGACCTCACGGACCTCCTCGTGCCGGGACACGACCCAGAATCCTTCGTCGTGGAATCCGCCGACGTCCGGGGATTTCTTGTTCCACCAGACGGGGGCCGTCCTACGCAGCTCGGCGAACTCCTCGAACGGCATCCGCTCGGCGTAGAGATCCGGATCGGTGAAGTCGATGTCTTCGGGGATGTTGGGCTGCGCCACTGAATTCTCTCCTGCCCTGACGAGTGCACCGTGTCGTGATGTGGAACACGTTCTAAAAGCATTCAAGCACAGGGTGGCCCGAAGGCCAAGGAATCGCCAAGTCCCGATCATTCGGACCATGCCTTGCCCGCCCCGGAAACCTGTTCTACTTTGCGAGGACAAGGACCAGAAAGGAGCCCACCGTGGGCACACCAGTCATCGTCGAGGCGGCACGCACCCCGATCGGCAAGCGCGGCGGCTGGCTCGCCGGCCTGCATGCTGCCGAGCTTCTCGGAGCCGCACAGAGCGGACTGATCGAGCGCGCGGGCCTCGATCCCGCCCTCGTCGAGCAGGTGATCGGCGGGTGCGTCACCCAGGCCGGCGCGCAGTCCAACAACATCACCCGCACCGCGTGGCTGCACGCCGGCCTGCCGTGGCAGGTCGGCGCCACCACGGTCGACTGCCAGTGCGGGTCGGCCCAGCAGGCCAACCACCTGATCGCCGGACTCATCGCCACCGGCGCCATAGACGTCGGCATCGCCTGCGGTATCGAGGCGATGTCGCAGGTGCCGCTCGGCGCGAACGTCGGCGACCTCGCCGGCCCGCGGCGGCCCGAGTCGTGGAACATCGACCTGCCCAACCAGTTCGAGGCGGCCGAGCGCATCGCCCGCCGTCGCGGCATCACCCGCGAGGACGTCGACGCGCTCGGCGTCCGGTCGCAGGCGCTGGCCAAGCAGGCGTGGGACGAGGGCCGCTTCGACCGCGAGGTGCTGCCCGTCGTCGCGCCCGTCGTCGACAAGGAGGGCACGCTCACCGGCGAGAAGCAGACCGTCGCCCGCGACCAGGGCCTGCGCGAGACGACCACGGAATCGCTCGCGAAGCTGAAGCCGGTCCTCGACGGCGGCATCCACACCGCCGGCACCTCGTCGCAGATCTCCGACGGCGCCGCTGCGGTGCTGCTCATGGATTCCGACCGCGCGGCGGCGCTCGGCCTGAAGCCGCGGGCCCGGATCGTCTCGCAGGCCCTCGTCGGCGCCGAGCCCGAGTTCCATCTCGACGGCCCGGTGCAGGCGACGAGCCGCGTCCTCGAGAAGTCCGGGATGACGATCGGCGACCTGGACCTGTTCGAGGTCAACGAGGCGTTCGCGTCGGTGCTGCTGTCGTGGGCGCGGGTGCACGAGCCCGACATGGACAAGGTCAACGTGAACGGCGGTGCGATCGCGCTCGGCCACCCCGTCGGTTCCACCGGCTCGCGGCTGATCACCACCGCGCTGCACGAGCTCGAGCGGCGCGACGGCGCCACCGCGCTGATCACCATGTGCGCGGGCGGCGCGCTGGCCACCGGCACGATCATCGAGCGGATCTGACATGAGCGGAGCCGCCGCGCCGAAGGGTCTCGACTCGAAGTGGACCGTGCCGATCATCAAGTGGATGTCGCGCGCCAACGTGGCGGCCTATCAGGCCACCGGCGGCCGGATCGGTGGAAAGTGGCGGGTGGGCAGCGCCTTTCCGTGGGGCATCCCCGTCTGCCTGCTGACCACCACGGGCCGGAAGACGGGACAGCCGCGGACCGTTCCACTGCTGTTCCTCGAGGACGACGAGCGGGTGGTGCTCGTCGCGTCCCAGGGCGGCCTGCCCGAGCACCCGCTGTGGTTCCGCAACATCCAGGCCGATCCGCGGGTGACCGTGCACGTCCGGTCGCGGGTGCGGCAGATGACGGCACGGGTGGCGACGCCCGAGGAGCGGTCGCACTACTGGCCGCGGCTGGTGGCAATGTACGCGGATTTCGACAATTATCAGTCCTGGACGGATCGGGTCATCCCGGTGGTGGTGTGCGAGTGACCCTCGCGGGAGCCGGCACGACCGGGCACGAACCAGTGGGGTGCCCGGTCGAGCTGCTCTCGAGAAGGGATGTCACCCGATGACAACCGCGAACCACGATCAGGTACTCGACAAGCGGGAGATCGCGGCGGCACTGCTGCGCGCGCTCGAACGCCGGCACGAGGTCCTCGATGCCATCGTCGAGAGCAACGACAGGGCCGAGGCCGTCGCGACCGTCGCGCAGCTGCTCGACACGAACGAGTTCTGCGCCGAAGCGGTGCTCAATCTTCCGTTCCGGCGGCTGACCAAGGCGGAGCGCAAGAAAATCCGTGAGGAGCTCGACGACCTCGACGCGGTGCTGAAGTGGACGCCCGCCGAGCGCCCCTACGCCACCGGCGCCCACTTCCGGCTGCGTCAGTTCAGCGACAGCGAGCCGGACCGCGAGCTGTTCCGCGCCCGGTGCGAGGAGCAGCTCGACGACGCCGGTGCGGCGCAGGTCGAACAGGAGCGCGCCGCCGGCCTGTCGCGCATCGACGACGAGTCCGCGGTGTGGCTGGTCGCCGAGGACCTGTCCGGCACCGAACCCAAGCCGGTCGGCTTCGCGTTCGGCGAGCTGCAGGGCCATGAGGTCGACGTCGCGATCTGGGTCCACCCCGAGCTGCGCAAGCAGGGCTACGGCACCGCGACCCTCAAGCACGCCCGCACCGAGCTGGCCGCGTACTTCCCCGGCACCACCATCATCGTCCGCTCGCCCGCATAGGCGGCTGCGCCGCCGGTGCGTCCTTCGGGTCGTTCCCACCGCCCAAAGGACGCACCGGCAGCTTCGCTGCCTATGCCCCGTAGACGGGGGTGGGGGACTCGCTGCGCGCGATCAGCTTCTCCACCACCGGGCCGAGTTCCTTCGGCTCCCAGCGCTCGCCCTTGTCGATCGCCTCGCCGTGCCGCCAGCCGTCGGCGACGGAGACCCTGCCGCCCTCCACCTCGAACACCCGGCCCGTGACGTCCTTCGACTCGGCGCTGCCGAGCCACACCACCAGCGGTGAGACGTTCTCCGGGGCCATCGCGTCGAAGCCCTCCTCCGGGGCGGCCATCGACTCGGCCATCGCGCCCCCCGCGCCCACGGTCATGCGGGTCCGGGCGGCCGGCGCGATCGCGTTGACGGTGACGCCGTAGCGGGCGAACTCGGCGGCCGCCTGGATCGTGAGGGCCGCGATCCCGGCCTTCGCCGCGGCATAGTTGCCCTGGCCGATGCTGCCCATCAGGCCGGCGCCCGAGCTGGTGTTGACGATCCGCGCGTCGACCGGGTTGCCGGCCTTCGCCTCCCCGCGCCAGTACGCCATCGCGTGCCGCATTGGGGCGAAGTGACCCTTGAGGTGCACCCGGATCACGGCGTCCCACTCCTCCTCGCTCATGTTGGCGAGCATGCGGTCCCGCAGAAATCCCGCATTGTTGACCAGGACGTCGAGCCGTCCGAAGGTGTCCAGGGCCGTCTTCACCAGGTTCTGCGCGCCGGCCCAGTCGGCGACGTCGTCGCCGTTGACGACGGCCTCGCCGCCGGCCGCCCGGATCTCCGCGACGACCTGCTCCGCGGGGCTCTCCCCCGTCGCGGAACCGTCCGCGCCGGCCCCGATGTCGTTGACCACGACCTTCGCGCCCTCGGCTGCGAAGGCCAGCGCGTGGGCCCGCCCGATGCCGCGCCCCGCGCCGGTGACGATCACGACGCGCCCGTTGACCAGTCCACTCACTTGTCTTCTCCTCGAATAGATGTCGTTGTCGGGGAATCCGGGCGACACACTCGCCCCGCCTCCACGATTCCGCTCCCTGGGGTCTGCGCCCCGCATGTGCTAACTTACCAAGCAATCGCTTGGTTTGGTACAGACGTTAGGAACCTGCCATGGGCATCACCTCGACCACCGACGGCGCGGGCATCACCACGGTCACCGTCGACTACCCGCCTGTGAACGCCATCCCCTCCCAGGGCTGGTTCGAACTGGCCGACGCGGTCCTCACCGCAGGCAAGGACCCGGCCACGCACGTGGTGATCCTGCGCGCGGAGGGCCGCGGCTTCAATGCCGGCGTCGACATCAAGGAGATGCAGGCCACCGACGGCCACGGCGCCCTCATCGCCGCCAACCGGGGCTGCGCCGCCGCCTTCGGCGCCGTCTACGACTGCGCCGTCCCCGTCGTGGTCGCCGTGAACGGCTTCTGCGTCGGCGGCGGCATCGGCCTGGTCGGCAACGCCGACGTCATCGTCGCCTCCGACGACGCGGTCTTCGGCCTGCCCGAGGTGGATCGCGGCGCGCTCGGCGCCGCCACGCACCTCGCCCGGCTGGTGCCGCAGCACATGATGCGCACCCTGTACTACACGGCGCAGAACGTCACGGCCCAGCAGCTCGAGCACTTCGGCTCGGTGTACAAGGTCGTCCCGCGCGCCGAACTCGACGCCACCGCCCGCGAGATCGCCGAGAAGATCGCGGCGAAGGACACCCGCGTCATCCGGTGCGCCAAGGAAGCCATCAACGGCATCGACCCGGTGAACGTGAAGCAGAGCTACCGCTTCGAGCAGGGCTTCACCTTCGAACTCAATCTCGCCGGCATCGCGGACGAGCACCGCGACGAGTTCGTCGCCACCGGCAAGCCGCGCGCCAACCACTGACCAGGAGACGAGAAACACCATGCGTGACAAGAGGATGTCGCTCGACGACGTGGTCGGCGAGCTGCGCAGCGGCATGACGATCGGCATCGGGGGCTGGGGGTCGCGGCGCAAGCCGATGGCGCTCGTCCGCGCGATCCTGCGCTCGGATGTGAAGGACCTGACCGTCGTAACCTACGGCGGCCCGGACCTGGGGCTGCTGTGCTCGGCCGGGAAGGTGAAGAAGGCGTACTACGGGTTCGTCTCTCTCGACTCGGCCCCCTTCTACGACCCGTGGTTCGCCAAGGCGCGCACGAACGGGGAGATCGTCGCGCGGGAGATGGACGAGGGCATGGTCAAGTGCGGCCTCGAGGCGGCCGCCGCCCGGTTGCCGTTCCTGCCGATCCGGGCGGGACTCGGTTCCGCCGTCCCGGACTTCTGGGAGGGTGAACTGCGGACCGTCACCTCGCCGTACCCCGACACGTCCGGCACGCCCGAGACGCTGATCGCGATGCCGGCACTGAATCTCGATGCCGCCCTGGTGCATCTGAACATCGGCGACGCGCACGGCAACGCCGCCTACACCGGCGTCGACCCCTACTTCGACGACCTGTACTGCCTGGCGGCGGAGAAGCGGTACGTCTCGGTCGAGCGCATCGTCGAGACCGAGGAACTCGTGAAGTCGGTGCCGCTGCAGTCGATCATCCTCAACCGCATGATGGTCGACGGGGTCGTGGAGGCACCGAACGGCGCCCACTTCACCCTCGCCGGCGACAGCTACGGCCGCGACGAGAAATTCCAGCGCCACTACGCCGAGGCCGCGAAGGACCCGCAGACCTGGCAGGCGTTCGTCGACCGGTTCCTCTCCGGCAGCGAGGACGACTACCAGGCCGCCGTCAAGACTTTCACCGAGGAGCAGGCATGACCGACACGACCACCCCGGCGCCCTCCGGCACGGTGACCCGGGCCGAGTACTGCGCCATCGCATGCGCCGAGATCTTCGCCGGGGCAGGCGAAATCATGGCCAGCCCGATGGCGACGCTGCCGCTGATCGGTGCCCGCCTCGCCCGGCTGACCACCGAACCGGACCTGCTCATCACCGACGGGGAGGCGCTGATCCTCGCGGACACCCCCGCACTCGGCGCGAAGGGCCCGATCGAGGGCTGGATGCCGTTCCGCAAGGTGTTCGACGTCGTCGCCTCCGGCCGCCGCCACGTGGTGATGGGCGCCAACCAGATCGACCGGCACGGCAACCAGAATCTCTCCGCGTTCGGCCCGCTGCAGCACCCCACCCGGCAGATGTTCGGCGTGCGGGGCGCCCCCGGCAACACCCTCAACCACCCGACGAGCTACTGGGTCGGCAAGCACAACACGCGCGCGTTCTGCGACAAGGTCGACATCGTCTCGGGCGTCGGCTACGACAGGGTGGACCCGGCCAACCCGGCCTTCAAGTACCTGCACCTGCACCGGGTGGTCACCAACCTCGGCTCGTTCGACTTCGGCGGTCCCGGCCACACGATGCGGGCACTGGCCCTGCACCCGGGTGTCACCGCCGAGCAGGTCGCCGAGAATACCTCCTTCGAGGTGGCCGGCCTCGACGAGGCCGCAGTCACCCGGGAGCCCACCGCCGAGGAACTGCGCCTGATCCGCGAGGTCCTCGATCCGCGCGGCCTGCGGGATCGGGAGGTGGCGGTATGAGCCCGCGCCTGACGACGGCACTGACCGACCTCGTCGGCATCGAGCACCCGATCGTCCAGACGGGGATGGGCTGGGTGTCCGGCCCGCGCCTGACCGCGGCGACCTCCAACGCGGGCGGACTCGGCATCCTGGCCTCGGCGACGATGACGTACGAGGAACTCGAGGCCGCTGTCGCGAAGACGAAGGCGGCGACGGACAAGCCCTTCGGCGTGAACATCCGGGCCGACGCGTCGGACGCCGCCCAGCGCATCGACCTGCTCATCCGTGAGAACGTCAAGGTCGCGTCCTTCGCCCTCGCGCCCAAGAAGGACCTGATCGCCAAGCTCAAGGACCACGGCATCGTGGTGATCCCGTCCATCGGCGCCGCGAAGCACGCGGTGAAGGTCGCCTCGTGGGGGGCCGACGCGGTGATCGTGCAAGGTGGCGAGGGCGGCGGGCACACCGGGCCGGTGGCCACGACGCTGCTGCTGCCGAGCGTGCTCGACGCCGTCGACATCCCGGTCGTCGCGGCCGGCGGATTCTTCGACGGCCGAGGGCTCGCCGCGGCGCTCGCCTACGGGGCGGCCGGCGTCGCCATGGGCACCCGGTTCCTGCTCACCAGCGACAGCGCCGTGCCCGACTCGGTGAAGCAGGAGTACCTGAGGCGGGGCCTGCAGGACACGACGGTCTCGGTCAAGGTCGACGGCATGCCGCACCGCGTGCTCAACACCGACCTCGTCGACAGCCTCGAACGCGGCAGCTACGCGAAGGGCCTGGTCGCAGCCGCGAGGAACGCGGCCAAGTTCAAGGCCATGACCGGGATGAAGTGGTCGACGCTCGTCAAGGACGGCATCGCGATGAAGCGGGCGAGCGACCGCACCTGGCAGCAGATCATCATGGCGGCCAACACCCCCATGCTGCTCAAGGCCGGGCTCGTCGAGGGCAACACCGACGCCGGTGTGCTGGCCTCCGGGCAGGTCGTCGGCATGCTCGACGACCTGCCGAGTTGCCGGGAGCTGATCGACCGGATCGTCGCCGAGGCCGTGGAGCGGATCGACGCAGTGGCCGCCCTGCGCGGTCAGGCCCAGGCCCCGCGTTCCGCCGCGTCGCACACGTAGGTCTCGAAGGACACGAGCGGCCGGCCCGCTCAGCTCGTACGGTCACCGGTGCAGCCGATCGGTTCGCCCGAGCCTCGCGCCCGGCGGACGACATCGTGTCCGCCGGGCCGAAGGCCGTCAGGCCGCCGACGTGGTGGCGAAGACGCTCTTGACGAAATCGGCGACGGCGGCGCGCAACTCGCGGCTGCGGGGAACCGCGCCGGACATCCAGTACACGCCGTGCACCAACCCGCCGAATCGGACGGTACGGACGTCCACACCCTCGGCGCGCAGCCGATCACCGTACTGTTCGGCCTCGTCGCGGGCGACCTCGTTCTCCGTCGTGAGGATGAGGGCCGGCGGGAGTCCGTCCAAGCGGGCCGCCCGGGCGGGGACGGCATACGGGTTGTCGGCGTCCTCCGGTGCGGAAAGGTACTGCTCCCAGAACCAGTCCAGGGCCGCGGCGGTGATGAGGTAGCCGTCGGCGTAGTCGATTCGGGACGGAAGCTGAGCGTTCGGGTCGATCACCGGGTAGATCAGCACCTGTCCGCGAAGGGCCGGCCCTCCCTGGTCTCGGGAGCGCAGCGCGGTGACGGCCGCCAGATTCCCCCCGGCGCTGTCGCCCATCACCACTATGCTTCCCGGGTCCCCGCCGTGCTCGGCGATGTGCTCGGCGACCCAGTTCAGCGCGGCCCAGGCGTCGTCGGCGGCCGCCGGAAACCGATGTTCGGGGGCTCGGCGGTAGGTGGCGGTCACGACGACCGCTCCCGTCTCGTTCGCGAGCGCTCGGGCGGGTTCGTCGACCACCGCAAGATCACCGGCAACGAACCCACCGCCGTGGAAGTAGAGCACCACCGGGCGCGGACCGACCCCTTCGGGAAGGTAGATCCGCAGCGGAAGCTCGGTGGTGTCGCTGACATAGTGGAGGTCGTCGATCCGGGCGACCGGTTCGGGCGGGGCCTGCAAGCCGGTGAACGTCGACACGACCGCTCGGGCTTCGTCGATAGACAGGTTCTCGAACGATTTCAGTCCTTGCGCCTGCAGTCCTGCGAGCAGTTGCTCGACGTGGTGGTCGAGTGCCATGGCATTTCCTTCCGGGGAATGGACGGTGGGGTCAGGAGACGGCGGTCGCGACCACCGTGCGCGAACTCGTCGTGGCGAAGCCGGTGTAGCCGCCGGCGACGACCTCGGCGCAGGTCTGCCGGTAGGTCGGGGCACCGCCGAGGTAGACCATGCAGGCCCTCGGCTTGCCGGGGATGTTGGCGCCCATGTACCACGAGTTGGTCTGCGGCAGCAGGGTCTGTCCGGCGATCTCGTTGGTCAGGTGCAGCCAGTCGGTCTCGGCCTGCGTGGTCGGCTCGATCACGTCGAGGTCGTGTGCGCGCAGGTAGTCGATCGCGTCGGTGGCGAAGTCGACGTGGTCCTCGATGGCCAGCGGCATGTTGTAGAGCACCGACGGCGACTGCGGCCCGGTGATGGTGAACAGGTTCGGGAACCCGTGGATCATGATGCCGAGGTAGGTCCGCGGCCCGTAGGCCCATTTCTCGGCCAGCGTCTGTCCGCCGCGACCGCGGATGTCCATCGCCAGCAGCGGCCCGGTCATGGCGTCGAAGCCGGTGGCCAGCACGATGGTGTCCACCTCGTACGTGCGCTCTCCCACCCGGACCCCGGTGGCGGTGATCTCGTCGATCGGAGTGTCCTTCACATCGACGATGTGCACGCTCTCGCGGTTGTAGGCCTCGTAGTAGTTCGTCTCGAGCGGGGGACGCTTGGTGCCGTAGGCGTAGCCCTCGGGTGCGAGCTTGTCGGCCTTGGCCGGGTCCTGCACCCGCTCGCGGATGCGTTCGCGGATGTACTCGGCGATGGTGTCGTTGGCCTTCTTGTCGAACAGGATGTCCTGGAAGCTGTCGATGAACAGCCGGAACCCGCCGGCGTTCCAGCGCTCGTCGAACACCCGGCGGCGCTCCTGCGCGTCGACGGCCAGCGCCGAGGGCCGGACCTGGTCGAACGGGACGCCGAGGAAGTGGTTGCGGGCTGCGTCGCGCAGACTCCGGTAGTTCTGCTTGGCCTCGGTCTCCACCTCCGGGTCGAGCGGCCCGTTGCCCAGCGGGGTGGCGAAGTTGGGGGTGCGCTGGAAGACGATCAGCTCCGCCGCCTCCTCGGCGATCAGGGGGATCGCCTGGATGCCGCTGGCACCGGCGCCGATGACCGCGACGCGCTTGCCGGCGAAGTCCACGCCCTCGTGCGGCCAGTTGCCGGTGAGCAGGACCTCGCCGCGGAAGTTCTCGATGCCGCCGAACTCGGGGGTCTTGGGGACCGAGAGGTTGCCGGCGCCGGAGATGAAGTACCGGCTGCGCACGCTGCGGCCGTCGTCGGTGTGCACTGTCCACATCGAGTTCTCGTCGTCCCAGTGCACCCCGATCACCCGGGTGTCGAAGGTGATCCCCCTGCGCAGGTCGAAGCGGTCGGCGACGTGCTCCAGGTACCGCAGGATCTCCGGCTGGCCGGCGAACTTCTCGCTCCACCGCCACTCCTGCTGGAGCTCGTCGTCGAAGGAGTAGGAGTAGTGGATGCTCTCGATGTCGCAGCGAGCGCCCGGGTACCGGTTCCAGTACCAGGTGCCGCCCACGTCGGCGCCGGCCTCGAACACCCGCACCGACAGGTTCATCTTGTCGCGCAGCTTGTGCAGGGCGTACAGGCCGGCGAAGCCGGCTCCCACGACGACGACGTCGACGTCGGGAGCGGAGAAATCGGTTTCGGTCATGGTGCGGGCTCCTCACGATCAAAGGGATTCGGCCCCGTCTGGGGCGCTTCGATGCCTGACCACGACAATGACCCGCGTCACATCACCCCCACGCGGGGGAAATCACCCCTTTCGATACCTGTGTTGGGCGTCACACCGCATTCGGGTATGTTCTGACCACTATCTCTGGGAAGCGTGAAGATGGAGTCCCCCCTGCCCCGCACCAAAGGACTGACCCCCTCGCTGACCAGCTTCGTCGGTCGTCGCCGGGAGATCGACGAGGCTCGGGCCCGCCTGCAACAGGCCCGGCTCCTGTCGTTGCTCGGTCCGGGCGGGGTCGGCAAGACCCGGCTGGCGGAGGAGATCGCCCTCCGCTCCGCCCGCGCCTTCCGCGACGCCTTCTGCTGGATCGACCTCGCCGTGGTCCGCGATCCCGAGGCGCTCCCGTCGGCCGCGGCCGCGGCGCTCGGCGTCACCGACCAGTCCACCCGTCCCGTGCGGGACAAGATCCTCGATCATCTGCGGGACCGCCACATGCTGATCGTGGTCGACAACTGTGAGCACCTGCTCGACGCGGCGGCCGCGTTCGTCACCACGGTCCTCACCGGCGCACCCGAGGTGCGCGTGCTGGCGACGAGCCGGGAACCGCTCGGCGTCGGCGGCGAATTCACCTACGTGCTACCGCCGCTGAGCACCCCGACGGAATCGACCGGCAACCGCGCCGCCGACCTGGCTCTGTTCGAATCGGTCACGCTTCTCGTCGAGCGCACCCAGAGTGTGGTCGCCGAATTCCGGATGACCGACGCCAACGCCGACGCCGTCGCCCAGCTGTGCATCCAGCTCGACGGCATCCCCCTGGCCATCGAACTCGCCGCGACCCGGTTGCGGACCCTGTCCCCCGCCCAGCTCGTCGAACGGCTCGACCGGCGCTTCGCCCTGCTCACCGGCGGCAACCGCGCGGCCGTGCCCCGGCAGCAGACGCTCCGGGCGCTGATCGACTGGAGCTACGAACTGTGCTCCGCACCGGAGCGCACGCTGTGGGCGCGGCTGTCGGTCTTTCCCGGCAGCTTCGACCTCCAAGCCGCCGAGTCGATCTGCGGGGGCGAGGACCTTCCACCGGAACAGGTGATGGATCTACTCGACGGCTTGGTGTCGAAATCGCTTGTCACGGTCGATCGTTCGGCAGAGAACTTCCGCTACTCGCAGCTGATGACCGTACGCGAGTACGGGCACGAACTGCTCGACGCCGGTGGGCAAAGGAACGATCTGTACCGACGGCACCGAGACCACTACCTCGAGCGGGCGCAACATTACGCGGCGGACTGGTACGGGCCGAGACAATCGGAATTGTTGTCGCAGTGGCGGATCGACCATCCGAACTTCATGGCTGCGCTCGACTGGTCGCTACGGGACGACAGCGACCTGCCGGACGCGGCCGCCCTCGCCGTGGCGCTGCGGTATCACTGGATCGCAGGAGGCAACCTCTCCAACGGCCGCACCCGACTCGAGCGACTTCTGCAACGACTGCCCCGGTCCACTCGCGACCGGGGCAACGTCCTGTGGGTGACCGCGTGGACGGCCTTGATCCAGGGGGACCGGGAGGGAGCCGCACTTCATCTTGCCGAATGCGGATCCATCGCAGCCGAACTGGAAGATGCCGAGTTGCAGGCGCACCACGACCACTGGGCCGCCCTGCACGCCTTGTTCTGCGGACGAACCACGGACGCGATCGATCTCTACGACGCGGCGATCGCCGTTCATCGCACCCGAGGCGACCGCGCAGCAACACTCACCGCCTTGTTCCAACTGGCCATGGCCCAGACCTACGACGGCCGGCTCGACGACGCACTCGCCACGTGTACACACGTGATCCACGTGGCAGACGAACACGGCGAGCAGTGGAACAAGGCGTACGCCCTGTGGGTTTCGAGCCTGGCCTACTTCCACCTCGGCCGGATCGACGACGCCGTCGACGCTGCGGAACAGGCTCTGCACATCCAGCGCGACTTCAAGGACAAGATCTGCACCGCCCTGTCGATCGAACTTCTCGCATGGGCGGCGGAAGCCGTCGGTCACACCGAGCGGTCTGCCGCGCTCTTCGGCGCGGCCAAGGCCGTGTGGCAGCGACTCGGCACGTCCGTCGCCGCCTTCGGTCCCCATATCACGGGTGATTCGGCGCACTGGGAACAGCGGGTCCGACAGTCGCTCGGAACGAAGAAGTACGCGCGCCTGTCGACACCGCCGGCACACCCGACCATCGAGCAGGCAGTCGACACGGCTCTCGGGACGCCTGCGGACGGATCGGCGACCGCGTCACCCAGCGCTTCCCCGTTGACCCGCAGGGAAGAGGAGGTGGCCGAACTCGTCGCCCGGGGCCTCAGCAACCGGGAGATCGCGGATCAGCTCGTGATCTCGCACCGGACGGTCGACGGGCACGTCGAACACATCCTGGACAAACTGGGCGTCGGATCCCGCACCCAGGTGGTCGCCTGGGTGCACGCCCGCGCCGCGGGAACGGCACACGCGCCCGGCTGACAGCCGCCGCGACACTCGGAGGTGCGACGTCGTTCAGCCGCGCGCCGCAATCCGTGCCTGCACCTCCGGCCGGCGCAGCGGCGGCACCGTCGGCGGCGGCTGCCGGCGCGGCGGGAGCCGGTCGAGCAGTCGCATGGTGACGGCCGTGACCTCGGCGACGGCCTCCTCGAACGGTTCGCGGGTGGCGTCGGACAGTTTGTGGACGCCGCTGACCTTGCGCACGTACTGGCGGGCGGCGGCCTCGATCTCCTCGGCGGTCGCTGCCGGCTCGAGCCCGCGCAGCTCCGTGATGTTCCGGCACATGGACCGAGGGTAACCCGGGTCCTCAGCCGAGGCGACCGCCGAGCATGCCGCGCAGCGCATTCAGGCACAGCTCCCGCAGCTGCGTCCCGGTGACGGTGGGGTGATCGTGCCAGTCGACGCACACGCTGCGCACGAGGGCGATCCATCCCTGCACGGCCACCGCGACGAGTTCGCGTTCGTCGTCGAGCGGGGCGAGCGCGTCGAGGATGCGTTCCTGCTGAACGCCGAGCTCGGCGTCGACGATCGCGCGGATACCGGCGTCGGCGGAGTCCGCGGCCCTGTTGACCGCCGCGACGCCCTGCCGGTGCGACGCGACGTAGTCGAGGTAGGCGTCGAGGCCCGCGGTGATCCGCTCGGCGACGGTGAGCTGCGGATCCGGTTCGGTGACGGCGAGCAGCCGGTCGGACTCACGCTGGACGACCGCCGCCATGAAGTCTCGTTTGGTCGGGAAGTAGTGGTACATCAGGCCGCGCGAGACCCCGGCGAGTTCGGCGACCTCCTCGATCCACACGTCCTCGTAGGCACGCTCGGCGAACAGGCGCGCGCCGATGTCGAGCAGCTGCGCGCGGCGCTGCTCGGGATCGAGTCGTCGGCGGGGTTGGGCCACGGACTCAATCTAGTTCTTGACACGCGTCCGCCCCGGCGTAGCGTGACTACTATACATGGATTCAATAGCTGGGGGGTCGGAGCATGGTCATGGCCACGTCGCGGGTGTTCGACACGGAAATTCCGCGCCCGCCGAAACGTCTCCCCCTCGTCGGCGACGTCCTGGGCATGTCGCTCGAGACCCCGGTGCAGAACTCGATGGCAATCCACAAGGCCCTCGGCCCGGTGTTCGAGCGCACGGCCTTCGGCCGCCGCTTCGTGTTCGTCTGCTCCGGCGAGCTCACGGCCGAGCTGTCCGACGAGAAACGCTTCGCCAAGCACCTCGCGCCGGGCGTGGAGGCCCTGCGCGCGATCGGCGGCGACGGGCTGTTCACCGCCTTCAACGAGGAACCGAACTGGCGCCGCGCGCACGAGCTGCTGATGCCCGCATTCACCCAGCAGGCGATGCGCCGGTACCACGCCACGATGCTCGACGTCACCGCCCAGCTCGTCGCGCACTGGGACCGTACGGCGCACGGCGGCGGCGACGTGGACATCGCCGCGGACATGACGAAGCTGACGCTGGAGACCATCGGCCGCACCGGCTTCAGCTACTCGTTCGAACCGTTCGAGCGTGCGGAGCGGCACCCGTTCGTCGAGGCGATGGTCGGTGGACTGTCGTTCTCGCAGCGCAGCATGCTGCGCACCGTGCCGGTCGTCGGGCGCTTCCTCTTCCCCGCCGCCAAGCGGCAGTACGACGCCGACCGGGCGCACATGCGCGACGTCGTCGACGCGGTGATCCACAGCAGGCGCGACGCCCCCGGCCCCGCCCCCGACGACCTGCTCAAGCTGATGCTGCGGGCGGCACGGGAGGACGATCCCAACAAGCTCGACGAGATCAACATCCGCAACCAGGTGCTCACCTTCCTCGTCGCCGGTCACGAAACAACTTCGGGCGCATTGTCGTTCGCTCTCTACTACCTGATGCGCGACCCACGGGCCTACGCGCGGGCGCGGGCGGAGGTCGAGGAGATCTGGGGCGACGGCGAGCCCGCATTCGAGCGGATCGCCAAGCTGCGCTACGTCCGCCGGGTGCTCGACGAGGCGCTGCGCCTGTGGCCGACCGCGCCCGCGTACGCGCGGGAGGCGAGGGTGGATACCACCCTCGCCGGCCGGTACCGGATGCGTGCCGGCGACTGGGTGCTCGTGCTGCTGCCCGCGGTGCACCGCGACCGGGCGGTCTGGGGCGACGACGCCGACGAGTTCGACCCCGACCGCTTCCTGCCCGAACGGGTCCGGGCCCGGCCCGCGCACGTGTACAAACCGTTCGGCACCGGCGAACGCGCTTGCATAGGAAGGCAGTTCGCGCTGCACGAGGCCACGCTCGTGCTGGGAACCCTGTTGCGCCGCTACGACCTGGCGATGGACCCCGCCTACCGGCTGAAGGTGGCCGAACGGCTCACCCTCATGCCGGAGGGACTACACGCCCGGGTGTCCTTCCGGTCCTGAGCCGGCGCCCACCCGTGTCGTAGGCTGAGCCGGGCGGGTGGGAGAGGCCCGCACGGGAGGGAGAAATCATGAGATTCGGTTCCGCAGGCGCCACGGCGGCGGTGCTGTCCACCATCGTTGCGGCCCTGGTCGTCCCGGCGACGGCGCAGGCGGCGCCCACCGCCGACGTCGTCGCGGGCCGGGAGCGGGTGAAGGTGACGGTGCACGGTGTGCCCGTCCATCCGGAGAGCTGCCGCGTCGATCCCGATGCGGACGGCCACACCCGCAGCCTGCCCGTCGAACCGTCCGGTTCGATGGTCGCCCACGGCGTCGCACCCGGACCGCGGCGCGTGCTCGTCTGGTGCCCGGACGGGGGCATCGTCTACCAGCAGATCGTCCACGTCCTGCCCGCCGATCCGCTCGCCGACCTCGCCGACCACGCGTTCCGCACCGCCGGCAGCAGCGACCGGGTCACCGATCCGACCCTGCGCTGACGCGCCGGTGTGTCTCTTGGGCTGCCCTGACAACCCAAGAGACACACCGGCGGCGCAGCCGCCTGTCTACACCCGCTCGATGATCGTCACGTTCGCGGTGCCGCCGCCCTCGCAGATCGTGAGCAGGCCGTAGCGACCCTCGCGGCGCTCGAGCTCGTTCAGCAGAGTCGCGATCAGCTTGGTGCCGGTGGCGCCGAGCGGGTGGCCCAGCGCGATGGCGCCGCCGTTGACGTTGACCTTGGCCGGGTCGGCGCCGATCTCCTTGATCCAGGCCAGCACGACGGGGGCGAAGGCCTCGTTGATCTCGATCAGGTCGATGTCGTCGATGCTCAGGCCGGTCTTCGCCAGCGCGTGCTGCGTCGCCGGGATGGGCGCGCTGAGCATGAAGATCGGGTCGTCGCCGCGGGCGCTGAGGTGGTGGATCCGGGCGCGGGGCTTCAGGCCGTACTTGCGCACGGCCTCGTCGGAGGCGAGCAGTACCGCCGAGGCACCGTCGGAGATCTGGCTGGCGACGGCGGCGGTAAGCCGGCCGCCCTCGACGAGCGTCGCGAGAGACGCCATCTTCTCGAGGCTCGTCTCGCGGGGCCCCTCGTCGACGGTGGCGTCGCCGAGCGGAACGATCTCGCCCTCGAACCGGCCCTCGGCGATGGCCGCCTTGGCCCGCTCATGGCTCTGCAACGCCCAGCGCTCGAGGTCCTCGCGGCTGAGATCCCACTTGTCGGCGATCATCTCGGCGCCGCGGAACTGCGAGACCTCCTGGTCGCCGTAGCGCTCGGTCCAGCCGGTCGAACCGCCGAACGGGGTGTCGAAGCCGTACTGCTGCCCGACGATCATGGCCGCGGAGATCGGGATCTGCGACATGTTCTGCACGCCGCCGGCGACGATGAGGTCGGCGGTGCCGGACAGGATGGCCTGCGCACCGAAATGCAGGGCCTGCTGGCTCGACCCGCACTGCCGGTCGACGGTGACGCCGGGAACGTGCTGCGGGTAGCCGGCGGCGAGCCACGCGGTGCGGGCGATGTTGCCGGCCTGGCCGCCGATGGCGTCGACGCAGCCGAAGACGACGTCGTCGACGTCGCTGGGGTCGATGCCGGTGCGGTCGACGATCGCCTTGATCACGTGCGCGCCCAGGTCTGCGGGGTGGACGGCGGACAGGCCGCCGTTCTTCCTGCCGATCGGGGTGCGTACCGCGTCGACGATGTATGCCTCGGTCATGAGGGACTCCTAGTCGGTTCCGGGGAAGGTCGGTTCAGGGATTGGCAAGTCCGTCGAGCACGATGGACAGGTACTGCTGCGCCACCTTGTCGGCGGTGAGGGTGCCGCCGGGCCGGTACCAGCGCACGGCCACCCACACGGTGTCGCGCAGGAACCGGAAGACGAGTTCGACGTCGACGTCCGGCCGGAAGGTGCCGTCGGCGATGCCGCGCTCGATCACCCCCACCCACAGGTCGCGGAATTCGGTGTTGAGGTCGGAGATGTAGGAGAACCGCTCGTTCTCCACGAGCCGCTTGGCCTCGTCCTGGTAGATCGCGACCGCGGCGTGCGACTTGTCGATCGATTCGTACGACGCGGTGATGAGCGCCTCGAGGGTGGCGCGGGAGTCCGCCCCCGAGGCGACGATCTCGCGGTAGCGGCCGAACAGGTCGTCGAGGAATCCCCGCAGGATCTCGTCGACCATCGACTCCTTGGAGTCGAAGTGGTGGTAGAGACTGCCCGACAGGATGCCCGCGGCGTCGGCGATGTCGCGCACGGTGGTGGCACGCACCCCGCGCGAGGCGAACAGCTCCGCGGCGATGTCGAGCAACTCGGCGCGACGCCCGGACTTGGCAGCATCGTCTCTGGGAGGAGTCATGGAGGCATCCTTTCAGGCTGCCGTGCGCGGTTCCGGTGGCGGCGGCTACCGGAACCGTGCACGGGTCAGGCCCTCTGCGAGGAGATCGAGACGACCTCGCCGGTCAGGTACGTGGTGTAGTCGCTGGCGAGCATGGCGATGGTCGCGGCGATCTCCCAGACCTCCGCGGCCCGCCCGTACGCCTCGTCGGCGGCGAGCCGGTCGAGCAGGTCCTCGCTGGTGACCTTCGCGAGAAAGGCGTGCCGCGCGATCGACGGGGCGACGGCGTTGATCCGGACCCCGTACTCGGCGGCCTCGATCGCCGAGCAGCGGGTCAGCGCCATCACGCCGGCCTTGGCGGCCGCGTAGTGCGCCTGCGAGTGCTGCGCGCGCCAGCCGAGCACCGAGGCGTTGTTGACGAGGACGCCGCCGTGGTCGGCCGACCGGAAGTAGCGCAGCGCGGCGCGGGTGGCGCGGAAGGTGCTGGTGAGGGTGATGTCGAGGACGCGGTCCCACTGCTCGTCGGTCATGTCGACCACCGGGGTCTCACCGCCGAGGCCGGCGTTGTTGACCAGCACGTCGATGCGCCCGAGCCGGTCGGCGGCGCCGGTGATCAGCGCGTCGACCTGCTCGGTGGAGGAGACGTCGCACACGAGGGCGTCGACCCGCTGCGACGGGAACTCGGCGGCGAGCTTGTCGACCGTCTCCCCGAGCCGACGCTCGTGGAAGTCCGAGACGAGCACGTCGCCGCCCTCGAGCAGGGCGCGACGGGCGGTCGCGAAACCGATGCCGGTGCCGGCGGCGGCGGTGACGACGACCTTCTTGCCGGCGAGCAGGCCGTGGCCCGGGGTTTCGACGGGCGGCGTGGCGAGGGGGGATGTGGTCACGGACGGGCCTCTCGGGGAAGGCCGAGCACGCGCTCGGCGATGATGTTGCGCTGGACCTCGTTGGATCCGCCGTAGATGGTGTCGGCGCGGGTGAACAGGAACAGCCGCTGCCATTCGGCGAGCTCGAGATGCTCGGGATCCGAGAGCGCCGACGGGTGGCCGGCATGGTCGTGCTCCGGTCCGACGAGCGAGGCCGGGCCCTGCACGTCCATCGCGAGCTTGCCGAGGTCGCGGTGCCAGTTGGCCCACAGCAGCTTCGCCACCGATGCCTGGCCGGGGTCGGCCTCGCCGAGGGTGCGCACGGCGTGGGCGCGCATCACGCGCAGGCCGATGCGGGCACGCGCGATCCGCTCGCGGATGTGCGGATCCTCGGCGGCACCGTTGGATGCGGCGAGGTCGACGACGCCCTGCAGCTCACGGGCGAAACCGATCTGCTGGCCCAGGGTGGAGACGCCGCGCTCGAAGGTGAGCAGTCCCATCGCGACCTTCCACCCGTCGCCGGGGGCACCGACGACGAGGTCGGCGTCGGTGACGGCGTCGTCGAAGAAGACCTCGTTGAACTCGGAGGTGCCGGTGAGCTGCTGGATGGGCCGGACCGTGACGCCGGGCTGATCGAGCGGCACGAGCAGGAAGCTCAGGCCGTGGTGCCGGGAAGAGCCGGGTTCGGTGCGGCAGACCACGAACGCCCACTGCGCGACGTGCGCGAGGGACGTCCACACCTTCTGGCCGTTGATGATCCACTTGCCGTCCTCGAGCCGGGCGGTGGTGGCGACGTTGGCCAGGTCGGAACCGGCGCCGGGCTCGGAATAGCCCTGGGCCCACAGTTCGGTGACGTTCCGGATGCCGGGCAGGAAGCGGCGCTTCTGTTCCTCGGTACCGAAGGCGACGAGGGTGGGCCCGAGCAGTTCCTCGCCGAGGTGATTCACGCGGGCCGGTGCGTTCGCCTTCGCGTACTCCTCGTGGAACATCACCTGCTGTTCGAGGGTGGCGCCGCGTCCGCCGTACTCGGCCGGCCAGCCGATGCAGGTCCATCCGGCGGCGGCGAGATGCCGGTCCCAGGCCAGGCGCTGCTCGAAGTACTCGTGCTCGCTGCCCGGGCCGCCCTTGCCCTTCAGCTCGGCGAATTCGCCGGTCAGATTGTCCTCCAGCCACTGCCGGACGGTGGCGGCGAACGCGGCGTTGTCGAAACCCGTGTCGTCCAGTCTCTCGCTCTGATGCACGTCTGTACGATAACCTACCAAGCACTTGCTAGGTAGGGAGCTCCGTGACTGCACAACCGAGAACCACACCGGCGGCCCTCGAACGCGCCGCATCGGCGCACGCCGACCGGACCGCGATCGTCGACGGCGATGTGCAACCGACGTTCGCACAACTGCGCGACCACGTCCGCGAATTCGCCGCCGCCCTCGTCGCCCACGGCGTCGGGCCCGGCGCACGCGTCGCGATCTGGTCGCCCAACACGCACCACTGGATCGTCGCCGCGCTCGGGATCCACTGGGCCGGCGGCATCGTCGTCCCCGTCAACACCCGATACACCGGCGACGAGGCGCACGACATCCTCGACCGGATCGACGCCGGCGCTCTCGTCGTTGCCGGGGACTTCCTCGGCACCGACCGGTACGCGGCCCTGCGCGCGGCGGCGCCGGAACTGCACATTCCCATCGTCGTGCGAGTCCCGCTGGGTGGGACCGACGCCCCCGCCGACGGCGTGGTGGACTGGGACGAATTCCTGGCCTCGGCGACGGAGGACGCGCGCACCCAAGCCGACGCCCGCGCGCGGGCCGTCTCCCCCGACGACGTCTCCGACATCCTGTTCACCTCCGGCACCACCGGGCGGAGCAAGGGTGTGCTCAGCGCCCACCGGCAGCTGATCGGGGTCGCCCGGGCGTGGGCCGACTGCGCCGAACTCACGCCGGACGACAACTATCTCGTCATCAACCCGTTCTTCCACAGCTTCGGATACAAGGCCGGTTTCGTCGCGGCGCTGCTCGCGGGCAGCACCGTCGTGCCGATGGCGGTGTTCGACGTCGAGAAGGTGATGGCCACCGTCGCCGACCGGCGGATCAGCGTGCTGCCGGGAGCGCCGACGATCTACCAGAGCATCCTCGACCACCCCCGGCGCGACGAATTCGACATGTCGTCCCTGCGGATCGCGGTCACCGGGGCCGCACCCGTGCCCGTCGCGCTCGTCGAACGCATGCAGAACGAACTGAGCTTCGACGCCGTGCTCACCGCGTACGGGCAGACCGAGGCGGTGGTCGCGACGATGTGCCGCACCGACGACGATCCCGTCACCGTGTCCACCTCCTCCGGCCGCGCCACCGCCGGCTTCGAGGTCCGCATCGGCGACAAGGGCGAGATCCTGCTGCGGGGCCCCAACGTGATGCTCGGCTACCTCGACGACCCGGAGGCCACCGCCAAGACGATCGACGCCGACGGCTGGTTGCACACCGGCGACGTGGGCACCCTCGACGAACGCGGCTACCTCGACATCACCGACCGGCTCAAGGACATGTACATCAGCGGCGGGTTCAACGTCTATCCCGCCGAGATCGAGGCGGCGCTGATGCGCCTGCCCGGCGTGCACGAGGTCGCGGTCATCGGTGTGCCCGACGAGCGCATGGGCGAGGTCGGACGCGCGTACGTCGTCGCCCTCGAGGGCAGCGGCCTGACCGAGGAGGCCGTGATCGCGTTCTGCAAGGAGAAGCTGGCCAACTTCAAGGTGCCCCGCTCGGTCCGCTTCACCGGGCACCTGCCCCGCAACCCGTCCGGCAAGGTTCTGAAAAACATTCTGCGTGAGGAGAAGTCATGACCGTCCCCTACGAACCCGATGTCGTCACCTACGAGGTGCGCGACGGCGTCGCGATCGTCACCCTCAACCGGCCGGACTACCGCAACGCGCAGAACTCGGTGATGACCTACGCCCTCGACGCCGCGTTCGAACGGGCCGTCCAGGACGACGAGGTGAAGGTGATCGTGCTCGCCGGCAACGGCAAGCACTTCTCCGCCGGGCACGACCTGGGAACCCCCGGGCGTGATCACCACGTGCACTACGACAACAAGGCCGTCATGTGGTGGGACCACGTCGACAAGCCCGGTGGCGACCAGCGCTACGCCCGTGAGATGGAGGTGTACCTGGGCATGTGCCGCCGCTGGCGGGAGATCCCCAAGCCGACGATCGCGATGGTGCAGGGCGCGTGCATCGCCGGCGGCCTCATGCTCGCCTGGGTGTGCGACCTGATCGTCGCGTCGGAGGATGCGTTCTTCTCCGATCCCGTGGTGCGCATGGGCATTCCGGGGGTGGAGTACTTCGCCCACCCGTGGGTCCTCGGCACCCGCTTCGCCAAGGAGATTCTCTACACCGGCGACCGCTTCGGCGCCCAGCGCGCGTACGAGGTCGGCATGGTCAACCGCGTCGTGCCGCGCGAGAAGCTCGAGGAGGAGACCCTCGCCCTGGCCGCGCGTATCGCCGAGATGCCGCGGTTCGGCCTGGCCCTGACCAAGCGCGCCGTCAACCAGTGCGAGGACCAGATGGGCATGCGGAACGGCATGGACTCGGTGTTCGGCCTGCACCACTTCGCCCACGCCCACAACGCCGAGGTCGGCACCGACTCCCTCGGCGGCATGAACGCCAAGTCGATGGCGGCGAGCGCCCGCCCGGCCCCCGCGGGCCCCACGGCCCAGGACGGAGCGAAGTAGTGGATCTCGAGTTCGACGACGCAACCCTCGCCTTCCGCGACGAGATCCGCGCGTTCCTCGCCGAGCACGTCCCGGAGACCCCGCTGCAGTCGATGGACACCGCGGAGGGCTTCGAAGAGCACCGGCGGTGGGAACGCACCCTCGCCGACGCCCGGCTGTCCGTGGTGTCCTGGCCCGAGGAACTCGGCGGCCGCGACGCCTCGTTGCTGCAGTGGGTGGTGTTCGAGGAGGAGTACTACCGCGCCGGGGCGCCCGGACGCGTCAGTCAGAACGGCATCTTCCTGCTCGCCCCCACCCTGTTCGAGCACGCCCACCCCGACCAGCTCGCCCGCATCATGCCCCGCATGGCGCGCGCCGACGACATCTGGGCACAGGCCTGGTCCGAACCCGAGTCCGGCAGCGACCTCGCGTCGCTGCGCTCGACGGCCACCCGCGTCGACGGCGGCTGGCTGCTCAACGGGCAGAAGACGTGGAGCTCCCGGGCGTCCTTCGCGGACATGGGCTTCGGCCTGTTCCGATCCGACCCGGAAGCGCAGCGGCACAAGGGCATCACGTACTTCATGTTCGACCTGCGCGCGGCGGGCGTCACCGTCCGGCCCATCGACCAGCTCGACGGCGAGCCCGGTTTCGCCGAGATCTTCCTCGAGGACGTGTTCGTGCCCGACGATCCCGCCGACCCCGGCGCGTCCGGGGTCATCGGCGGCGTGAACGAGGGCTGGCGGGTCGCGATGAGCACCGCCTCCAACGAGCGCGGCCTGTCGTTGCGCTCCCCCGGGCGGTTCCTCGCCACCGCCGACCGGCTGCTGCAGCTGTACAAGTCGTCGGATCTGCACGGGGACGCGGCCCTGCGCAACCGCGTCGCCGACAGCTGGATCGGCGCGCGCGCCTACGAGTTGTCCACCTGGGGCACGGTCACGCGGTTGCAGGACGGCGGGCAGCTCGGCGCGGAGTCGTCCATCAACAAGGTGTTCTGGTCGGAGTGGGACATCGCCGCCCACGAGACGGCGCTCGACCTGCAGGGCGCCGCCGCCGAGCTCGTCGACGGCTGGACGGACGGCTACCTGTTCTCGCTGTCCGGCCCGATCTACGCCGGCACCAACGAAATCCAGAAGAACGTCATCGCCGAGCGCCTGCTCGGCCTCCCGAAGGGCGACCGATGAGATTCGCGCTCGACTCCTCCCACGAGGACTTCGCGTCCAGTATCGATGCGCTGCTCGCCAAGTCCGACATGCCGGCCGTGATCCGCGCGTGGAGCGCCGGCGACACCGGCCCCGGCCTGAAGGTGTGGCAGCGTCTCGCCGAGATCGGGCTCGGCGGCCTGCTCGTCGGCGAGGACCACGACGGCGTGGGTGCCGACGCGGTCGACCTCGTCGTCGCCGTCGAACAACTCGGCCGCCACGCCGTGCCGGGCCCGATCGTCGACACCGTCGCCGTCGCCCCGGTGCTGCTCGCGGCCGCGGCGCCGGACCGGTTGCCGGCCCTGGCCTCCGGCGCGCTCGCGACCGTCGCCGCCGCGCCGGACGTGCCGTTCGCGGTCGACGCCGACGTCGCCGACCTGGTCCTGCACGTCGACGGCTCGGCCGTGTCCGTCGGCACCCCCGGGCAGCCGCGCGAGTCCGTCGACCCGGCCCGCCGGCTGTTCCCCGTCTCGGCGGGAGAGTCGTTGGGCGAAGCCGACTTCGGTGCCGCGTTCGACCTCGGCGCGCTCGCCACCGCGGCGCAGCTGCAGGGCCTCGGCCGGACGCTGCTCGAGCGCACCACCGAGTACGCGCAGCAGCGCCGGCAGTTCGGCCGGGCCATCGGCTCCTTCCAGGCCGTCAAGCACCACCTCGCCGAGGTGGCCGTCGCGCTGGAGATGGCCCGGCCGCTGCTGCACGGCGCGGCGCTGTCGGTGCGCGACGGGCTGCCGCAGGCGTCGCGGGACGTCTCCGCCGCCAAGGTCGCATGCGGCGACGCCGCCTACCGTGCGGCCCGGACCGCGCTGCAGGTGCACGGCGCCATCGGCTACACCCGGGAACACGACCTGTCGCTGTGGCTGACGAAGGTCCGCGCCCTCGTCACCGTGTGGGGCACGCCCGACGTGCACCGGGCGCGGATCGTCGACGCGCTGGAGGCGTCGTGACGTTCGAAACCGAGGACCGCGCCGCGCTGCGCGAGTCGGTGCGCAACCTGCTCGCCAAGCACTCCGACTCGTCGGCGGTGCGCAAGGCGATCACCGCGCCCGAGGGCTACGACGCCGGCCTGTGGGAGCGGATGGTCGAGCAGATCGGGGTGGCGGCGCTCGCCGTGCCCGAGGACTACGACGGGGTGGGCGCCTCGCTCGCCGAGACCCACGTCGTGCTCGAGGAACTCGGCCGGACGCTGGCGCCGTCACCGATGCTCGGCTCGGCGGTGCTCGCGGCGCAGGCGCTGCTGCTGTCCGGCGACACCGAAGCATGCGCGCGGCTGCTGCCGGGCATCGCCGCCGGGGAGATCGCGGCCGTGTGCTGGGCCTCGGCGGCGGGCTGGTCGTCACCGGGGGTGACCGCGACCGGCGACCGGCTCGACGGCACCGCACACTACGTGCTCGGCGGAGACGTCGCGAGCACCCTGCTGGTGCTCGCGCGGGACGGGGACGCCGTCGCGCTGTTCGAGGTGGATCCGGACGCGACCGGCGTGACCCGGCGCCGGGTGCCGACGATGGACCCGACCCGCACCCTCGCGCAGGTGCGGTTCGACGGGGCGACCGGACGGCCGCTCGCGTGCCCGGCGGATCTCGTGGACCGGTTGCGCACCGTCGCGCTGATCGCGCTGTCGGCCGAGCAGGTCGGTGCGGCACAGGCCGCGCTGGATCTGACCGTGGAGTACTCGAAGAACCGCAAGCAGTTCGGCCGCGTCATCGGGTCCTTCCAGGCGCTCAAGCACCGCATGGCCGACATGTACGCGCTGGTGGAGACCGCGCGCTCGATGTCGTACGCGGCGGCGGTGTCGCAGGATACGCAGGACGCGTATGCGGCGAAGGTGTACTGCTCGGAGGCGTTCGAGCGGGTGGCCGCGGAGACGATCCAGTTGCACGGGGGCATCGCCATCACGTGGGAACACGACGCGCAGCTGTACTTCAAGCGCGCTCACGGCACGGCCCAGCTGTTCGGGCAGCCGCGCGAGTTCCTGGCCGCGATCGGAATGTGACGCCCGCGTGCCCGAGCGAATGGACCATCGCGTCGGCCTGATCGAGTGAGGGGTACATTCGCTCGGGCCGCGGGGCGATCCGGCAGTCGTTAGCCTGGGACGATGAGCACTCCCGTGATCACGCTGAATTCCGGAACCACCATCCCGCAGCTCGGCCTGGGAGTCTGGCAGGCCACCAACGAGCAGACCGAACACGCCGTGCGCTTCGCCCTCGACGAGGCCGGCTACCGGCACATCGACACCGCCGCCGCGTACGGGAACGAGGAGGGCGTCGGGCGCGGTATCGCGGCCTCCGCGGTCCCGCGGGAGGACGTCTTCCTCACCACGAAGTTGTGGAATGCAGACCAGGGCTACGACCGGGCGCTGAAGGCGTTCGACGAGAGCCTCCGCCGCCTCGGCACGGACTACGTCGACCTGTACCTGATCCACTGGCCCTTGCAGGACAACGACCGGTTGCTGCGCACCTGGGACGCACTCGAGAAGATCGCCGGGTCCGGCCGGGCAAAGGCGATCGGCGTGTGCAACTTCGAGCCGCACCACCTGCAGCTGCTCGTCGACCGCGGCGGCATGCTGCCCGCCGTCGACCAGGTGGAGCTGCACCCACACCTGCCCCAGCAGGAGATCCGTGCCTTCGCGGCCGACCACGGTATCGCCGTCGAATCGTGGAGCCCGCTGGGCGGTACCAGCAATTCCGGCTGGGGCCGCGACTCCAAGCCGAACACGCTGCTGATCGATCCGATCATCACGCGCATCGCGGACCGGCACAGCAAGTCCGCGGCCCAGGTGCTGATCCGCTGGCACCTGCAGAACGGCCTCATCGTGATCCCGAAGTCGGTCCACGACGCGCGGATCGCGCAGAACTTCGACGTGTTCGACTTCGAACTCGACGACCTCGACCTGAGCGAGATCGCGACCCTCGACGACGGCACGCGCGTCGGCATGCACCCGGACGAGATGAACATCGGCGCGCCGGACTGACGGACGATCCCCGCACGGGCGGCCGCGCCCCTTCGGCGCGCGGCTGCCCGTTTCCGGGCGTATTCGCCGATCAACCTTGCGCTTCCAGGGCGTAGCACGAATAGTAGAACACGTTCTCATCCAGGACCCGGCCGGCCGCGGGTTCGCGACCGGTTCGCGCAGAGGGGCAGGACGTGACGACACACATGATCTCGGGCACCCCGGTCGAGATGCCGGTGCGGATTCGGACCGCGACGGCATTCATGGCGATGTACTCGGTGCCCACCGCCCCGGCTCGGGCCCTGATCGATCACACGGGACTCGAACTGCTGCACCACCGCCCGGGGCGCGGTATCTGCATCCTGGTGTTCGTGGACTACATCGACGGAGATCTCGGACCCTACAACGAGTTCGGCGTGTGCTTCCTCGTCCGCGACCATCGCCGGCGCGGCGGCACCGTGCTGCAGAATCTGCGGAAACTCGCCCGCGGCGGCGCCGGTGCCCTCATCCATCAGCTGCCCGTCGACGGCGAGTTCACCCTGGCGGCAGGACGGGGAATCTGGGGGTTCCCCAAGATCCTCGCCGACTTCGACGCCGACCACGCCGGCGCCGTCAAGCGCGCGTCGGTGAGCCGGGACGGGCAGCTGATCGCGGAACTGTCGGTGCGACCGGGCCTCGCGGTTCCCGGGCGTGGTGCGGCCGCCTCCGTCACGGCCTACTCCCACCTGGACGGGATCACCCGGCACACCGGATGGGCGATGAATCCCTCCGGCGTGCGCAGCCGCGTCGGCGGCGCCACCCTGCGCCTCGGAACCCACCCCATCGCCGGCGAACTGCGCGCGCTGGGGCTGCCCCGGCGTGCGCTGCTCACGTCGTCGATCCCCCGTCTGCAGATGACCTTCGGAGACGCCGAACCGATCTGATCCGGCCTTCGGGTTTCGGCGCCCGTCGCAGCGGGCACCCACCGAGTCGAAGACACAATCGATCGGTGAGGTCACCATGATCAACAACAGCGACATCGATGCACTTGTCGGCGCCACCGTCTACGGACCCGGCGGCGACAAGCTCGGCAAGGTCGGCGAGGTCTACCTCGACAACCGCACCGGGAACCCTGCTTGGATCACCGTCGTCACCGGCCTGTTCGGCACCCGTCGGCATTTCGTGCCGATCGACGTCGCCGAGCTGGACGGCAGGGACGTCCGTCTGCCGTTCGACAAGGACACGGTGACCGGCGCCCCGAACATCGACGAGGACGGCCGTCTCACCCCCGAGGAGGAGACGCAGCTCTACCGCTACTACGACAGGGCGGATACCGACACCGACACCGGTCGCGCACCGGACGCCGACCGGACCCCCGACGCCGATCGGCTGCGGGACACCGATCGGACGCCGGACACCGACCGGGTGCGCGATACCGACCGGACGTCGGACGCCGATCGGCTGCGGGACGCCGACCGGACGCCGGACACCCATCGGGCGCCGCAAGGAGGCGCGCCGGGTGTGTCCACCTCGGCTCCGCCGTCGGCCACACCGTCGCATCCCGGTGGCACCGGTGGCACAACGCAACACGGCGCCCCCTCCCCCGGTCCGCGACTCCACAAGCGGGTCGTGACCACCGAGTACTACGTCGACGAGGGCGCCCCCGGCCAGCACCCCGACCAGGAGGACCGACGATGATCGAACGTGAGCCCGCCGGTTCGAGTGCCGCCGGCCGAGACCCCGTTCCCGGCCGAGACACCGTTCCCCGCCGAGACACCGTTCCCGGCCGCGAGCGCGTGGTCGCGGACGACCGGGTGACGGACCGCACCACCACCACCACCACCGCCGCTCCCTTCGAGGAGCGGGTGACGACGAAGCCTGCCAAGACGAGTGTGGCCGCCGCCCTCGCACTCGCCGTCGGCACCGCCGCCCTGGTGTGCGTGCTCTCGCTCGTCCTCTCCCCCGTCGGCCTGGTGCTGTCCCTCGTCGGGCTCGTGCTCGGCATCGTGGGCCTTCGCGCGGCACGTCGCCTGGGCGTGACCGGGCGCGGCGTCGCCATCGCGGGCATCGTGCTCAGCATCGTCTCGCTCGTGCTGTCGATCGCCTACGTGGCGGGTGTGGTGACGGTGCTCAACAACGACCGCATGGTCGAGCAGCTCGAACAGCAACTCGACCGGGCCCGCGACCAGCTGCCCGACAGCATCCAGGTGCCCCAGCCCGGCGAGTAACCGTCCGTCCGGCCGTGCCGGCCCTCAGAGCCAGGTGTCCTCGGAGGTACTGGTGAGAAACGCCTCGAGGTCGTCGCGCCAGGGGGCCGGCACGGTCTTGTCCGGCTCGATTCCGGTGTACTGGCCGCGATAGAACAACAGCGGCCGCTCCTTCTCGTCGCGCACCTCGCTGAGCGAGGACACCCGTCCGAACACCACCCAGTGGTCGCCGCCGTCGTGCACGGTCTCGACGGTGCAGTCGATGTGCGCCAGGGATCCGGTCAGGACGGGCGAGCCGAGCGGTGACGGGCTCCACTCGACGGCGGCGAACTTGTCCGGCTCCCGGGACCCGAACCGGGCGCACGTGTCCTGCTGTTCCTCCGCGAGTACGTTGACGCAGAAGCGCCCGGATCGTTCGATCGCGGTCCACGACCGCGACGTCCTCGTCGGGCAGAACAACACCAGCGGCGGGTCCAGCGACAGCGCCGCGAACGATTGGCAGGCGAATCCCACCGGCTCGCCCGCGTCGACGGTGGTGATGATCGTGACCCCCGTGCAGAACTGGCCCAGCACGTTCCGAAAGACCTGGGGGTCGATCACACCGTCGTCGGGGGTGGTCACGGCTGCATCCCCACGCTGAAGTCGTGACCCCACAGGCTGACCGCTGTGGACTCCCGGGCGATCCACTCCTCGTCCTTGACCTGCCTTCCCTCGCAGCCGAATTCGACGTCGAAGCCACCCGGGGTCTTCATGTAGAACGAGAGCATGAGGTCGTTGACGTGCCGGCCCAGCGTCGCCGACATCTTCACCTTCCGGCGCAGCGCCCGGTCCAGGCACAGCCCGACGTCGTCGGCGTTCTCCACCTCGATCATCAGGTGCACGATGCCACTCGGCGTGGGCATCGGCAGGAACGCCAGGCTGTGGTGCCGTGGGTTGCACCCGAAGAAGCGGAGCCAGGCCGGTTTCCCGTCGGCCGGGCGGCCCACCATCTGTGGCGGCATGCGCATCGAGTCCCGCAGCCGGAAGCCGAGGACGTCGCGGTAGAAGTGCAGGGCCTCCTCGTCGTCGCGGGTGGACAGGACGACGTGCCCGAGTCCCTGCTCGCCGGTGACGAACCGATGCCCGTACGGGCTGACCACGCGGCGGTGCTCGAGCGCCACCCCGTGGAACGCCTCGAGGGTGTTGCCGGACGGGTCCTGGAACACGATCAGCTCGTCCACACGACGGTCGGCGAGCTGCTCGGCCGTGCCCTCCTTGAACGGGACCCCGGCGGCCGCGAGGTTGTCGCGCACCTCCTGCAGCTCGGCGGCGTTCGCCGTCTCCCAGCCCGCGACCAGCAGCCGATCGCTCTCGTGCGGCTCGATGACCAGCCGGGCCGGGAAGTCGTCCATCCGCAGGTACAGGGCGTCCGGGTGGATACCCTTGCCCTCCACCATGCCGAGCACCTTCAGCCCGTACTCGCGCCAGGCGCCCATGTCGGTGGCGCCGATGCGCAGATACGCCAGGGATCGGATACCCATGTCAGACACTCCCGTCGCTTCGCTCGCCCCGACCGCTCCGGTCGGTCAGGAAATCGATTGTCAGGCGGTTGAACTCGTCGAGCTTCTCGAGCTGGGCCCAGTGCCCGCAGCCGCCGAAGACGTGCAGCTGCGCGCGGGGGATCAGCTTGAGCGCGACGAGCGCCCCGTCGAGCGGATTGACCCGGTCCTCCCGGCCCCAGATCAACAGCACCCGCTGCCGCAGCTTGTACGCGTCGCGCCAGAGCATCCCCAGCTCGAAGTCCGGTCCGGAGAACGACTTTCCCATCGCGCGCGCAGCGGCGAGCGACTCGGGGGTGCTCGCGGCGGCGAAGCGTTCCTCGACCAACTCCTCGGTGATCAGCGACTGGTCGTACACCATCACCCGGAGGAACGCCTCGAGCTTCTCCCTGGTCGGGCCCTCCGGCGGCGCCGCGAACCGGCCGAGGTGCTTCACGCCCTCGGTAGGGTCGGGCGCGAAGAGATTGACGCTCAATCCCCCCGGTCCCATCAACACGAGCCGTCCGGCCCGGTCCGGGAAGTCCAGTGCGAACCGCACCGCGGCACCGCCGCCGAGCGAGTTGCCGAGCAGGTGCACGCGCCCGTCGACGCCGAGGTGGTCGAGCAGGTCCTTCAGCGCGGTGGCGCTGTGCACGAAGTACTGCGGATGCTCGGTGGGCTTGTCGGACTTGCCGTAACCGGGCTGGTCGACGCAGATCACGTGGAAGCGCTCGGCCAGCACGGGGATGTTGCGGGCGAAGTTGGACCAGCCGGAGGCGCCCGGACCGCCGCCGTGCAGCAGCACGATCGTGGTGTCGTGGCCGACCCCCGCCTCGTGGTAGTGCAGCCGCAGGTCGTCGCGCACCTGAGCGAACCGGGACGTCGACTCGTAGGTGATCTCTTCCGTCGCAGTCAATTCGGTCTCCCTACACCATCGTGTCTGTGATCGGGAGGCCGAACTCGCCGGCGCCGAACATCACATAGGCGCGCTCGGCGTCGTTGGCGGCGTGGACACGCCCGGCGTGGGCGTCGCGCCAGAACCGTTGGATCGGCGTGCCGTTGGCGAGAGCGGTGGCACCGGAGTTCTCGAACAGCAGGTCGATGGACGCGATGGCGCGGCCGGTGGCGCGGACCTGGTCGCGACGGGCACGCAGCCGCAGTTCCATCGGGACCTCCTCGCCGGCGACGAGGTGCGCGTACTCGTCGGCGACGTTTCCGGACAGCTGGCGCCACGCGGCGTCGATGTCGCTCGAGGCCTCGGCGATCCGCACCTTCGAGAACGGATCGTCCTTGGCCTTTTCCCCCGCGTAGGCGGCGCGCACGCGCTTGCCCTGATGCTCGACGTGGGCCCGGTAGGCGCCGTAGGCCATGCCGACGATCGGTGTGGAGATGGTGGTGGGATGGACGGTGCCCCAGGGCATCTTGTAGACCGGCGCGGTGTTGCGCTCGAGGCCGGGGGCGGTGAGGTTGCTCATCGCCTTGAAGCTGAGGAAGCGGTGCCGGGGCACGAACACGTCCTCGACCACGATCGTGTTCGACCCGGTGCCGCGCAGGCCGACCACGTTCCAGACGTCGTCGATCTCGTAGTCCGCGCGCGGGATCAGGAAGCTGCCGAAATCGACGGGTCGGCCGTCCTTGAGGACCGGGCCACCGACGACGACCCACGTGGCATGGTCGCACCCGGAGGACCAGGCCCACGCGCCATTGACCCGGTAGCCGCCGTCCACGACCTCGCCGGCGCCCATCGGGGCGTAGGAGGAGGAGATGCGCACGTCGGTATCCTCGGCCCATACGTCCTCCTGGGCCTGCTGCGAGAACAGGGCCAGGTGCCAGTTGTGGACACCGATGATCCCGGACACCCATCCGGTGGAGCCGCACGCGCTCGCGATGTTGCGGACAGCCGTGTAGAACAGTACCGGGTCGGCCTCGTAGCCGCCCCACTGCTTCGGCTGGAGCAGCCGGAAGAACCCCGCCTCCTGCAGCGCCTTGATCGAGTCGTCGGGGATGCGGCGAAGATCCTCGGTCTCCTGTGCACGTTCCCGCAGGGCGGGCAGCAGCGCGTCGATCCGCTGCAGTACCTCGTGGCTCTCGTGGTCGCCCACTGGACGCTCCCGTCTGTTCCGGAAATGATCGCTTGCTTCGAGACTAGAACACGTTCCCATTCATGTCGAGACCGCGGAATCGCCGCACGTCGGCGTCTTTTCTGTGGGACGAAAGTCCCGGATCGCTTCCGGATCGCCGCAATATTCTATAACGTGTTCTACTAGATGAACCGAAGGGAAGTGAGGGGACAATGGCACAGATTCGCGAGATCGACGTCGGAGAGGTCCGCACGCGTTTCGCGCGGGGTTGGCACTGCCTCGGGCTCGCCAGGACGTTCAAGGACGGCAAGCCGCACGCCGTCGAGGCCTTCGGCACGAAGCTCGTGGTCTGGGCCGACAGCCAGGGCGACCCGAAGGTCCTCGACGCCTACTGCCGGCACATGGGCGGCGACCTGTCGCAGGGTGAGATCAAGGGCGACTCCGTCGCATGCCCGTTCCACGACTGGCGGTGGGGCGGCAACGGCAAGTGCACCGACATTCCCTACGCCCGGCGGGTGCCGCCGCTCGCCCGCACCCGCTCCTGGCTGACGATGGAGAAGAACGGGCAGCTGTTCGTCTGGAACGACCCCGAGGGCAACCCCCCGCCGCCGGAGGTCACGATCCCCGACATCGAGCAGTACGGGTCGGGCGAGTGGACCGACTGGACGTGGAACTCGATCCTCATCGAGGGCGCCAACTGCCGTGAGATCATCGACAACGTCGTGGATATGGCGCACTTCTACTACATCCATTACGCGTTCCCGACCTACTTCAAGAACGTCTTCGAAGGGCACGTCGCCGCGCAGTACCTCAACACCCGCGGCCGGCCCGACAAGGGCATGTCCACCCAGTACGGCATGGAGTCGCTGCTGAAGTCGTTCGCGGCGTACTACGGTCCCTCCTACATGATCAATCCGATGACCAACAGCTACGGCGGCTACGAGGTCGAGTCGGTGCTGATCAACTGCCACTACCCCGTGACCCACGACTCGTTCGTGCTGCAGTACGGCATCATCGTCAAGAAGCCGACCGGGATGTCCGACGAGATGTCGGCCAAACTCGCCGCGAAGTTCACCGAGGGCATCGGCGAGGGCTTCCTGCAGGACGTCGAGATCTGGAAGAACAAGACCAAGATCGACAACCCGCTGCTGTGCGAGGAGGACGGCCCGGTCTATCAGCTGCGACGCTGGTACGAGCAGTTCTACGTCGACGTCGCCGACGTCACCGAGAAGATGACGCAGCGCTTCGAATACGAGGTGGACACCACCAAGGCCAACGAGGCGTGGCAGGCGGAGGTCGCCGAGAACCTCGCGCGGCAGAAGGCCGAGCAGGAACAGGGCAAGCAGGAAGCGGAGGTCTGACGATGGATCCCTCGACCCGGGCGCGCCGGTGGGCGAAGGCCCCGGACTTCGCCGGCCAGCCCGCGCGGGTCGAGGCGGTCCGCGCGCAGACCGCCATCGACAAGATCAACTACCTGGATTCGGGCCTGCACGAGGTGCGGTGCCGCGAGTGCGGCACCTGCGTGCTGGTGCGCAAGAACAGCTTCGACCACACGAGCGTGCAGTGGTGCGAGAATCCCGCGTCGGTGTGCCCGAACTTCCGGGACGACGCGACCCCGGGTGCCCTGCGCGACGGTTGCCCGCAACTGCGCGCCAGCATCGAGCAGGCGGTGCTCGACGGCCGGATCACCGTGCCGGACTGACGTCGCCACGCCTCGGAGCGGCCCGAGTTGTTCGAGCGAATCGAGCACCGCCGCCGTCGCCGACACCCGATAGACGTGCCGCACCCGGTGCTCCTCGAACTGACCCACCGTCAGGGATCGTCGGTCAGTCCATCCATCGTTGCCGAGCGCGTTGCATGTCAACCCGCTTCCCGGCCACGGGGGTGCCCTCTTCGAGCAGGAGTGCCGGTGCAAGACCGCCGTGACACGAGGCGGTTGTTCCGTCGGCGTAGACGACTCGCCACCAGGGAACGTTGTCGTCCAGCAGGCTCATCGCTCGGCCCACCTGCCGTGGACCCGCCCCGATTCTCTTGCCGATATCGCCATAGGAGGCAACCGAGCCCGGAGGGAGGGCAACGACTGCCTCCCGGACCGCGTCGATAATGCGCATCTCATCTCGAGTGACCATCGGGATTCCGGCCTCCTAAAGCTTCGTCAGCGCATCGCCTTTGTGCATCGCGATGTGCTCGGTCTTGTCGCTCTTGATCTCGTACTGAGGGTCACTCTCACTGCAACGCCGTGTGCGCCCCTTGAACTCCACGTCCTTCGTGTGCTTCCTGATGATGACGCCCTCGACGTATCCGGCTTCGGAGTTCCACCGGACATGGTCGCCGACGGAGAAGTCAGTCGCCATAGCCCTTCCTCCACTCGATGTTCGTCCTCGTGAGGCTACCCGGCTCACGGCTTCCGTATGCCGGCGGAAGAGGTTGGCTGGCGAGTCGGTCTTCGGGCAACTGGTGCCGATCGATATCGTCGGCTGTGGTCATCGCGTGGTCTTCCTCGAGACCGTTGCCCACTGACGACCGTCTACTGAGGATCGCTCTATGCTGGCGTGGTGTTCCTTCTATTCGGATACGGCACCAAGCGGCAACACCTCGGCTCAGGGCAGACCCGAACGTGCCCGCGCTGCCACAACACCACACAGTGGGCACGGATCCGGGAATTCAGCCAGTTCACATTGTTCTTCGTTCCGGTCGCGCGATGGAAGCGCCGGCAGCTGGAGGAATGTGGCATCTGCGGCACCGCCGTCGAAGTCTGAGCGCCTTCATTCGTCGACGCGCCACCGACGGAGCGTGCGTCGGCGCACTCAGCCGATACAGGGATCGACGAATGGATCGAACACCGGAGCTGTTCCAACAGCTACAGCACTATTTGCTCGTCACACGAAAATTGTTGCGCAACAGAGACTTTTACAATCAGGTCGAAACACTCCGTTACGGGCGCTGCCTCCCGGGCGCGCGACTATTTCCACTACCCCACCCCCATCGACCACCAGACCGGCTACCAGGCCCGAGATGATACAACCGATTTTCTTGGGGCACAGGGTGATCCTGTCGAGTGCCATCCATCGGGTGGCGAGCAGCGCAGCGGCACGTTCGCCGAGGCACCGCAGAAGGCGGCCTCTGGTGGGCCGGCCAAGTCCAAGCATGATCCACGACATCGGCAGCTGCGAGACAGTGGTCGGCTCGATCCTCACCGAAGCTCACCACATCATCACTCGCACACTGCCCGGTCACGTCAAGAGCTGAAATTGCTCAGCGCCCTTCTCCGACACCACCCGGTCGAGAAACCACGCCCACTGTGGCACTGCCCCCAACGGTGTCCGCGCGACACCGCCGACCGCACGGGCGGCCGTTCTGCAGGCACGACCTGCGCGACCCCACCCCGATCGAGGCGAGTGGGGAGATGTGCACCGCCCACCGAACCGGACCTGCCGGACGCCGCACGGACGCCCCCCACAGGACCGGTGGTGACGGATGCACCGCGCGAGGCCGGTCGACACGCACGAAGTGAGATGCCGTCACAGCGATGAGTCCGCCGACGCCCGCAGGTCTACCTTTACGACCGAGACACACCACTTCACCGGGAGCCGAGCCATGGGCCTGATCGACATCGAACTGTTCACCACCCTCGACCTCGTCGGACAGGCACCGGGCGGCCCCGACGAAGACCCGGTCGGATTTCCGTTCGGCGGCTGGCAGGCACCCCTGCTCGACGAGGTCACCGGCGCGCAGATCGGGGCCGCCTACGAAGGCACCGACGCCCTGCTGCTCGGCCGCCGGACCTACGACATCTTCGCCGCCTACTGGCCGTACCAGCACGGCGGCGAAGACAACGACATCGCCACGCTCTTCAACGGCGTCCCGAAGTACGTGGCCTCCCGCGGCAGGCCCGACCTCTCCTGGTCCGGATCCACGCAGCTCGGCCCCGATCTGGCCGCCGCGGTGCGCGGAATCCGGGACCGGCACGAGCACATCAAAGTCGTCGGGAGCCTGGACCTGGTCCAGACCCTCCTGCGCGAGAAACTCTTCGACCGGCTCGACCTGTGGGTGCACCCGATCGTGCTCGGCGTCGGAAAGAAGGTGTTCGACGCCGGCGCGGTGCCCACCAACCTCACCCTCCTCGCACCGCCGGTAGCCAGCCCGACGGGCAACGTGTACCTGCGCTACGCGCTCGCCGACGGCATACCCGGCACCGGGGACATGAGCGCCCCCGACCGCGGCGCCGGGCGGGACGGCTGAACCCGCCCCGCACCAGCTGGGTCCGTGTCCTCGGGGGTGCCTCCGCCAGGTCTGCCGCCGTCGTTCCCGGCGGCGCATCACCGGCGAGGGAATCCCCCCCGGCACGAACACAGCAGTGCCCAGCGGCGTGTACTCGGACGTTATGTGCCGCAGAAGGTTCGGAAGGTCGCACTGAACGACGGCGGGGCGGGTGTGGTGTAGTCGGACCACTCGTCACGGCGGTCGAACGGATGCGTGACGACCTCGAGCAGCTTCTCGAAAGCAGCGAGCTCACCGTCGGTCGCGGCACGCAGAGCCGCATCGAGCTGATGATTGCGCGGGATGTACAGCGGGTTCACGCTGTCCATCGCGTCCGCGGTCTGCGCTGTCCCACGCCCTTGTGTGCTCAGGGCGCCGCGCCAGCGGTCCACCCACGGCCCGATGTGCTCGCGCGGGACGAGGGCGTGCAGCGGCGCCGAATGCCCGCGGAGTTCGTCCGCGAGCGCCCGGAAGCTGCCCGTCCAGTCGGCGCCGTGTTCGGCCATCAACCTCAGCAGGTCGTCGACCAGCGCTCGATCGAGGAGCGTGCCGGCCACCCCGAGCTTGGCCGCCATCCCGGCGGCGTAGTGGCCCTCGTAACGGGCGTCGAAGGTATCGAGGACTGCCGACACCGCGGCAATCGCGTCATCCGTCGTCGAATCGAGCAGCGGTAGAAGCGTTTCCGCCAAGCGCGCCAGATTCCACTTCAGGACAGCGGGCTGGTTGCCGAACGCATAACGGCCGCCGTGATCGATCGAACTGAACACCGCCGCCGGGTCGAACGCATCGAGGAAGGCGCACGGACCATAGTCGATGGTCTCCCCCGAAATGGTCGTGTTGTCGGTGTTCATCACCCCGTGCACGAACCCGGTGAGCATCCACTGCGCCACCAGTGCTGCCTGCGCCTCGACCACCGCCTCGAAGAACGCCAGGTAGCGAGTGCCCTCACCCGTCGCCGGCAGCTCGGTCAACTCCGGGTAGTGGCGGGTGATCGCGTAGTCGGCGAGCCGCTGCAGGACTCCCTCCTGCCGGGCCGCGAATTCGAAGGTGCCCACCCGCAGGTGACTGGCCGCGACCCGGGCGAGCACGGCACCGGGCTCGGCGCCGTCTCGGCGAACGCGGCGGCCCGTCGCGACCACCGACAGCGCACGCGTCGTGGGAATACCGAGGGCATACATGGCCTCGCTGACCAGGTATTCGCGCAGCATCGGGCCGAGGACCGCGAACCCGTCACCGCCCCGAGAAAACGGCGTGCGCCCCGAGCCCTTCAGATGCAGATCCACCCGCCGACCGTCACCGCCCAGCACTTCGCCGAGCAGCAACGCCCGACCATCCCCGAGCAGCGGTGCGTACCCACCGAACTGATGGCCCGCATACGCCATCGCCACCGGCGTCGCCCCGGCCGGCGCCGTCGAGCCGGACAACACCCCGACCCCGACCTCGCTCCGCAGCACCTCCACGTCCCACCGCAGCGACACCGCGAGCTGCTCGTTGAGCACAAGCAACTTCGGATCGGGGGCATCAGCGCCCTGCCACGGCACCGCCAGGGCGGCCAACTCGTCGGCAAAGGTGCTCTCGAGGCCGGCCACCGCCGAGTTCGTGCCTACCGTGGACTCCGGGAATGCCGCCATCAGTCGAGAGTAACCACCGCACCACCTGTCCCGCCGCTCACGACCGAGAACACACCCGGCCACCAGCTCACGGTGCTCGACGTCACTGCACCGCGAGCCCACACTGTCCATCACCGGCAGGGCTCGTCCTGCTCGTCACCACAGCCACCCCGACGCGGGCCGCGCCGGGTCGACAAGGCCCACCGCGTCAGCAGCGGGCGCCCAGGTGGGCGCAGGCCCGAGCGCGCTCGATTCGCCACGTGCCACCGTCTGCGACCAGGGGAACGCCGGGCCCGGCGGCGGCCGTGGCGGCGGACAGCTGCGCCGGGCCGACCCGGCGCCAGGCCCCGCGCAGCACTCAGTGGCGGCGCACGGAGCGGGCGGGGGTCACGACGCGGGCACCGGCCTGGAATCGTGGCCGGATCGGCTGGTGCGACGAGAGCGGGCCAGAGCCAGCCCACCGAGGACCGTGCCGATCAGCCCGAGCGCCACGGCGAGGACGGCGCCGGCGAGCCCGTTGCCGGTGCCGAGTCCACCGGCGGAGTTGACCCCGTGCACCCCACCGGCGATGACGCTGATCGGTCCCAGCACCAGGGCCACGATCGTCCGGGCTCGTCCGGTGCCGGTGCGGCGGGATCGGGTCAGAGCCAGCCCACCGGCGACGGCGCTGATCAGCCCCAGCACGGCTGCCGCGGTGGGCACAGCTCGCCCGACGCCGAGCTCGTAACCGGCGGCGACAACGGAGACGTGCGTGATCGCCGGTGCGGCAAGCAAATCGAGGACAGGCATTGCGGATCCTTTCGGTCGAACGACGTGTTCCGGCCGCGCTCATGGAGGCCTCCGTCGTTGAGCGGACGCATACGATCGTCGCGTCTCTGCAACGGGGTGTCCTCGGACAGCGGGCGGCAGCGGATACGAAGTTCGACGTAGGTGGCTCGCGCGCAACCACGCTTCTCGACGTAGGCGGCCGCGCAGTTCGCGGGAGTTGTTTTCCCCACCCGGAACCATATGATCGCGCCATGCCGGATCGCGTCACGTTGTTCCGCCCGCCCGCCTGGGCGCAGGATGTGCTGCTGGCGGTATTCATCACTGTGATGCAGGTCCAGGGCACCGTCGTCCGCAACAGCGGGGAGCCCGAAGCAGTGCTGCGCCCCCTGTCCGACCTCGGGAACCTCGGCTACCTGCTGTTGATCGCCGGTGGCGCGGTCCTGGTCCTGCGCCGCCGCTGGCCAGTCGCAGTGTTCGCCGTGACCGCGCTCGCCAGCATGGTGTACTACACCCTCGACTTCCCGGACGGCCCCGGATGGCTGGGCCTGTTCGTGGCCCTCTACACCCTCACCGCCCGCGGCGACGGACGTCGCTCGCTGGTGATGGCCGTTGTGGGCATCGCAGCACTGACCGCGGTCTGGCTGATCGCCGCGACCGACATCGAACCCCCAGCCGCCGTCGGCTGGGTGTACTTCCGGATCGGCGCCGCGGGCATGAGTGCCGCCCTCGGGGAGAGCGTCCGCTCGAGGAGAGTGATCGCGGAGGAAGCGCTCGAGCGCGCCGAACTGGCCGAACGCTCTCGTGAGGACGAAGCCCGCGCCCGGGTCGACGAGGAACGGCTCCGGATCGCGCGCGAGGTCCACGACACCGTCGCGCACGCCATCGCCATCATCAACGTCCAATCCGGCGTCACCGCACACGTGCTGGACAAGCGACCGGAACAAGCACGCCAGACGCTCGAGGCCATCGAGCGGACCAGTTCCCGGGCACTGCAGGAGATGCGGGCCATCCTCGGGGTCCTTCGCGACGACAACGACGGCCGCCTTCCACCCCCAGGGCTCGGGCAGGTCGACGAACTCACCGCCAGGGCACGCGAAGCCGGGCTCGACGTCGAGCTGGAGACGACATCACCCCCACCGCCCGTACCCAGCGCGGTAGGCAGCGCCGTGTACCGAATCCTGCAGGAGGCGATCACCAATGTGATTCGCCATGTCGGACCGACCCGGGTCGCGGTCGCACTGAACTACGGCCCCGACGCCGTGGAACTCCGCGTGACAGACGACGGCCCGCGCGCGGATGGGGACACCGATAAAACAGCCAGGGGCGCCGACCGTGCGGACGCCGGGTTCGCCGGCACGGACACACGCGGCCGCGGGATCGTGGGGATGCGCGAGCGTTGCCGGCTCTTGGGCGGCGACTTCGACGCCGGCCCGCTCCCGGGCGGCGGCTTTGCCGTCACCGCCCGGCTGCCCTTGGTCCCGACCGCAACGGTGAAGGTATGAACCCGGTGACAGGCGCATCCGGCCGCGACACTCCGATCAAGGTCCTACTCGTAGACGACGAGCATCTGGTGCGGTCCGGCTTCAAGATCCTCCTCGAGGTCGAGGACGGCATCACGGTGGTCGGGGAAGCCGCAACCGGCGCCGAAGCCGTGGAGCAAGCCCGGGTTCTGCGCCCGGATGTCGTGCTCATGGATATCCGTATGCCGAAGATGGACGGCATCGAGGCCACCCGGCAGATCGCCACCACCAACGGGCTCCAACACGTACGCATCCTCATCCTGACCACCTACGACACCGACGCCTACGTCTTCGAAGGCCTCCAGGCCGGCGCCAGCGGCTTCCTGCTCAAAGACGCGGGCCCGGCCGAGCTCCTGCACGGTATCCGCGTGGTCGCCGCCGGAGAAGCTCTGCTCGCACCGCGCATCACGCGCCGCCTCATCGCCCAGTTCACCGCACAGCACACAGCCGACAAGGCCGCCGATCTTCGGCTTGCGGTCCTCACCGACCGGGAACGTGAGGTCCTGAAGCTGGTAGGTATGGGCATGAGCAACAACGAGATCGGCGCCGAACTCTGCCTCAGCCCGGCCACCGCCCGCACCCACGTCAGCCACGCCATGGTGAAACTCGGTGCTCGCGACCGCGCGCAACTGGTCGTCATCGCCTACCGAACGGGACTTGTGAAGCCGTAGGCGATCGGTCTGTCGACCCCGCGATCCGAATCTTCTCTGATCGACGATGTCCCAGACGAGAGGGGCGTCTGTGCCGGCGACCGCCCGAGCACTCCGTAGCCTGACGAGGCATGAGTGATGCGGATATCCACTTCTACTTCGACCCGGTGTGCCCGTTCGCCTGGATGACCAGCAAATGGGTGCGCCGGGTGACGGCCCAGCGCGAATACCGAGTCGACTGGCGGTTCATTTCGCTGCGCCTGATCAACGCGCACGTCGACTACGACGCTCACTTTCCGCCCGAGTACGAGGCCGGTCACACGAGTGGGCTGCGACTGCTCCGGGTCGCGGCGCGAGTGCGGGCCGAGCACGGGCGCGAGGCGGTGGATCCGCTGTACCGGGCGCTCGGTGCGCGGATATTCGAGACCACGCCGGACGCCGACAACACCGCCGGACCGGAGCAGCAAGGAACGCGGGCTTTCCTCGAGCCGATCCTGGCCCGGGCGGGCCTACCCGTGCAGGTGGCGGACGCGCTGGACGACCCCTCGCTCGATGCGCTCATCCAGGCGGAGACCGACGAGGCACTGCGCCTGACCGGCAGAGACGTCGGCACGCCGATCATCCACTTCCAGCCGCCGAACGGCGTGGCCTTCTTCGGGCCGGTGATCAGCCGGCTACCCGACGAAGAGGGCGCCCTCCGCCTGTGGGACCACGTCGTCGGGCTGGCGAGCTTCCCGGGTTTCGCCGAACTCAAACGTAGCCTGCGTGAGCTACCGCAGCTGCCGGGTCTCGGTGTCGCTCCCGACGAGGTCGGAGTGGAGCAGGACTGGCACGGTGGCAGTCGACGAACCAAGAGTTGAGCAAACCAGCGCCGGCCACCCCGGCACCGTTCGGCCCGACAGTCAGGTCGAGACGACTTCCGTTGTGTATATCCGGTGCGGACCGGTAACGGATAGCCTCGAGCCATGATGCTGGCGAACGTCTGCGAGCTCTATCGAGACGCAGGCTTTCTCGGGCAGCCGGCGGCCGCCGCCACCAGCCTGGCCTTCGTGATTGCCGGCCTGGCCGTGCTCGCACGTCGTCGGCACGGCACGCCGACGGTGATCTACGGTCTCCTCGTCATCGCGGTCGGCGCCGGATCCCTCATAGCGCACGGACCGAACCCGACGTGGCAGGCCTACGCACACGACATACCGATCGCGACATTGCTCGCTTACACAGCCGTCGACGCCGCTTCCGACCGGTTCGACCGACGGCTGTCGCCGCGGTGGTGGCTCGTCGTTCCGCTCGTGATGGTTCCCATCGTCGCAGCCGGCTCGAGCGCCTCCACGATCGTGCAGGCACTGCTCGCCGCGGTCACCGTGGGACTCGCCCTGGAACGCGCCCGCGTCCGTCCGCACCTGCGCCGCACGACGATCGTCGCGGCACTGCTTCTCGCGTCCGGCGCCGTGCTCGGCACCATCGGCGACCGGACCTCGCTCTGCCGACCGAGTAGTGTCCTGCAGGGCCACGCGCTGTGGCACATTCTCGCCGCCACTGGACTGTGGCGGCTCTCGCCCACGATCGGTTCACGGTCCCCCCGGATATCGGCCAGGACATCGCGGCATCTGTCGGGTCGGGCCGGCCCGGCCCGGAGACGGCCCGGTCAGGCTTGACCGCGTCGGTGGCACATGCACCGTCTGGCCTGCCTGCTGGTGGGCGCGGCCGCGGTCGAGGTGTTGTGGAGCCGTCTGACGGGTCATCGCCTGCTCCGGCGCAGCGGGGACGGTCGCACACGGCCGTGAGGACGCCACCGGTGGCGAACCCGGATGGCTGAGGGACGAAACCCGTTGGGGCCGAATGTCACATTGCGTCGATCGGATCGACGCAATGTGACATTCGGTCGGTCAGGCGGTCTGCTGCTCGCGCTGGAGCTCGAGGGCGATGTCGATCAGCTGGTCCTCCTGGCCGCCGATGAGCTTGCGCTTGCCCGCCCGCACCAGCAGCTCCGCGGCGGAGACGCCGTACCGCTCGGCCTGGCGCTCGGCGTGGCGCAGGAAGCTCGAGTACACCCCGGCGTAGCCCATCATCAGGGCCTGACGGTCGAGTAGGCACTCGGCGGGCATCACGGGGCGCACGACGTCCTCCGCGGCGTCCGCGACGGCGAAGAAGTCGATGCCGGTCTTGATCCCCACCTTGTCGCACACGCCGACGAACGCCTCGACCGGGGTGTTGCCGGCACCCGCGCCGAAGCGGCGGGCCGACCCGTCGATCTGCTTGGCACCCGCGCGGACCGCCGCGATCGAATTCGCCACGCCCAGGCCGAGATTCTCGTGCCCGTGGAAGCCGACCTGCGCGTCGGAACCCAGCTCCGCGACGAGCGCCTCGACGCGTTCGGCGACCTGCTCGAGAACGAGCGCGCCGGCCGAGTCGACGACGTACACGCACTGGCAGCCCGCGTCAGCCATGATGCGGGCCTGCTCGGCCAGCTTCTCCGGGGTGACGGTGTGCGCCATCATCAGAAAGCCCACGGTCTCGAGCCCGCGCTCGCGGGCGAGCCCGAAGTGCTGGACGGACACGTCGGCCTCGGTGCAGTGGGTGGCGATGCGGCAGATCGAGGCGCCGTTGTCCTGCGCCTCGATGATGTCCTCCTTGATGCCGACGCCGGGCAGCATGAGGAAGGCGATCTTCGCGTGCTGCGCGGTGTCGACGGCGATCTTGATCAGTTCCTGCTCGGGCACTTTCGAGAACCCGTAGTTGAACGAGGACCCGCCGAGGCCGTCGCCGTGCGTGACCTCGATGACGGGGACGCCCGAGAGGTCGAGGGCGGCGACGACAGCGCGCACCTCCTCCCGGTCGAACTGGTGACGCTTGTGGTGCGAGCCGTCGCGCAGCGACGTGTCGGTCACGCGGATGTCCCACGACGGCTCGAAGAAGATGTCGTCGCGACGGAGGTCGGAGTTCGAAGAGGTCATCGCAGTCAGGCCTTCACGGTGGAGTTCGAGGGGAGGGAGTCCGCCGAGAGGAGCGCGCGGGCGATCTCCTCGCCCACCTTGGTGGCGGCCGCGGTCATGATGTCGAGGTTGCCGGCGTACGGCGGCAGGAAGTCCCCGGCGCCCTCCACCTCGACGAAGGTGGTGACGGTGGCGTGCCCGCCGGACACGACGGTCGGCTCGTCGAACTGTGGTTCGTTGAGCAGGCGGTAGCCGGGCACGTACTGCTGCACGTCGGCGACGACGCGGTGGATGGACTCGGCGATCGCGTCCCGGTCGGCGTCCTCGGGGATTGCACAGAAGATGGTGTCGCGCATGATCATCGGCGGGTCCGCCGGATTGAGGATGATGATCGCCTTGCCTTTGCGGGCCCCGCCGATGGTCTCGATGCCCCGGCTGGTGGTCTTGGTGAACTCGTCGATGTTGGCGCGGGTGCCCGGCCCGGCGGACACCGATGCCACCGACGCCACGATCTCGGCGTAGGGCACGTCCACCACCCGGGAGACGGCGTGCACGATCGGGATGGTGGCCTGACCGCCGCAGGTGATCATGTTGACGTTGGGCATGTCGAGATGCGCCCCGAGGTTCGCCGGTGGCACGACGGCCGGCCCGACGGCGGCAGGGGTGAGGTCGATCGCCCGGATGCCGGCCGCCTCGTACCTCGGCGCCGCCGCCCGGTGCACGTACGCGGACGTCGCCTCGAACACCAGGTCCGGCTTCTCCGGCTGCGCGAGCAACCAGTCGATGCCCTCGGCCGACGTCTCCAGGCCGAGCGTGCGGGCGCGGGCGAGGCCCTCGCTCGCCGGGTCGATGCCGATCATCCACCGCGGCTCGAGCAGGTCCGAACGCTGCAGTTTGTAGAGCAGGTCGGTGCTGATGTTGCCCGACCCGACGATCGCGACACTTGCCTTGGCCATTGTTTCTCCTTGCAGTCGGGACCGGGTGGTCACGAGAACGTGAGCGAGACGGAGCCCAGTCCCGCGAACTCGGCGTGGAACTCGTCGCCGGGGCGCGCATCGACGGCCCGGGTGCACGAGCCGGGCAGGACGATGTCGCCCGCCTTCAGCCGCACCCCGAAACTCTCGACCTTGCGGGCGAGCCAGGCGACGGCGGTGACGGGATTGCCGAGCACCGCGTCGCTGCGCCCCTCGGCGATCCGTTCGCCGTTGCGGGTGAGCACGGCGTCGATGCCCTTGATGTCGATGCCGGACGGTGCCACCCGCTGCTCGCCGAGCACCCATCCGGCGGACGAGGCGTTGTCGGCGATGGTGTCCGCGAGGCCGATCTTCCAGTCCTTGATCCGGCTGTCGATCAGTTCGATGGACGGCGCGAACGCGACGGTGGCGTCGAGGACGTCGCTCTCGGTGCAGTCCGCGCCGGGCAGGTCCTTGCCGAGCACGAAGGCCACCTCGACTTCCACCCGCGGGAAGCAGTACCGCGAGGTGTCGACGGGCCGGTCCTCGAAGACCTGCATGTCGTCGAGCAGGTGGCCGTAGTCGGGTTCGTCCACGCCCATCATCTGCTGCATGGCCAGCGAGGACAGCCCGACCTTGTGGCCGACCACGCGGGCACCGGCCGCGAGCCGGCGACGGATGTTGATCAGCTGGATCTCGTAGGCGTCGACGACGTCGATGTCGGGGTGCCGGGACACGAGCGGGTCGATGGGGGTGCGGTCGCGTTCGGCGGCCTCGAGCTCGTCCGCCAGCCGGGTGCGCAGTTGCGTCGGCAGCATTGCGGTTCCTTCCTGTTCACCGGCGACCGGCATGTTCTGCAACCTGTTTCCGTTCGGCCCGTGGTATGCGAGTGATTCTTCCTGGCAGAGGGGATGGACTCACCGCGCCATCATTCTATAACGTGTTCTACATGATCAAGCAGGAATACGACATCGTCGTAGTCGGCAGCGGTGCCGGCGGAATGACCGCCGCGCTGACCGCCGCGCACCAGGGCGCGAGCGTCGTCCTGATCGAGAAGGCACCCCACTACGGCGGCTCGAGCGCGCGCTCGGGCGGCGGGGTGTGGATCCCGAACAACGAGGCCCTGAGGGCCGCCGGGGTCACCGACACCCCGGACTCGGCCCGCACCTACCTGCACAGCATCATCGGCGACGTGGTGCCCGCCGACAAGATCGACACCTACATCGACCGCGGGCCCGAGATGCTGTCCTTCGTGCTGAAGCACAGCGCCCTGGAACTGCAGTGGGTGCCGGGCTACTCCGACTACTACCCCGAGACCCCCGGCGGCCGGCTCGGCGGGCGGTCCGTCGAGCCGAAACCGTTCGACGGCAAGCGCCTCGGCGACGACCTCGCCCTGCTCGAACCCGACTACGTCAAGGGCCCGCCGAACTTCGTCATCACCCAGGCCGACTACAAGTGGCTCAACCTCCTCATGCGCAACCCGCGCGGACCGGTCCGCGCCGCGAAGGTCGGCATGCGGTACCTGTGGGCGCGCGCGACGAGGAAGCACCTGCTGGTCCGCGGCCAGGCGCTCATGGCCGGACTCCGCGTCGGCCTGCGCGACGCCGGGGTACCGCTGCTGCTGAACACCGCCCTGACGGACCTCGTCGTCGAGGACGGGGTGGTGCGCGGTGTGCGCGTCGAGTCGGACGGACAGAAGCACACCATCCGGGCCCGCCGCGGCGTCGTGATCGCCTCCGGCGGCTTCGAACACAACGAACAGATGCGCACGCAGTATCAGCGCGCCCCGATCGGCACCGAGTGGACCGTCGGCGCGAAGGCCAACACCGGGGACGGCATCCGCGCGGGCCAGGCTCTCGGTGCCGCCGTCGATTTCATGGACGACGCCTGGTGGGGACCGTCCTTCCCGCTCACCGGCGGCCCGTGGTTCGCCCTGTCCGAGCGCAGCCTGCCGGGCTCGATGATGGTCAACGCGGCCGGCCGGCGCTTCGTCAACGAATCCGCTCCGTACGTCGAGGCGGTGCACGCCATGTACGGCGGCCGCCACGGCCGGGGCGACGGACCCGGCGAGAACATCCCGTGCTGGATGATCCTCGACCAGCGCTACCGCAATCGCTACACCTTCGCCGGCATCACGCCCCGCAGCCCCTTCCCCAAGCGGTGGCTGAAGGCGGGTGTGGTGGTCCAGGCCGGCTCGATCAACGAGCTCGCCGAGAAGATCGGCGTGCCGGCGCAGGCCCTCACCGCGACCGTCGAACGATTCAACGGCTTCGCCCGCGCGGGCCGGGACGAGGACTTCGGACGCGGCGAATCCGGCTACGACCACTACTACGGCGACCCGCGCAACAAGCCCAATCCGAGCCTCGGCGCCATTGACAAGGCTCCCTTCTATGCGATCAAGGTGGTGCCCGGCGATCTCGGCACCAAGGGCGGCCTGCGCACCGACGCCGACGCCCGGGTCCTGCGCGAGGACGGGACCGTGATCGAGGGGCTCTACGCGGCCGGCAACGCCAGCGGTCCCGTCATGGGCCACACCTACGCCGGCCCCGGCGCCACGATCGGCCCGGCCATGACCTTCGCCTATCTCGCGGTCCTCGACGCTCTCGGCCGACCGGAGCAGCCCGCCGCGCGGCCGCTCTCCGAGACCGCCGAACAGCACTGAGCCGCAGTCGATCCGGCCGAACCCCGCCCGCCGAACAGAAAGGGTACCGCGTGCCCATCGATCCCGACGTCGCACTCGGCGCCGAACTGCCCGCCCAGGAATTCGCCTGGAGCAGCAGCGACGTCCAGCTCTATCACCTCGGTCTCGGCGCCGGCGCGCGTCCCACCGACCTCGGTGAGCTGCGCTACCTGCGCGACGGTGATCCGCAGGTCCTGCCCACCTTCGCCACCGTCGCCGCGACGTTCCACGCCACCGAGCCGCCGAAGGTTTCGTTCCCGGGCATCGAGATCGACCTGGCGAAGGTGGTGCACGGCAGCCAGGAGGTGACGGTGCACGCTCCCCTGCCACCGGAAGGCAAGGGCCGCACCGTGACCCGAATCGCCGAGGTGTGGGACAAGGGCAAGGCCGCGGTGATCGTGCAGGAGTCGACGACCACGGATCCGGCCGGCAACCCGCTGTGGACGGCCCGCTCGTCCATCTTCGCCCGCGGCGAGGGCGGCTTCGGCGGCGAACGCGGACCGTCCGAGTCCGTCGAATTGCCGGACCGGGCACCCGATTTCGAGGTGGACGTCGCGACGCTGCCGCAACAGGCCCTGCTGTACCGGCTGTGCGGCGACCGCAACCCGCTGCACTCGGACCCGCAGTTCGCGCAAGCCGCTGGGTTCCCCGCTCCGATCCTGCACGGGCTGTGCACGTACGGGATCGTCTGCAAGACGCTCACCGACGCGGCGCTCGACGGTGATGCCGCGTCCGTGCGCGGATTCACGGCCCGGTTCGCCGGCGTCGTCTTTCCCGGCGAGACCCTGCGGGTGCGCGCCTGGCGCACCGGCGACCGGCTGCTCGCGACCGCCGCGGTGGTCGAGCGCGACCTCGCGCCCGCCCTCACCGACGTGGTCCTCACCATCGCCTGACACCCCGTCCTCCCCCAGCACCGGCCCGCCACGGGCCGGTGAGAAAGCAGTGTGTTCATGACGATTCGCACCGAACCCCTGCGCCTGTCCCGCCGGGGTTTCCTCGCCGCCGGCGCGGGCGCGCTCGCCGCCACCGCACTCGGCGGCTGGACCCCCGTCCACGCCGTACCGGCCGGCTCGTCCGGCGCCACCCTGACCACCCCGGCCGCGTTTCCCGACGGCATCGCCCTCTACCAGCAGGCCTACCAGAACTGGTCCAAGGAGATCATGCTCGACGCGATCTGGACGTGCGCCCCGCGCAGTCCCGAGGACGTCGTCCGGCTCGCGAACTGGGCCCACGCTCACGGCTACACCATCCGGCCGCGTGGCGCGATGCACGGCTGGACTCCGCTGACCATCGTCAACGGCGCACCGGTGGACAGGGTGATCCTGGCGGACACGATGGCGCACCTGAACGGGGTGTCGGTGCACTCCGGTTCGGATCCCGCCACCGTCACGGCAGGTGCGGGTGCCACGCTCGACGCGATCACCACGGCGCTGCAGGGGCACGGCCTCGGCTGGGCCAACCTCCCCGCCCCCGGGGTGCTGTCCATCGCCGGTGCACTGGCCGTCAACGCGCACGGTGCGGCGCTGCCCGCCGACGGCGAGAAGAACGTCCCGGGGCACACCTTCGGCTCCCTGAGCAATCTCGTCACGGAACTGACCACGGTGGCGTGGAACGGCAGCGAGTACGCGCTGCGCACCTACACGCGCGCCGACGCGGACATCACCGCGCTGCTCGCCCACCTCGGCCGGACGTTCGTCACCTCGGTCACCCTGCAGGCCGGCCCGGACACCCGGATGCGGTGCCAGAGCTACACCGACATCGACTGGCGCGAACTGTTCGCGCCTGCCGGAGCACCGGGACGCACCTTCGAGAGCTTCGTCCGGGCCTGCGGGCGCGCGGAGGCGATCTGGTATCCGTTCACCGACAAGCCGTGGATGAAGGTGTGGTCCCTCGCTCCGCAGAAACCGGTGACGTCCCGAGAGGTGTTCGGCCCGTACAACTATCCGTTCTCGGACAACGTCCCCGAGCCCGTCACCGACCTGCTCGGGCAGATGACGGCCGGGAACCCTTCCATCGCGCCGGCTTTCGGGCAGGTCTACTACAACACCACCGTCGCCGGCCTCGCCGCCACGAACTCGAGCGACATCTGGGGCTGGTCCAAGGACCTGCAGTTCTACATCAAGGCCACCACCCTGCGGCTCACGGAGGGCGGCGGCGCGGTCCTCACCAACCGCGCCAACATCGCGAACGTGATCCACGACTTCACGCAGTGGTTCCACGAACGCATCGAGCACTACCGGGCGCTCGGGCAGTACCCGCTCAACGGCCCGGTCGAGATCCGGTGCTGCGGGCTCGATCAGCCCGACGACGTGCGGGTCCCGTCCGCCGGGCCCCCGACCATCTCCGCGACCCGGCCGCGACCCGACCACCCCGAGTGGGACACCGCGATCTGGCTCAACGTGCTCGGGGTGCCGGGCACCCCCGGCATGTTCGCGTTCTACCGCGAGATGGAGCAGTGGATGCGCGGTCACTACAACAACGGCGACTCCACGTTCCGGCCCGAATGGTCCAAGGGCTGGGCGTTCGGCCCCGAGCTGCCGTACACGGACCAGCGGGTCATCGAGCAGGTCCTGCCCGACACCTACCGGGAAGGCGTGCCCGCGGACGAGAACTGGGACTCCGCCCGGGCGGTGTACAACCGGCTCGACCCGCACCGGGTATTCAGCAACAGCTTCATCGACCGGCTGCTGCCCTGACGAGAAAGCGCCGGATATCCGCGCCCGTCGGTGCTACCCGCGCGCGTCCTCACGCGCGCGGGTAGCACCGCGCCGCGCAAGCATGGTGAGGACGGATACCCGGCCGAAGTGGCCCCACAGCCGGCCGAGCCGTACCCACAGCTGCCAGTACGCCACACCCACCACGAGCGACGCCGCGAACGCGAGCCACGGGTCGATGTCCCGCAGCAGCGGATAGACCGTGAAGTGGGTCAGGTAGATGTAGAGCGACGAGGCGGCGAGCACCTCGGCCGGCCGCACCAGCAGCGCCGGCCACCAGGTCCGCGGCGACCAGATCAGCAGGAGCAGGCCGCCGATCACGAGAGCGGTGCGGTCGGTTTCGGCATGGAAGAACCCTGGCACCGTCGCCACTGCCAGGACGGACACCACCAGCCGCTGCCATACCGCGGTCGCCCGGGCGGCCGCCCAGCCGAGCGGGAAGAGCCAGAACACCACGTACGACACCAGGATCTGACTGGTCGGCATGTCCGGCCCGAGCACCTCGTACCGGGTCAGCAGGCCCACGCCCACCAGCGTGAGCGGGAACGCGAACGGGAACCGTCGCTCGTGTCGGTCGAACCACGGCACGGCGACCAACAGAGCCACCGCGACCAGCGCGTACACCAGCGCCTCGATGAACCAGTACCGCCATTCCTTCGTCCACGCGGGCGGTCCGAGCACCCCGTTGAGCAGGACCACGCTCGACCAGCGGTACTCGCCGGTGAGCGCGTGTACCGCGCCGATCCACACGACGGCCGGTGCGGCGATCCGGGCGACGCTGAGCAGGGTGGTGCGCAGCCGCTCGGCGCGGGGCTTGGGCAGTTGGAATCGCGCGTAGTTGTAGCCCGCGGCCGCGAGCAGCACGTGCGCCCCGCCGACGAGGGCGAACAGGTGCAGGTGCGAGCCGACGATGAGCACGATCGCCACGGCGCGGATGAGCACGTTGGTCTCGACGATCCGCCAGCCCCACGGCGCCCGGCGCGACGACGGGCTCAGCTCACGCAGCGGCGTCGTCGGCCAGTCCGCGGGCAGATGCCCGAGCAGCCGCTCGAGCCGCACCGACATGCGCACGTACGACAGCGAGTCGCCACCGAGGTCGACGAACGTGCTGTCGTCGGTGACGTCGTCGCGGCGGAGAACGTCCGCGTACAGCGCCCGCAGCTGCCGTGGGTCGACGGCGCGCGCCTCGGGCGCCGGCTGCGGCGGTTCCGGGGCGGCGCCGAGCGCGGCGACGGCGCGGTAGTCCGGTTTGCCGTTGGGGGTGCGGGGCAGCTCGTCCACGACGCACACCCGCACCGCGGACTCGGGCAGCCCGCTCGCGCGGGCCGCGACCGCCCGCACGGGCGCGGCGTCGGCGCCCTGGACGGCGACGATCAGTTCGTCGTCGCCGCCGGCGCAGCACGCGACGAGCTCGTGGCGCGCGAGGACGGATTCGATGCGCTGCAGGTCGATGCGCAGGCCGAACAGCTTCGAGAAGCGCGAGCGACGGCCCACGATCCGGTACAGCCCGGCGTCGGTGCGGACGGCGAGGTCACCGGTGCGCAGTTCGTCGACGACGCGCCCGAGGGCCAGCTCGGACGGGTCGGTGGCATAGCCGAGCATGACGTTGGGCCCGGTGTAGACGAGTTCGCCGGCACCGTCGCCGGCCTCGGGCACGGGGTCGATGCGGAAGGCGCCGCCGGGAACGGGGACGCCGATCGTGCCGGGGTGCTCCGCGGCGAGGTGCGGGGGCAGGTAGGCCATGCGGGCGGTGGCCTCGGTCTGGCCGTACATGACGAAGAACTGCCACCCGTCGCGCCGGCCGAGGTCGACATAGCGGCGGACGCGGTCGGGGTCGAGACGGCCGCCGGCCTGGGTGACGTAGCGCAGGTTCGGCAGGTCCATGCCGGCGAAGCCGACGCGGTCGAGCAGGTCGAAGGTGTACGGCACGCCGGCGAGGGCGCTGACCCGGTGCCGGTGCACGAGGTCCCAGAATCCGGGGTCGGTGACGGACCGGTCGGTGAGCACGATCCCGGCGCCCCGCAGCAGGTGGCTGTGCAGCACGGACAGGCCGTAGCAGTAGTGCATCGGCAGGGTGGTGATCGCGCGGTCGGTGGCGCGGATGTCGAGGTAGTCGGCGATGGCCTCGGCGTTCGCCTGCACATTGCGGTCCGACAGGCGCACGAGCTTGGGCGAGCCGGTCGAGCCGGACGTGCTGAGCAGCAGCGCGAGGCCGGGGTGCAGGTCGTGGGTGGTGCCGTCGGCGAGTTCTTCGATCCGGTCGCCGTCGACGACGACGTCGGGCCGGTAGGCCTCGATCGTCGCGGCCAGGGCGTCGGGCCGGTCGCCGGGCACGAGCAGCACGGGATGGCCGGCGGACAGCGCCGCCAGGTAGGCCACGATCGGGTCGACGGCGTTGGCCCCGACGACGAGGACGAGACGCCGGGTGGCGCCGAGGCGGTCGGCGACGCCGGCGACCCGCTCGGCCAGGTCGCGATAGGTGATTTCGGTGCCGTCACAGACGAGTGCGGTCCGTTCGCCGTGTTCGGCGAGATGTCGGACGAACGGAACCGTCGGACAGTCGACGAGCTCGGTAGAACGTGATACCACCGCGGCAGTCTATAAGGTTTGGCTGTCCTGCATCCAGGCTCGGGCGGGTTCGCGGAGCAGTGCGAGGCGGCTGAGCAGCCGGTCGACGTCGGGTTCGGCGGGGACGGACGTCGCGAAGTCGGCGCGCGCGTCGGTGGCCGACACCGTGAGCCGGACGTCGGCGTCGCACAGCACGTCGACGACGTTGCCGAAGCGGCGCAGGGCGTCCGGGTCGAGCTCGCGCAGCGGCGGGACGCCGGTGACGACCCACTCGCGGTGGTCGCGGAGGACGGCGAGGTAGTCGGCGGGCGCGGTGGGGGCGCGGCACAGGTCGGCGAAGTCGAACCACACGACGTCGCCGCGCACGGCGAGGGCGGGTAGTGCGCGGCCCGACGGTCGCAGGGCTCGCCGCTCCCCCGGCTCCGGAACGTCGAGGGCGCCGGGCGGGAGGAACTCGCCCGAGGCGAACCCCTCGCCCGGGGTGGCCGTGCCGGTGCGGCGACGGTCGATCGGCCCACCGACCTCGACCACCTCGAGCCGGCGTTCGAGCAGGGCGATGGTGGGCTCGAACAGGTGGTGGAACAGGGGGTTGGGCAACAGGCCCGACGGCGGGTAATTGGAGGTGGCGACGAGCGCGACGCCCCGCTCGAGGAGGATGCACACGGCACGCGCGACGAGCATGCCGTCGCCGACATCGTGGACGTGGAACTCGTCGAAGCACAGCACGCGGGCGTCGCCGAGCGCGGCGTCGACGGCGTCGTCGATCGAGCCGAGACGATGCGCCTGCGCATGCAGGCCGGCGAAGAAGCCGTGGAAGTGGTGCCGTCGCGCGGGACCGGGCACGGCCTCGAGGAACCGGTCCATCAGCCAGGTCTTGCCCCGGCCGACCGGCCCCCACAGGTAGACGCCGCGCGGGGTGGTGCGCCGCGCGGCGAGGTCGTCGCGCAGCCGCCCCAGGGCAGCGGCGCCGGCCCGCTGGTACGGATCGCCGGCCGTCCCACCTCCTCTACACATGTAGAGGACTCTACAGGCATAGAGTTCGATCATGGCCAGCAGTCTCGACCGTCGCACCCTGATCGCCGAGACCACCCTCGACCTGATCGCCCGCGACGGACTGCGCGCGCTGACCCACCGCGCCGTCGACCGCGCCCTCGCCCTGCCCGACGGCTCGTGCTCGTACTACTTCCGCACCCGCGGAGCCCTGCTCGACGCCGCCGTGCACCGGCTCGCCGAGCGATCACGTGACGCGTTCGAGCACTCCGGTCTCACCCGCCCGCCGACCCCGGTCGACGTCGACGCCGCCGCGCGAGCGGTCGCGACGGCACTCGACCGCGGCCTGGCCCACCGCCGCCGGGAACTGCTCGTGCGGTATGCCCTGGCCACCGACCCGACCATCGGCGCCGAGCAGCGCGCCGGCCTTGCGGCCGCCCTGTTCTCCCGCGCCGCCGCGCGCGACCTCGTGGCCGCCTGCGGCGCCGACGACGCCGACTCCGCGGCCGCCGATCTCGTGAGCCTGGCCGAGGGACTGATCGTGGACCGGCTGCTCGGTGCCCGGTCGCTGGACGGGTTCGTCGCCGGCACCGCCGCGAGCGTCGCGCAATTGACCCAGCCGATCGCGGTGTACCTCCGGGGTCTGCATCCTGGGCGGGCCACCGGTCCCTCATGGCGAGCACGCACGTAATCGACTGCAGCTCGCCATAATCGGAGAAGCGCGTGTGATTCCACCCGCATCGTCGGACCGGCACACAGGCACACTCAGGTACCGATTCCTGCAAACGCCTCGCTCAGCGCCGCAATGCCGGCACGCACCGCGGGCCGGTCGTTGTCCCGGCGCCGGAGCGCGTAGATCTCCCGTTCCAGCGTCGGCCGTACGGGCACGATCGCGATCGTCTCCGGTACCCACACCCGCGCCAGGCGCGGCACCAGCGCCGCGGCGAGTCCATGCGCGACGAACTCGAGTTGGGCAGCGAATTCCGGTACCTCGTAACGGACTTGCGGTTCTACGCCCCGCTTGCGCAGCGTCTGGACCAGCCAGGTGTGGAAGACGGCACCTTTTGTCCAGGTCGTCCACGGCACGTCCGCGATCTCGTCGAGATCGACGTACTCCCGGTCCGCCAGGGGATGATCGATCGGCAGCGCGACGTCAGCGGAATCACGATGCACGAGCGTACATACCGCCGCTTCGGGTAGCTGGAACGGCATCGTGACCCAGCTGTCGACGATGGCCAGATCCAATTCGCGTCGAACAACCGCGGGGACGAGTTCTTCGGTCTCGCCGACGACGAAACCGATCCGGAGCCCGGCGTGGCGGCGTTGCAGGGCCGCGATCGCCGCCGGAGCGACGACTCGGCTCGCCGAGGCGAACGACCCGATCCGCAGATCCCCGACCACGTCGCGTTCGAGTGAGACGACCTCCGATTCTGCCTGCGCAAGAAGGGATATCACTTCGCGTCCGCGCCGGGCCAGCAGACGGCCCGCGTCGGTGAGCTGAACTCCGCGACCGGACGGGACCAGCAGCGTCACGCCGACCTCGCGCTCGAACTTGTTCAACTGCTGCGACACCCCCGACGGCGTCACGTGCAGCGCCTGCGCCGCCGCACTGATCGAACCGTACTCGGCGACCGCACACAGGGCCCGAAGGCGCTCGACGTTCAACACTGTAGGAAGTCTACCGATTCGTCGACACGAATATTTACTTGTGCTCACGGATTGGTCCCTCGAGAATTCCAGCATGACCTCCGGACTGCGCTTGTCGCCTGCGCTCGCTGCCCGACCCCGCTTCACAGCCGCCTCGGTGGATCCGCGGGTGATGGTGCTGGCGGGTGCCGCGGCCACGTCGCTGACGGCCGGCTTGATCAAGCTCTCCGGGGTGTCGGCGGCGACGTCGACCCTGTTCCGGTGCGCGTTCGCTCTCCCCCTACTGGGTTTTCTTGCCATGCAGGAGATTCGGCGCCACGGCAGCGTCCCCCGCCGCGTGCTCGCCGCCCAGGTACTCGGCGGCACGATGCTGGGCGTCGACTTCGCGCTGTGGGCGCGATCGATCGAGATGATCGGCGCCGGAATCGCCACGGTGGTCGTCAACGTCCAGGTCGTCGTCGTTCCTCTGCTGGCGTGGCTCGTCTTTCGCGAACGGGTCCCGGCGCGCTTCGCCCTGGCGGTTCCCTTCCTGTTCGCCGGAGTCGCGCTCGCCGGCGGAGCCCTGTTCGGCGGTGGCGACGCCGATCGACTGATGCGCGGAACACTGCTGTCGTTGGTCGCGGGTATCGCGTACGGCACCTACCTCTTCGTCGCCGGCCGGGCCGGTTCGGAACGGAGGGCCTCCTCGCAGGTGTTCGTGTCCACTCTCGTCGCCGGCGTCGTCGGCACTTCCGTCGGCTCGCTGTGGGGCCCGATCGACCTCACCCCCGGCTGGCCCGCCCTGGGATGGCTGGCGATGCTGGCGCTGAGCGGTCAGGTGCTCGGCTGGGTTCTGATCGGAATCGGCCTCCCCCGACTCCCGTCCGAGGTCGGCGCGACGCTGCTGCTCGCCCAGCCCGTGATGGCGATGGGGGTGGCGATCGCGCTCGTGCACGAGCGCCCCACCCTCGTCCAGTTGATCGGATGTGCGGTCATAGTCGCCGCCGTCTGGTTCGTCAGCCGGGCACCGGCGCACCCCGCGCGTCACGGTCGTCGGACTTCACCCGCACAGATCGATCCCATTTCGTTATCCACGCCGCACCGCCCTACGTGCCCACCCGCAGACCTGGGCCCATGCCGCGGCACCCAGCGGAGTACATCAATGTAATTTGCTGTAACGCAGCGGAATACCGTGATTCAGGTCTGCACGTCGCGCTGCCGACCCGGATATTCCCTACCATGCCCACAACCCGAGCCGCCGTCCCGGCGCCGATGCTGGCCACGCCCGGCCGGCCGCCGATCGGCACCGGCTGGGCGGTGGAGATGAAGTGGGACGGCGCCCGCACGGTGGCGGTGTGCGACGGCGAGCGGTGCCGACTCTACAGCCGCAACAGCAAGGACGACTCGGGGGTCTACCCGGAATCGACGATCGCGCTGTCGGCGGTATCCCGGAGGCGGACGATGGTCGTCGACGGGGAGATCGTCGCCCCCGATCCGCGATCCGGGGCGCCGTTGACCACCGATGGCTGTTCCCAGGCGGACTTCCAGCCCAAGCGGTACATCCGTCGACGCTGGCAAAACGCCTACGCGCACTCGGCGTTCCCGCCCGAACCGCCCGGAACACGGCCCTGATGGATAACGCCGCTGCCATGCCCGCGAAAGTCCTCAGTGATCTGCTCGGGCTTTCCATCACGGGCGCGACTCGCTGGAGCGCACTCGCTATTGCGGGTGGCGACGCGTACGCCGCCGATGTGGTCCGCCGCCGCAAACCACGATGAGCCACCCAACGAATCAGCGCGACGACACGTCCGCTACCAGGACTGGTAACAGTGCACGAACTCGTCACAGGGCGAGGGGTCGCCGCAGCCCCTAGGGATGCGACGACCCGGCTCGGACAGTTCGGACGACCAGCTTCAGCAGCCCGACGGGTCGATCCGAACTGAGCATTCTCGTCAGACAGTGCCGGCCAGGGACACGGAAGCCTCAGCCCGCCCGGTAACCGCCTCGATCAAGGAAGACAAGTCGTCGGGGAGGCTGTTTCCACGCCACGCCACGTGCCCGTCCGGACGCACGAGTACGAGATCGGTCTCGTACACGGACCGCACATGTGCCTCGTCCACCGCCAGAACCTGAACAGGCATGTTCACCGCACGCGCTGCGTCCACCAGTTCCTTCACAACCCCCTCACCGACGAAGCTGACGATGGTGAACTTGTCCCGGAAGGCATCGAGGATCGAACTGCCATCGGACAGCCGTACGTGCGGTGCACGTGCGCCGGGCACGGTGGTAGCGATGTAGCTCGAGCCGTCGTTATCGGGGACAGGAGTGCCGTCGGAGACGATCACCGGGGCTGTGTACACGTATCCCATCTCCACACCGAAGCTCTCGTGCTCACCGGTGTTGGCAGCAAAGTACTCGGCAAGGGTTCGGCGGTGCTGCTCGGCTTCGGCGGTATCGGACTCGATGAGTTCACGATCGGCGAGCTCTTGGGCTTGGACGTGCACTCCGAGGTGACGGAACGACCAGTCCCGGGCCATGACGGCGACCGGTCGACGCTCGGTTTCGTAGCTGTCGAGGAGGTCGTTGCCGCCGTATCCCTGGATGACTGCGGCGAGCTTCCATCCGAGGTTGACCGCGTCGGCGATGCCGGTGTTCAGGCCGTATCCGCCGGTGGGGATGACTTCGTGGGCGGCGTCGCCGGCGACGAACAACCGACCGAGGCGGTAGCGGTCGGCGACGAGCACGTTCGCGTGCCACACACTGCTCTGCAGAACCTCGTCGACGTCGAGGTGCCGGCCGCAGACAGCGTCCAGCAGTTCCTGCTTGTCGATGTCCTCGGTCCGCACGCCGTCGGTGATGGCGCTGGTCTGCAGCGTCCACGTGTCGCGTTCGTCCTGGGCGATGATCGCGCCGACTCCGCCGCCGACGAAGAAGGTGTGCCAGAACTGGCCGTGCGCGTGCAGGGTTTCGAGGTCGCGGGATTTGAAGTGCACCTGGCAGAACGTGATGACGCCGCGCTCGCCTTCCATGGTCAGATCCATGGCGCGGCGCACGACCGAGGCGGCGCCGTCACATCCGACGACGTAGTCCGCCGCGAGTGTGTGGACGGTGCCGTCGACCGGGGAGGTGATCTCGATCCGGGCGCCGCTGTCGTCCTGGGTGACGGCGGTGACGCGCCAGGGCCGGAGAACCTCGATGTTCTCGTCGGCGAGACAGCGGCGCATGAGCAGCTTCTCGACCTCGATCTGGGTGACCCGCTGCCAGGCGTGCGCCGGTGTGGTGCCGTCGTTCCTGGACGCGATCCACTCGGACATCTCGTCGACGCTGGGGTACTTCCAGCGGCCTACCTGCCGTCCTGCCATCGAGGTGCAGAAGACGACATCGTGCGAGTGCTCCGGCGCGACGCCGACCGACCGGATGTCGTCGACGAGGCCGAGCCGGTCGAGAAGCTCCATACTGCGCGCATTCGTCAGGTCCATCTTCGGAAAGCGGGTCGTCTGCGGAGCCTGTTCGACCACGGTGCTGCGGATCCCGTGCAGGCTGAGTTCGAGCGCGAGAATCATCCCTACCGGGCCCGCACCGGAAATTACCACCGATCGCCGCGACGACCCATCGATCGCCGTAGCAGTGTTTTCCGATGATGGCTCGGGGCCGACCGAGTCCTGTTCCGGCTCGCGACTTATGGGATGGCTCATGGCGATTCCTTTCGACGTGTTCCGCCCGTATGCGGTCGTGGAGTACGACCGGCGTGGGGATACGCAGGTGGGGCGGACGGTGGGGCGAGGTGGCGTCACCGAGTCGGGTGGCTGCCACCGGTAGGCCTGCGGCGGCAGCCACCTCTCGGTGTCAGCGGGCGGCGACGACCGGGCCGGGATCCATGAAGATCAGATACTCGGTCACTTTCCCGTTCTCGATGCGGGTGCGGGTGACCGCGGGGAGGGTGAACGTGGTGCCGTCGTTCATCGTGTACGTGACGTTCACATGCAGGGCCGTGACGTTGCCGGCGCACCATTGTTCGAGGATGACGTGCTGCATCCCGGCGACCGATCCCAGGTAGGACGCCACCCACTGCTGGATCGCCTCGCTTCCTTCGACCGGGTCGTTGTTCCCCATGCGGAAGAGGCAGTCCGTGGAGAAGTAACCGAAGAATCGGGCGATGTCGGTGTCCGCGGCATGGAGAAGGCCACGGGTGATCTCGAGGGCGGTGACATCGGGGGAGGTCGTGTCGAAGGTCATGGCGTTCACTTCCGTTGCGGTGGAGGTGCTTGTACGTCGCGCACCTGGAGGGCGTGTCGGTGGACCGACTCGGGTGTGTCAGAGCAGCGGATCGGCGACGGGAAGGTCGAGGGTGAACCGACCCATCGTTTCCGACGCCGTGTCGATGTCGAGGAAGGCATGTACCGCCAGGACACTGAGGTCGCGATGGAAGCGCTGGATCGGTGAGGCGGTGCGGAATCCGTCGCCGCCGATGCCGCGCACCATGTCGTTGAGTGCATTACGGCACAGATCGGTCATGAACGCTGCCTTCAGCTTCATTTCGGCGCGATCGCGTGGGTCCGACTGCTCGGGACCGCCCGCGGTGAGGCGTTCGAAGAAGGCGTGCAGCAGAGTCTCTGCGGCGTCCGCCGTGGCAAGGGCGCGACCGAGCCGCATCTGAGCGGCCTGCTTGCCGGCAGCCTTCTCCTGACTCAAGGTTCCCTGCCGTTGACGGGTGCGGTCGACGAAGGCGTTCGTCGCCCCCCGCATGGCCCCGACGACGACGGGGGTCACCTCCGCCATCGCGAAGGGCAGGAACGGCAGGTGGTACATCGGGTTCTCGTGGAGCAACATGCCGGGGGCCGCGCCGGCGAGGGCGAGGGCGAACGGGCCGGTCCGGTAGTCGGGGACGAACACGTCCTCGACGGAGACGTCGTTGCTGGCGGTACCGGCCATACCGGAGATGTACCAGGTGTCGTGGATCTTGACTTGGTCGCGGGGTACGAGGAACCACAGTGGAGCCGGCGGTCGGCCGTCTTCGATGGACACACCGGCGAAGGTGAACCATTCGGCGTGCGCGGAACCGGAGTTCCATGCGGTCTGACCGGTGATCCGGTAGCCGCCCTCGACCTTCTGCACTCCGCGCAGCGGGGCAGCAGTACCGGCGGTGAGGGTGTAGGGCTTGTCCGCGAACATCTCCCGCTGTGCCTGCTCGGTGAAGATGTTCACGCGCCATGCCGCGCCGATGTAGAAGGAGGTGACCCACCCCGTCGACGGGCACACCGCGCTGATGGCGCGAACGATGTCGGCTGCGACATCGAGACCGAGCTCGAGCCCGCCGTACGCTTTCGGTGTCAGCGTCGCCAGGATCCCCGAGTCGATCAGGTCGGTGATCGTTTCGTCGAGCGGTGCTCGGTTCTCCTCGGTTTTCTGGGCGCGTTCGGCCAAGACCGGCACCAGGTCGTTGACGCGGCTCATCAGTTGATCGGCGGTGATGTCCATGGTTTCCTCGCTTCGGGATAGGGGTGGTCGAACTGATCGCGGAGAGCTGACCCACTCCGGCACCGCACACCTCGGGTGCGCGAAACCGGCTGGATCGGAAGGGATTCGGAAAAGGATGGCGGTCAGCGGGAGCGTTCGTGATGCTAGTCGGGTGACACCAGGGTGAGGTCGTAGCCATGGGCCAGTGCTTCGGCGTCGTGGGGGCCGGCGGTGTTCGTCGGGTCGCTGATGCCGTCGAGTTCGGCGAAGACCGCACCGGAGTATTCCGGTCGTGCCAGATCGGTCAGCGCGAGCGCACAGGCGGCGACGGTCCGTCGCTCGCACAGGACATGCGGATCGACTCGCACGGGGACGAGGTGCCCGGGCCTGCTGAGATCGTCGACGCTCGAGCGGGGATCGGCGAGCACCCGGGCCGTGAGAGCCCGATCTGCCCCGGAGATGCCGGTGGTGACTCCGGCCGAAGCGTCGACGGCAACACATTGGCCGTATGCGCATGCCGACGGTGCGCGCGAACTCGGAAGGGATTCGGGCAGGCCGAGCCGGTCGCAGTCCCGCTCGTGGAGGGCCACTTGAACGAATCCCGTGCTGTATCGAATGATGAAGGCCATCTGCTCGGTGGTCACGGTGCCTGCACATCCGACGAGCACGAGACGAGCGCCGTGCCGCAGGATGATCAGTTCTCCTCGTGCCAGGGCACGCATGCCCTCGGCTGCAGTCGACCACGGTGTCCGCGGGGGAGCGGCATATGCAACGGAGGCGGTCATGACTTTCCTCTCTTCGAGGGTGTTCAGCGCTGGGAAACGAGGGCAGGAGCGGTGTCGCTGCCGACCGGAACTGTCCGGTTACACCATTTCCAGCGCACAGTGGGTGCCGAAGGTGCGGCGGTGATAGGTGAGCGGGTCGCTGTCGTGCTGCTCGGCGGCGACGACGTTGCCCAGCACGATCATGTGGTCGCCGCCTTCGAGGATCTGCTCGACGGTGCAGGCTACCCATCCGGCCGTACCGGCGATCCGGGGCAGATCGTGGTCGATGTCCCAGCGGACCCCGTGGAACTTGCCGAGGCCGTTCTTGGTGGCGAATTTCAGTGCGGCGCTGTGTTGGTCACTGGCCAGGATGTTCAGGCCGAATGTGCGTGAGTCGGTGACGAGTTCGAGGGTTTCGGACCCCCGGTCGAGGGAGACGAGGACCATCGGAGGGTTCATCGACAGCGAGAGGAAGGCGCTGACGGTGGTGCCGACGGGTAGGCCGCCGTTCATGGAGGTTGCGACGGCGACGGGGGTGGCTACGTGCGCCATCACGTTCTTGAATGTTTCCTGGAGCGAGGTCAACGGACGTGTCCTTCGATCGACCGCGGGACATGCCGCGGGTCTGGAGGATGGGGTGCCGGGACCCGCTTCGGCTGCTCTCACCGCGGTGGCCGGCTGTGTTCTAGGACACAAGTAGACCGCACAGGTTGCGCGTTGCGCATTGGTGCGCAACCTAAGGTTCTGCCCCAATCTTGGTTTCCAGACCAATCTGCAGACGCAGGCTGCCGGTACCGCTGAGCGCTACCCTCGAGTGAGCGGATCTCCTCGAAGCCACTCGTGAATGCGGAGCGCAGCCCGCAGGTCGGCGGTCGTCTCCCCCGAATGACCGCACAGATCCAACGCCTTGTGCACGCGATAGGTCACCGTGTTCTTCGAGATGTGCTCCGCCGCGGCCACCTTGGACAAACTGTGGTCCATGTCGAGATAGCGGCGCAGCGTCGACCGGAGTTCTGCCATGCGAGGTTCACTCAGTGCGAGCGGGCCCAGGAGCCGCGAAGCGAACTGTTCTGCCGCCTCCGGATCCGACAGGAGCAACACCTCGAGTGCGACGTGTTCGTGGGCCACGGTGCAGGGACTCTGACCCGGGCGAAGGCGGATCAGCCGTTCGACCGCCTTGGCGTCGGCATGGCTTCGACGGAAGCCCTCCACCCCGACGCCCACCTCCCCTACCACGACGAACGCGTCGTCGAACGTGGGTAGTGCACCCCGGTGCGGCGAACTCCCGGAGGTCACGGTTCCCCATGCCCATACCGTCTGGAGCCCGACCGGTAGTACCAACGAGGCCGACGGGACGCCTCGCTGCCGCAGGACGGTGTCGACGACGGCGCGCAGATCCCGGGTGGAGTGCGGTCCGCTCCACGCGACGAGTGCAATGTGGGGGCCGGCGAGCGGATAGCCGAGAACCTTCTCGGCGTGGACCCGATCGACGTCCTCGGCACCCAGGATCTGGTTCACCAGATCGAATCGGGCTGCAGACACCCCCGCCGCCCAGACACTCTGCTCCTCGATGAAGGCCGAGGCGGCCACAGCCGTGAAGTCGTCGTGCACCTCGAAGAGCAACACCGAGATCCGCCGAAGTTCGGCGCTGCTCTCCGCGGGCGGGAGCACAAGGCGCGCCGCGTCGAGCAGGGCCGCGGCCAGCACGGCATACCCCACTCGAATGGCACGCAGCAGATCATCGAGGGCCATGCCTCGGCGAGCGAAGTCCCGAGCGATCTCGCCCACCTCGGTGCTCGCCAGCGTGGTGTCGGGCTCGTCGAGACCGGCCACCAACATCAGTGCGCGCAGCGTGGTGGAGGTGGTGGCACGACGCACTGCCTCCATGACAGCCGCCTCGTCCGCCAGGGCAGGAATCTTCTGCGCAATCCTGGCGGCGATGTCCTGACCGACCTCGACCGCCCAGGTCACCGCCCCGTCCCCGAGAGCCTCTCTGACGCGCTCGGCATCCGGGCTCAGCCACTCGGCCTCGGGCTGCGGTGCACGTGCTCCCGAGAGCTCATATGTCCAATGCAGCACTTCGGCATCCTTCCGATCCGACCCCGGCCACGGTGAGCACACGACTCTATTGGGCTCCAGACCAACTCCGTCCGGATTTCTTGGGTTCCAGCCCGTAGCCGCACAAGGCGACATCGGATGGAATTGTGGAACAGATCACGTGACAGAGACCACACCATGAATCCTTCCCGGCAGCACCGTCGCTTCCACATATAGCAGCGTTCTCGCCCTGAGCACGCTGTTGCCCGGAGCGACCCCGACTGGCGGTCCGCCCGGATTCCATCGAGGTCTCGCGCCGACGACCACGTTCAGCTTCGAAGGAGACACCGATGACCGCCACGCCCAAGTTCGCCCACGTTGTGCTGCAGACCAGCCGATTCGACGAGATGCGGGACTGGTACTGCACCGTCCTCGACGCTCATGTGGTCTACGAGGGCCATGGCCTGTGCTTCATCACCTTCGACGAGGAGCATCACCGGATTGCTCTGCTCGGCGCTCCCGTCGAACTGGCGCCTCGCAATCCCGGAGCCGCAGGTATGCACCACACCGCCTACACCTTCGACACCCTGCAGGATCTGCTCGACCGGTACGACATGCTCAAGGCCAAGGGGGTCGAGCCGAAGGTGCCGATTCAGCACGGGGTGACCACGTCGCTGTACTACCAGGACCCGGACGGAAATTTCGTCGAACTGCAGATCGACAACTTCGCCACCCCGGAGGAGGCGACCGAGTACATGCACGGGCCGGAATACGGCAACAACCCCGTCGGTGTGTCGTTCGTCCCCGAGCTGATGCGCGAGGCGCTCGCGATGGGCACCCCGGTCTCGGATATCACCACTCACACGTGGGCTCTTCGCACCAGCCCCAACCTGCCTGATCCGATGGTCGCCTTGACCAGCTGATCCGGCACTCCGTACGGATACCGGCGCCCTTTTCCGATCGTCTCTCGAAGGACTCGTTCTCATGCGTGTTGCCAATCAATCCGGCCGGCTCACCCTCGTCGCCGACGGTCGCGCCGTCGACGTCGAAACCGCCAGCGCCGGGCGCTTCTCCGCAGATCCCCAGCAGATTTTCGAGCGCTGGGACGAGTTCGTCTCGTGGGCCCGGACCGTGGATTTCTCCGATGCCACTTCGGTGATCGAATCGGAGCTGCACGCTCCGGTTCCTCGACCGGGCCAGATCTTCGCCGTCGGGGTGAACTACGCCGATCACGTCGAGGAATCCGGTCTCGAATTGCCGGAGACACCGTTCGTGTTCACGAAGTTCCCCGCCGCGATCACCGGACCGTACGACACCATCGAACACCCCGGGGGGTCGGTGGACTTCGAGGTCGAACTCGTCGCGGTCATCGGCAAACAGGCCCGCCACGTCCCCGTCTCGCAAGGCTGGGACCATGTTGCCGGCCTCACCCTCGGTCAGGACCTCTCCGAACGCGACCTGCAGCTGTCCGGACCTCCCCCGCAGCAGTTCGCCCTGGGCAAGTCCTTCGCGGGTTTCGCGCCGATCGGCCCCGTGCTGGTCACCCCCGACGAGTTCGCCGATCGTGACGACATCGAGGTGAGCACCGTGCTGTCGGGCGAGCTCATGCAGAACTCCCGCACCCGTCATCTGATCTTCCCGATCCCTGTCCTGGTGTCCTACCTGTCGTCGATCGTGCCCCTGCGCCCGGGCGATCTGATCTTCACCGGCACCCCGGCAGGTATCGGCTTCACCCGCGAGCCCAAACGGCTCATCGGCACCGACGACGAACTCGTCAGCCGCGCCGAGGGCATCGGCGAGATGCGCCACCGCTTCGTCGCCACCGGCCGCCCCCACCCCCTCACCACTGTTCCCAGGAGCACGCACCATGTCTGACATCACCGTTCCCGTACTCGTCGTCGGCGGCGGCGGCTGTGGCCTGACCACCTCGATCCTGCTCTCCGAGCACGGCATCGACCACCATCTCGTCGAGCGGCACACCGGCACCTCGCCGCTGCCGAAGGCGCACTACCTCAACCAGCGCACCATGGAGGTGCTCCGGCAGTACGGCGTCGCGGACTCGATCTACGAAGTCGGCACGCCGCCGAAGAACATGGGCAAGACCCGCTGGGTGACCTCCCTCGGCGGCGACGGCGAACTCGACGGACGCACCCTGTTCACCCTCGACTCCTTCGGAGGCGGCGGCCTCGAGAACAAATACGCCGACGACAGCCCGTGCCTGTCCAGCAACTACCCCCAGGTGCGGCTCGAGCCGCTGCTGCGCGCCCACGCCGAGCAGCGCGCACCGGGCTCGATCCACTTCCACCGGGAACTGGTCTCGTTCACTCAGGACCACGACGGCGTCGATGCGGTCATCCTCGACCGGGACACGCAGCAGACCTACACCGTCCACGCCCAGTACCTGGTCGCCGCCGACGGCGGCAAGACCGTCGGCCCCGAACTGGGGGTGACGCTGGAAGGCCCGACCGGGATCCTGGACATGGTCAGCACCCATTTCACCGCGGATCTGTCGCAGTACTGGGAAGACGACGTGCTGATCACCTGGCTGGTCAACCCGGAAGGGGCCGGATCCTGGCACAGCGGCGCCATGGCCGCGATGGGACCGACCTGGGGCAAGCATTCGGAAGAGTTCGTCATCCACTTCACCTTCCGCCCGGACGACCCCAACCGCTTCGATGAAGAGGCGATCGTTCCCCGGCTGCGGGAACTGCTCAAGCTGCCCGACCTCGAACCGAAGGTGCACAAGGTCAGCCACTGGATCCTCGAAGGGGTGCTCGCCGACAAGTACCAGGTCGGGCGGATCTTCCTCGCCGGGGACGCCGCCCACCGGCACCCCCCGACCACCGGCCTCGGGCTCAACACCGCGATCCAGGACGCCCACAACCTGGTGTGGAAACTCGCCGCGGTCCTGCGGGGAGACGCCGCGCCCGCGCTGCTCGACACTTACGAGCCGGAACGGCGCCTGGTGGGCATGCGCAACGTCGACTGGGCCATGTTCACCTTCCTCAACCACATGGTCATCGACGCCGGCCTCGGTCTGAGCCCCGATCAGCCTCTCGAGCTTCGCACCCAGGTGTTCCGGGACTTCTTCTCCGACACCCCGATGGGCGAAACCCGCCGGGCGCGGGCGTTCGAGGTCGCCAACACGCAGCGCACCGAGTTCCAGGCGCACGACCTCGAGATCGGCTTCGCCTACCAGGACGGCGCCCTGGTGCCCGACGGCAGCGACGCCCCGCCGCGGGATCCGATGGGCAGCGTGTACTTCCCCACCACCCGCCCCGGACACCGCCTTCCCCATGCCTGGATCGAGCACCACGGTCGGCGGGTCTCCACCCACGATCTCACCGGCACTGATACCGCCTTCGTGCTCATCACCGGCGCCGAGAGCGAGGCCTGGGTGACCGCGGCCGACACGGTCGAGAAGAAGTTCGGGATCCGCGTCAAGGCCGTCACGATCGCCGACGGGGCCGACTACACCGATCCCACCGGCCGGTGGAACGAACTGCGCGAGATCGGTGAGGACGGGGCGATCCTGGTCCGCCCCGACAACCACGTCGCCTGGCGCAGCGCCGGGCGCGCTACCGATCCGGCCGACGACCTCGCCCGCACTATCGGCACCCTCCTGTCCCGCTGAGCCGACGCCACCCATGCCGCCCCGGCGACCGAGTACCCACGCATATCCGCGGTCGCCGGGCGGTATACCAGCCCGAAAGGAAACACCCATCGATGTCCGGTCCCGTACCCGAACTGCTGTGGTCTCCCGCTGCTGAACGGGCCGCCGCCTGCCGGATGTCGCAGTACCAGCGCTGGCTCGCCACCGAAAAGAACGTGAGCACCACCGATTACCGGTCGCTGTGGCAATGGTCGGTGACCGATCTGGAGGGATTCTGGTCCTCGATCTGGGAGTACTTCGACGTCCTCGCCTCGGTTCCCGCTTCCACCGCGCTGGCCGCAGACAAGATGCCCGGGGCGCAGTGGTTCCCCGGGGCGCGGCTGAACTGGGCGGAGAACCTGCTACGGCACATCGACGCCGACGGGCCCGCAATCGTCTCGCTCGACGAGAGCGGCCACCGATCCGAGATCGGGCGGGCCCAGCTGGTGTCCCAGGTCGCCAATCTCGCCGCACAGTTCCGCGCAATGGGGGTGCGCCCCGGCGACCGGATCGCGGCGGTGCTGCCGAACATCGCGCCGACGGTGGTAGCGGTGCTCGCCGCGGCCAGCCTCGGCGCGGTGTGGTCCTGCTGCGCACCGGATTTCGGCCTCAAGGGACTGCTGGATCGGTTCATCCAGATCGAACCGACCGTGCTGATCGGCGTCGACGGCTACCGGTTCAACCACAAGGACATCGACCGCCGCGCCCTGCTCGCCGAGCTGCAGGCCCACCTGCCCACCGTCACGCACACCGTCATGGTCCGCAACCTCGACAGCACGACACCGCTTCCCGACGGTGTCCTCGATTTCGCCGAGCTGATCACCGGTGACGCCGAGCCCCGGTACGAGCAGGTGCCGTTCGACCATCCCCTGTGGATTCTCTACAGCTCCGGCACCACCGGACTGCCCAAGGGCATCGTGCACTCCCACGGCGGCATCCTGCTCGAATCCCTCAAGGCCAACGCCCTGCACTACGACCTCGGCCCCACCGATCGGGTGTTCATCGCCGCCAGCACCGCGTGGGTGGTGTGGAACATGCTCGTCGACGCCATGGTCACCGGCGCGACCATCGTCACCTACGACGGCAGCCCCACCGCCGACGGCCCGGACACCCTGTTCCGTATCTGCGGTAAGGAACGCGTCACCCGCTTCGGCACCGGAGCCGCCTACCTGACCCTGTGCGAAAAGGCCGGCGCCACTCCCGGTGCGGACGTCGATCTGAGTTCGCTGCGGTCGATCATGAGCACCGGCTCCCCACTGCCCGACTCCACCTGGACCTGGGTCTATCAGGCGGTCAAGTCCGATGTGCACCTCGGTTCCGACAGCGGAGGGACGGATGTGGCTACCGCGTTCGTCGGGGCCAATCCCCTCCAGCCGGTGTACACGGGCGAGCTGCAGGGACCGTGCCTGGGAGTCGCAGTCGAAGCCTGGAATGCCGACGGACACCCGGTCACCGACGAAGTCGGGGAAATGGTCATCACCGCGCCGATGCCGTCGATGCCGATCTACTTCTGGAACGACCCCGACGGTCACCGCTACCACGACGCGTACTTCGACACCTTCCCCGGAGTGTGGCGGCACGGCGACTGGATCACCATCACCGACCACGGCAGCTGCCGGATCCACGGCCGCTCCGATTCGACCATCAACCGCGGCGGCGTGCGGATGGGCTCGGCCGACATCTACCAGGCCATCGAAGCCCTCCCCGAGATCGCCGACGCCCTGGTCATCGGCGCCGAACTCCCCGACGGCGGCTACCACATGCCCCTGTTCGTCGTGCTCCACGACGGTCACGACCTCGACGACGCACTGGTGGACAAGATCCGCACCACCATCCGCACCGAGGTTTCACCGCGACACGTTCCCGACGAGATCGTTGACGTCCCCGCCGTACCCATGACCCGCACCGGCAAACGCCTCGAGGTGCCGATCAAGAAGCTCATCCAAGGGGCCCCGCCGGAAAGTGCACTGAACCGGGCCACCGTCGCCGATACCGATGCCCTGGACTGGTACATCGACTACGCCAATGCCTTTCACCGCTCTCGCCAGACACAGGATCAGTGAGGACTGTCGTGACCGACACCGTAGAGAACCCTGCACCCCACCGGCTCGCGCCTGTCGAAGAACGGGCGCTCGATGTGTTGTTCACCTCGGCGCGGACTGCTAACACCTTCGCGCCCATCCCGGTGTCCGACGAGCACCTGACCGAGATCTGGGAGTTGGCGCGGTGGGCACCGACAGGGGCGAACACCCAACCGCTGCGAATAGTTTTCGTTCGCACGGAATCCGGGCGCGATCGGCTGGTCACCCACATGAACGACGGCAACAAGGCCAAGACCGCTTCGGCTCCGGCCGCGGCGATCCTGGCCGTCGACACCCGGTTCCACGACCATATGGGCACCCTGCTGCCGTTCAAGCCCGAACTCGGGCAGCTCTACGAATCGAACGAGGCAGTCCGGTCGGCCACCGCCCAACTGAACGCGGCGCTGCAGGCCGGCTACTTCATCCTCGCCGTCCGTGCCCGCGGTCTGGCGGCCGGGCCGATGAGCGGGTTCGACGCCGCCGCACTCGATGCCGACTTCTTCCCCGACGGGCAGTGGCGGTCGCTGCTGGTCGTCAACATCGGACATCCGGGTGAGAACCCGTGGTTCGAGCGGCTTCCGCGCCTCGAGCACACCACGTGCCTCCGCTGGGAGTGATCGTGAGTTGCTTACTCCGCAAGCGTGTCGAGCAGTGGTCGGACCCGGTAGTCCACCATCTCGCGCATCACCAGGGCCGTGGTGGTGCGTTTGACGCCCTTGATGTTCAGGATGTCCCCGGCGACGCGATACAGATCGTCCGCGTCCCGGGCCGCGACGTGCACGAGCAGGTCGGCGACGCCGCTGAGGCCGTGCACTTCCAGAACTTCGGGTATCGCGTCGAGCGCGGCCCCGACCCGGTCGAGTTTGCGCTGGGTGACGTTGGTGAGCACGTACGCCTGCAGCGGATAACCGAGCACGGCCGGGTCGATCCGGCGTTCGAACGAGCGCAGCGCTCCGGCATCGTCGAGCTTGCTCAAACGTGCTTGAACGGTGTTGCGGGACAAACCTGTTCGATCAGCCACGGCCATGACGGTGGCACGCGGGTCCTTCGACAGGGCGGTCAGGATTCGCGCGTCGATTCGGTCGGCTCGGTGTGTGCTTGGCAAAGTGCCAACCTCGCTTTCGTCCACACCCTCCAGCGGGGTGCATAGTGCTCAATTTTCGGTTCCAGTATTGCGCAAACAGTCGTGCACTGGTGGACTGTTGTCACACCCCGCAGGTCGGGCAAGCCTCCCCAGACACAATCCGGTTGGCATCCCCATTCCTTCGCCGCTCGGCCGCTTCTCATCCGTCGTCGGCCGAGCCGGCTCCCCTCGGCACCTGATGCAGTAGCCCTGCCCGGTTCCGCGTTGTTGTCTTCCAAGGAGAATTCCGATGTCCCAGCCTGTATCCCTCGACTCCGTGACCTCACACCCCACCGGCCACATCGGAGCGTCCGAGGACCTCGCCCCCCTCGAGGCGATCCGGCAGCGGGTGCTGTGGCTGTCGACCTCGATGATCCACCACGCGAACCGGGTTCGCCCCAACCCCACCGGCCTGAAAGTCGGTGGCCATCAAGCGTCCTGCGCGTCGATGGTCTCGATCATGACCACCCTGTGGTTCGAGCACCTGCGTCCGGGGGATCGGGTGTCGGTCAAGCCGCATGCCTCGCCGGTGCTGCACAGCATCAACTACCTGCTCGGTGAACTGGACGAGAAGTACCTGACCACCCTGCGCGAGTTCGGTGGCCTGCAGTCCTACCCGAGCCGGTCGAAGGACCCGGACACGGTCGACTACTCCACCGGGTCGGTCGGGATCGGCGCCACCGCCCCGATCTGGGGTGCGATGGCCCGCCGCTACGTCGACACCCACCTGGGCGACACCGGTCGGGGCCGGCAGTACTCGCTGGTCGGCGACGCCGAACTCGACGAGGGCGCGGTCTGGGAGGCCATCCTCGATCCCGGCATCGCCGACCTCGGTGAGGTGGTGTGGATCGTCGATTTGAACCGCCAGTCCCTGGACCGGGTGGTGCCCAACATCGCCGCCCGCCGCCTGGAGAAGATGTTCGACGCCGCCGGCTGGCAGGTCCTCACCGTCAAATTCGGGCGGCTGCTCGAATCACTGTTCACCCGTCCCGGCGGGGATGCGCTGCGCACCCGGATCCTGGACATGCCGAATCCGGAATACCAGCGGCTGCTGCGCTGCACCGCCGCCGAGGTCCGGCACCGGCTGCCCGGCGACGGCCCCGGCAGCACGCGGATCGCCGAGTTGATCGCCACGCTCGACGATGCGACGCTCACCGCCGCGGTCCGCAACCTCGGCGGGCACGACCTGGCCGCCCTCTCGCAGGCGTACCGGCAGATCGACGACACCCGCCCCACGGTGATCATCGCCTACACCATCAAGGGCTACGGCCTGCCCACCGAAGGGCATCCGCAGAACCACTCCGCGCTGCTGACCGTCGACGAATACCACCAGCTCGCCGACACGTTGGGGATGGACCCGAACCACCCGTGGGGTCGATTCGCCGACGACAGTCCGGCGGGCCGGCTGTGCCAGAGCACCGCCGACCGGCTGCGGCGCGAACCCGTTCCGACGGTGCCGGAGCTGACGATTCCCACCGACATCGGCCGCACCCCCAAGGGCACCGCCACCACCCAGGCCGCACTCGGCCGGGTACTGCTGGACCTGACTCGTGAATCCCCGGATGCGGCCCAGCGGGTGGTCACCGTCAGTCCCGACGTCAGCTCGACCACCAACCTCGGCGGCTGGGTGAACAAGGTCGGGGTGTGGTCGGCGGCCGAGCGGCACAACTGGTTCGCCGACGACGCCGAAACGATCATGCACTGGAACGAGCGGCCCACCGGGCAGCACATGGAACTCGGCATCGCCGAAACCAACCTGGTCGGGCTGATCGGCGAACTCGGCGCCACCTGGAGCCGCTGGGGCCAGCCGCTGCTGCCCATCGGGGTGCTCTACGACCCGTTCGTCGAACGCGCCCTCGAGCCGTGGTCGTACGGCATCTACGCCGGCGGACAGTCCATCCTCGTCGGCACCCCCTCCGGGGTCACCCTCGCCGCCGAAGGCGGTGCGCACCAGTCGATCAAGACCCCCTCGATCGGTCTCGAACAACCCGGCTGCATCAGCTACGAACCGGCCTTCGCCCTCGACGTCGAATGGACCCTGCTCGCCTCGCTCGCCCGGCTCGGCCGCCCCGACGGCACCTCGGCGTATCTGCGGCTCTCGACCCGCCCGGTGGATCAGACCCTCGCCGCCGTGCCCACCGACCCGGCCGCGCGCGAACGCCGCCGCCGGCAGGTCGTCGCCGGTGGCTATCCGATCCGGCGCCGGGACAACGCCCAGGTGACGATCGTGGCGATGGGCGCGATGATCACCGAGGCGCTCGCCGCCGCCGACCGGCTCGAGGCCTCCGGGGTGCCGGCGGACGTGCTGTGCATCACCAGCCCCGGATTGCTGTTCGAGGCCTGGCAGGCCCGCCAGGGCCGAGGCTCGGGTGCGAGCTGGATCCTCGATCAGCTCTTCCCCACAGATCGGGCCACCCCGATGGTCACCGTCCTCGACGGCCACCCGCACACCCTGGCCTTCCTCGCCGGCATCAACCAGGTGCGCAGCACCTGCCTCGGGGTATCCCGGTTCGGGCAGGTCGGCGGGCTCGACGATGTCTACCGCTATCACGGTATCGATACCGACAGCATCGTCGCCGCTGCCCTCGACATCCTCCCCTGACCGGCCACCGTTCGCGCATCACCAGAAGCCGAGAGACCCCATGACCACCGAACAACTCACCGGTACCACTGTGCGCATGCCGGCCCTCGGGGAAAGCGTCGACGAGGGCATCGTCACCCGCTGGCTCAAACAACCCGGCGACCACGTCGCCGCCGAAGAACCCCTACTCGAAGTCGCCACCGACAAGGTCGACACCGAAATCCCTTCCCCCCTCACCGGTGTCCTGCAGCACATCCTCGCCGAGGAGAACGACGTCGTCGCCGTCGGCGCCGAGCTCGCCGTCATCGCGGACCCCGGTTCCGGTTCGGTGACCGTGACTCCTGTTCCTCCTGTAACGGCACCGGCTGTGGATCCGACACCCTCTGCCGCAGCAGTGCCTCCGGTTCCGGTGACGACCGCCCCTTCCCGTCCGTCGTCACCGGAACCGGCCGACCCGGTTGCTGCACCCCACGCTCCCACTTCGGGCGGCATCGTCGTGGAGAAACTACCCCGGATCCGGCGGACGATCGCCCACAGGATGGTCGAATCCCTCCAGATCGCAGCGCAATTGACGTCGGTGGTGGAAGTCGATGTCACCGCGATCGCGGCTTTGCGGGCGGCGCACAAGGATGCCTTTCACGCGCGGACCGGTATCAAGCTCTCGTTCCTACCGTTCTTCGCCAAAGCCGCCGTCGCAGCGTTGGCGCAGCACCGCGTGCTCAACGCCTCGCTCGACACGGAGGTCACCGAAGTGACCTACCATGAGCACTGCCATCTCGGTATGGCTGTCGACAGCGAACGCGGGTTGATGGTGCCGGTCATCCGCGACGCCCACCGGATGAGCATCGAACAGCTCGCCCGGGCCATCGCCGACAAGGCCGAACGTGTCCGCACCGGCACGATCTCCCCGGACGAGTTATCCGGCGGCACATTCACCCTCACCAACACCGGTAGCCGCGGGGCTCTGTTCGACACCCCGATCATCAACCAACCCCAGACCGGAATCCTCGGCACCGGCGCCGTCGTCGAACGACTCGTCCCCACCCGCCAGGACGGACAGTTGCGCATCGACGTCCGCTCGATGGCCTATCTGTCGCTGAGCTACGACCATCGCATCGTCGACGGCGCCGACGCGGCCCGCTTCCTCACCGCCGTCAAGAACACCCTCGAACACGGATTCACCGCAGCCGACCTGCCGTGACACCCTGGCGCCTCCGCCGGAGAGGAGAAACGATGACACCCGACGAACGGGCCATGGTCGACTTCGCGCTCCGCTGGTCTCCCTTCGGCGACGGAGACGAATACATCCTTCCCCAGTTCGGCCTGACCCCCACGGCGTTCTATCGCCGTGTGTTCGCCCTCGCCACGACCTCCACCGACGAGATCGACACTGCGACAAGTTCGTTGCTCCGCGACATCTGCACCTCCAAGCTGCCCCGGCCGACGCGACGTCCACACACCGCTCCGACGAACACGGCGAACCGATCCGACCGTCCTCCCCTCCGGGCGACTGCAGAAAGACTCCCGTGAACCTACCCACCATGCTCGTCCCGACCGCGCCGGCCGACGCCGCCCCGGCACGACCTGCAGAAACAGCTGCCCGCACGCTCCCGAACCCGTCCTCCGCGCCGGTCCCGGTCACCGGTGCCCAATCGGTGGTGCGGTCCCTGGAAGCGCTCGATGTCGAGATCGTCTTCGGCATCCCGGGCGGGGCGATCCTCCCGGTCTACGACCCTCTGCTCGACTCCCCGCAGGTCCGGCACGTCCTGGTGCGGCACGAACAAGGCGCCGGTCACGCCGCCACCGGCTACGCCCAAGCCACCGGCAAGGTCGGGGTGTGCATGGCCACCTCCGGGCCCGGAGCGACGAACCTGGTCACCGCGCTGGCCGACGCCCAGATGGACTCGGTGCCCGTCGTGGCGATCACCGGACAGGTCGGACGCCCCCTCATCGGCACCGACGCCTTCCAGGAAGTCGACATCTGCGGCATCACCATGCCGATCACCAAACACAACATGCTCGTCACCGAGCCGTCCGAGATCCCGAAAGCCCTCGCCGACGCCTTCCACATCGCCTCCACCGGACGGCCCGGCGTGGTGCTGGTCGACATCCCCAAGGACGTCCTGCAAGCCCGCACCACCTTCACCTGGCCCCCGGAACGCAATCTGCCCGGATACCGCGTCGTCACCCGGCCCCATCCCAAACAGGTCCGGGCCGCCGCCGATCTGATCGCCGCAGCCGAACGCCCCGTGCTCTACGTCGGCGGGGGAGTCATCAAAGCCGACGCAGCAGCAGAGCTTCGCGAACTCGTCGCACTGACCGGCATTCCCGTCGTGACCACGCTCATGGCCCGCGGAGCCTTCCCCGACAGCCACCGGTTGCACTACGGCATGCCCGGCATGCACGGCACCGTCGCCGCCGTGGCCGCCCTGCAACGCAGCGACCTGTTGATCGCACTCGGTGCCCGTTTCGACGACCGGGTCACCGGCGACCCGACATCCTTCGCCCCGCACGCGCGTGTCATCCACGTCGATATCGACCCGGCGGAGATCGGCAAGAACCGACACGCGGACGTACCGGTCGTCGGAGACTGCAAGAACGTCATCAGCGCTCTGAACGATCAGATCCGTGCCGACAGAACTGGTTGTTCGGCAACAGATCTCGACTACTGGCACGACGAACTCGACCGGATACGCGAGAGTTACCCGCTCGGCTACACCCGCCCGCCCACCGGCGCTCTCGCACCCGAACGGGTCATCGAGGCAATCGGCCGAGCCGCCGGCCCGGACGCGATCTACGTCGCCGGTGTCGGACAACACCAGATGTGGGCGGCGCACTTCATCACCTACGACCAGCCCCGCACCTGGCTCAACTCCGGGGGCCTGGGCACCATGGGCTACGCGGTCCCCGCCGCCCTCGGCGCCAAACTCGGCACACCCGACCGCGAAGTCTGGGCGATCGACGGCGACGGCTGCTTCCAGATGACCAACCAGGAACTCGCTACCGCCGCCATCGAAGGCGTCCCCCTCAAAGTCGCCGTCATCAACAACGGCAACCTCGGCATGGTCCGGCAACTGCAGCACGTCCACTACCAGGGCCGCTATTCGAACGTCGACCTCGCCACCCACACCCGGCGCATCCCCGACTTCGTCCTGCTCGCCGAAGCACTCGGCTGCGTCGCTCTGCGCTGCGAACGCGAAGACGACCTCGAGGCCACCATCGCCCGGGCACAAGCCATCACCGATCGACCCGTCGTCATCGACTTCATCGTCGACGACACCGCCCTTGTCTGGCCGATGATCGCAGCCGGCGCCAGCAACGAACACCTCATGCTCGCCGACGGAATCCGGCCCCTGTTCGGAGAGTCCGACTGACGAGCCTCGCACGAGAATAGGAACAGCCGCTCCGCGCGTACCCTTTCGACAGGTTCCAACATTTCGACCTACCGACACCGGGCACCGGCATGCACCGCGCGACTGTCGGCTCCCTCGTCCTCGGCGCCCACGACGACGACGGCCGTCTCGTCCACATCGGCAACCTCGGCACCGGCTTCACCACCGCCGGCCGGCGCTCCCTGTGGGAGCGGCTCGACGCACTCGAGCGGCCCAGCGATCCGTTCGACGTGACGCCTCCGACGCCCGTCGTCCGGGCCGCCCGATGGGCCGAGCCGGTGCTGGTCGGGGACGTCGAGTATCGCGAGTTCACCGGCGGCAGTCTGCGCCACCCGAGTTGGAAGGGTCTGCGGCCGGACAGCGAGCCGGACGAGGTAAAGTCGCCGAAATAGGACTGGATGCAACATTGCTGAGGTTGACGAGGCCCCCGGTTCGGCGCGACGGGTTCTGGCACGCAACGTCGTGCACTTGGCACGCTGGGCAGACTGTGATCGAGGCGATGCTGGAGGGACGGGCGCGTGAGCAGCGTGCACGGTTTCTGCATGAGAACGGCACGATCCGCCCGCAATTGCGGCTCGCACGGAATTGTATCCGTGACAATGGAATCCGGACGATACGGAGGCAGAGGCATGGGCAGGTCATATGCGCTCGGGCGAGACGCCGGTGATGCTGTCGACGCTGCGGAACCACGCGATCGGGATCGGGCTGTTCTGAAAGTATCTGCTCGATCCGCCCTACGGGTGGATCGAGGGATGTCGGCGGCGGGAGCTGGGCACGCCCACGCCTCGACCACCGCGATCTACAGCGGCGCGTCCGAGACCTATCTCAATCGGCTGCCGCAGAACGCTTTACGTCATCGACTCGGCCAGAGGCGGAGCGAGGACAGAGCCTCCGGAAGATGGGTCACCGGCGGCATCCACGCCAGCGAATGGCCGACCGGCGCGTGGTCCCGCAAGGCAGTCGCGTACTCGACGAGCACCGAGCCGCTCGTCCCGACGCCGTCCACACACCCGATCCTGGTCTTTCCCGCCGCGTTCAGCCGCGTCGCCCACGAGCTCGCAAGCGCGTTCACCGGGGCGCGCGGTGTAGTTCCTGGGCAGCATTGCGCGGATGGTCCCAGGATCCGGCCCTTGCCCTCACTACGTCGTCGGCCACCCCTGCTGTGTCCGATCGAGCATGGTGAGGTAGGTATCGAGCTGGGCCGCGCCGGCGAGAAGGTTGCGGCTGCGCGTGGTCAGCCGGTCCTGCCAGGAGCCGAGGAAGGCGGTCAACGCGTCCGCCCCGCCCGCCGTGCGCAGCGACTCGAGGAACCGGGTGACCTGGGACAGCGGGTAGCCGCCCTGGCGCAGTTGCCGTGCGATCTCGGCGTCGCGCACGCAGTCCGGTCCGTATTCGCGATAGCCCGTTGCCCGGTCGCGGTCGGGGCGCAGGATGCCCTGGGTCTCCCAGGTGCGCAGCGTGGCCGGGTGCACGCCGAGTCGGCGGGCGAGTTCGCCCACGGTCAGCGGTCGACCGCGGACAGCAGTCGGTGCCGTGGTGGACAGGGCGCCCAGGGCCGTTGCGACCTCGGTGCGGGTGCCGCGTTCGGCGAGCAGCGCGACGTGCGCGGCGTCGATCAGCCGGTAGGCGGACTCGGTGTCGCCGCGGTGGACTGCGCGCATGATGTCCGTTGCCTGCTGGTGTCCGTGGCCACCGCGCAACGCGAGGAAGGCGCGTAGAGCCTGCGCGTGCAGGGTCGTGTAGCGCCGGTAGCCGGTCTCGCTGCGCTCGGCCGGCGGGAGGATGCCCGCGTCGTCGTAGTTGCGGATCGCCTGTGCGGACAACCCGTGTTCCCGGGCGAGGTCGATGGGTCGCAACGTGCACCTCCGATTGAGGCTTCCACCTCCGGATTCCTGGTCGGAATCGCGGAAGTTTCACTTGATTCTTCAACGATATCGTCGAGGGCAGTTCCTTCCGAAAGGGGTGTTCATGTCTACTGCCGCAGCACTGCGTGGAATCGGCCGCCAACTCGACGACCCGGCAAGCCTGGGCCGCGCCCTCGACGAACTGCTCGCCACGCGGACCGAACCGCCGACCCTGCTCGCACTCGGCGAGCCGACCCACGGGATCGAGGCGTTCCCGTTACTGCGCAACGAACTCCTCGGTCACCTCGTCGAACGGGGGTACCGGTCGATCGTGCTGGAGACCGATGTCTTTGCCGCGTCCGTCGTCGACGACTACGTGACCGGGGGAACGGCGGAGATCGACACGGTGCTCGCGACCGGGTTCAGCCACGGGTTCGGCGCCGTGCCGGGCAACCGCGAACTCGTCGAATGGCTCCGCGCCCACAATGCCGGCCGCGCGCCGCAGGATCGGGTTCGCTTCCACGGCTTCGACGCGCCGTTGGAGTTCGCCGGTGCGCCGAGCCCGCGACGCGCACTGTCCTCGGCCAACGACTACCTGCCCGCGGCGCTGCGGCCCGCATCGGTCCGCGACCTCGACGCGCTGCTCGGCGAGGACGCGGACTGGACGAACCAGGCGGCCATGTTCGACCCGGCAGCGTCCATCGGCGACTCCGATCGCGCTCGCGCCCTGCGCATCGTCGCCGACGACCTCGCCAGCGCGCTGCGCCGCGCGGCACCCGGCCTGCGCCCCGCCGACCCGACCGGCTACGACCACGCCGTCGCGCACGCGCGCACCGCCCAGGGCCTGCTGCGCTATCACGCCGCCATGGCCAGTCCCGCACCCGATCGCATCGCGACCTTGCTCAGCCTGCGCTCCGAGATGATGGCCGAGAACCTGCTCGCGATCGTCGCCCAGGAGCAGCGACGCGGGCCGAGCCTGGTGTTCGCGCACAACGTTCACCTCCAGCGTGCGCAGTCCCACATGCCGGTCGGCGAGGACGAGGTGAGCTGGGGAAGCGCCGGCGCGCTCGTCGGGCTCACCCTCGGCGAGCGCTATGTGTTCCTGGCCTCCGACGCCAACCCCGCCAGCGATCCGGGCACCCTCCAAGGCGTGTTGGCCGAGGCGACCACCCGCCGCGCCCTGTTCCCGGCACCGGCCCTGCGCGCCGCGCTTGCCCCGTCGATCGGCACGGGCGAACCGCTCGTGCCCGGCCACATCCCGCTGGGCCCGGCAGACCTGGACGGCGCCGACGCGGTCATATTCGTCGCCGACACCGACGGAAGACGGCATCAGTACTGGTAGCCGCACTCGACGCGGAGGCTACGGTCCGCGGAAGCCCCTCACCGAACGAGGACCGTCGCGCGAGATACGCTGCGCCACAAGGCATCTTTCGCTCATCCCGATATCGCGGGTTCGAATGGTTCGCATCCGCCACTCCTGGTACCCGCTCACGTTCGCTCGGGCGACGGTAGAACACCACCGGACGGTCACCCCGGTCACGGGAGTGGCACGCCGGCCTCGTCTATCGCCAGCCACAGGCCGCCGAACTCCTCGACCTTGTGGCACAGCACCTGTCCGGGCTCCTCGTCGGCATAGAAGTACAGCGGGTGCCCGGCGTAGGTGACCTGGGTGGTCCCGTCGGAGCGCGACGTGGTGCCCAGCAGCCCCTGGTCGGCGTCTCCGGCCGCGACGGGAGCACCGACGGTGAGCACCGGCGGCCACGCCACGGCACAGTCGCCGTAGCAATCGGGGACCGTGCTTGCCTCCCGGTCGAAGATGTAGATCGCCTGGTCCCTCCGGTCGAAGAGCATTTCACCGATGGGGCCGTTCGCCGTGGTGATCACCGTCGGCTCTCCGGCCGTGGTCACCGCAGGTTCCGACGCCGGGACGACATCGTAGGAGCTCTCGCCCGTCGCCCCACAGCCTGTGGCTACGAGCACCGCGAGCGGGAGGACCGCGCACCACACAGCCCTCGGGCCACGCTCGCCGATCTGCGCCGGCATCACCGATGCTCGGGGTTCTCGAACGACGGATGACACCCGGCGTCCCACAGCGATCGTTGGTTGCCACCCACGGGAAAGCCACCGGCTCGCACGAGTAGTGCGGCGGTGTGCATGAGGTTGTAGGTCATGAACGTGGTGTTGCGATTGGTGAAGTCGTTCTCCGGGCCGCCCGACCCCGGATCGAGGTACGAGGGACCCGGGCCGGCCTCCCCTATCCAGCCGGCGTCGGCCTGCGGCGGGATCACGTATCCGAGGTGCTGGAGGCTGTAGAGGATGTTCATCGCGCAGTGCTTGACGCCGTCCTCGTTGCCGGTGATCAGGCAACCGCCCGCGCGGCCGTAGTACGCGTACTGGCCGTGCTCGTTGAGCAGCGAGGAACAGCCGTAGAGACGTTCGACGACCTTCTTGGTGACCGACGAATTGTCACCCAGCCAGATGGGCCCGGCGATGACGAGGATGTGCGCGGCGAGGATCCGGTCGAACAACTGCGGCCATTCGTCGCTCGGCCATCCGTGCTCCGTCATGTCGGGATACACGCCCGTCGCGATGTCGTGGTCGACGGCCCGGATCTGGTCCACCGTGACGCCTTCGCGTTCCATCAACGCCACACTGCGATCGATCAACCCCTGCGTGTTGCTGGTCTCGGGCGACCGTTTGAGCGTGCAGTTGACGAACATGGCGCGCAGTCCCTCGAACTGCGGCGGTCCGCCCGCGCCCTGCGACTCCTCGAACACCGGTTCGGTCATGGGTCCTCCCATACGAGATCCGCACGCCTACGATAGGCCGCGACGACGCCCCGCGGAGGCGGTTCCGTGTCCTCTCTGCTGCCGGAGACCTCCGGTAACGTTCGGAACATCGTTGCCGGGGAAGGGATCGGCACCCGTGACCGACGAACTCGCGCAGCGAGGACGCGTCGTGAGCGTGCGACTCGAACCCGCCGGGGACCGAGCGTCAGGCCGCCTGTGCGACCTCGGCTTGGACGTCCGTGGCCACCAGGACCGACTTCTGCTTCTCCGGCTGCGTGACCGCGGAGCGCGAGGGCGCACCGCAGTTCCCCGTGGCCCGGCACAGCAGGTGCGTGGCCGCGCAGAACGCCCCGCCGAGTGCCGCCCACAGGAGCGAACCGAACATCCACATCCCCACCACGGCCACGGCCAGCACCAGCATGCCGTCCAGCACGAAAGCCACCACGGGGTGCGCGACCAGGGGCTCGTCGTTGCCGCCCTGTCGTTCCGTCTCCATACGCCCGTCTCCTTCCCTGCCGACTCCGTATCCGATACCCAGCCCGGACGGAATTCACACCCTCGGTGCACGAACAGGGGACGAGAGGAGCACCGCGACGATCCGGATACGCGTTCGACCGGCGAAATCGTTTTGTGATGCGATACATATAAGTGCATAATGTGAGAGCGATCACACTGTGGTACGGCAGGGGGTACATCAGTGGTCCATACATGCGAGGGTCGGCACCGGTTACGGACCGATATCGACGACGACGCCGGCGAGTCCTACTCGCGTCTCCGGCACACGTCCGGCACGGCGGCAGGTGCGTGCGTGGTGGCGGCAGCCATGGCGGTCGCCGTCACCGGTTCGGTGCTTCTCGGGCTGGCAGTCGCAGCGTCCGTTCTGGTGGCCGTAGCCATCGCCGCCATCATGATCTGACGCGCCGACCCGGCCTCCCCGTTCACGCCTCGACCACCAGGAGCCAATCCTGGTCGCCGTCGACGTTCGTCCCCGGGGTGGCCACGTTTCCGTCCCGATCGATCTCCGCCGGCAGCGAAGACGCGGCGGCATCGGCGGGATCGATCCAGCCGAGTGTCGCGCCCGGCGGAATCAGCGCACGGTCGAGCCGGATCGTGCGCTGCGTCGGCACATAGACGACGGCGAGCGAGCCGTCCGGGGTGCGTGCAGCGGTGACGTAGTCGTCGGCCAGGACGTCCACCATCTCGTCGTCCGCCGATCGGGTGCCTCGCCCGTCGAGGACGAACGGCTCGTCGACGTCCGGCACCAACTGCCACCAGGCCCACGACGCCCACAGATCGCGAATGGCCTCGAGCTGCGTGACGGCGGGTGTGTCGAGGCGCGATTCCCAGCCGTCTCGGAACTCCCAGTCGTCGGAGCCACGAAACTCCCCCGGTGATCCGGAGGTCAACGCCCACAGAGCTTGGCGCCGAAGGGTCTCGTCGGTTGTCGGCGCCGTGTCGGGCTGGTTGTTCTCGCCCTCGTAGTTTCCCTCCGAGAAGACGGCGGGACGCGGGTCCCTGGCGCCCGCCGGTCGCTCGTAACCGTCCAGTACTGCCCTGTACGTCGGCAGATATGTGTAGACGAAGTTCCAGTCCACCAACGGTTCCCAGAAGGGGTTGTCCGTCGAGAGCGATTTCTGAGGTCCCAGCTGTATCGAGAACGGCCTGTCCGAGCCGGCCGCCCTGATCCCTTCGAGCATGCCGCGCAACACGTGGTCGGATTCGGAACCGGCAGCGGGATCGTCTGTCTCGGGAGAGTAGTCCCCGCCGGTCATCCAGACGATGTTCGGAAACCGAGCGTATCGCTGGGCGAACATCCGGCCGTAGACCGCGGCCTGTTCGGGAGTCGCCGACGCGAACACGTCGGAAATGTTCCACCCGTCCATCGGGTAGAGGAACAGCGTGTTCCCGTGCCGGCAGGCGATCCGCAGGTACTCGTCGACACGTGTCCAGTGCCGCTCGTTCCACGCCGTGATGTCGCCGTCGACGAACGGTCGGATGCCGTCGAAGGTCGCTCCCTCCTCGCTCGGCCCGCCGTTGTCGGGGACGGCGACCGCAGAGATTGTCGATGCGTTGAACCCGTGCGCCTCACGATTCGCGAAGTACGATTCGGCTTGCTCGGGCGACCAGTCCGCCAGGCCGGACCACGGCGAGTCTCCGAGAATCAGGATCGGGTCGCCCGGCGGTTCTCTTCACCTTTCTCCCACCCGGTGTCGGCTACGCGCCCCGGAGAAGTCCACGCCCTCCGGGACTTCAGCCGTTCCACTGCCTTCGTCTTCACCCGGTTGCCGCATGCGCTCGCCGACACACGCGCCCAGTCGAGCCTATCTCGTGACGTCACTTCCCGGACCGCCCGTTCCGCCTCGAAGGTCCCCGGTTCCGGCTTACCGTGAGCGTGCGGCCGAATGTTCGCGCCCGGACGGTCGCCGGCCGCACAGCACGGGGAGGGAGCACGATGAACGATCTCCTCCGGCAGGTCGCCGAACTACGCACGGATCTGCAGGCCCTGGACCGGCGCGTGCGCTCCCTCGCCGAGGCGTTCGACCTGGTGGATCCGGTACCGGACGACGCCGCCGCCGAGGCCAACCTGCGGGAGGTCATCGACGGCCTCAGCGACGCCCACCTGGATCTGAGCACCGCGGACAAGCATCTCGAGGCCGTCGCGTCGCACGCGGCCCGGCTCGGCGCCTGACCGCGTCGGCCGTCGCCGGGGGCCTTGCCACGGTAGGCTCGGCCTCGCCACTGTTCGACCAGGACGGCCGGATTCGGACCGGCGCCGCAGGAGGGCAGCTATATGAACGGTGTCGTCGGCAGCGATCGGCGGATCGCCCACCACGCCGCCTCTCGGGGTGCGCCGGACACCGGGCATCTGCCGCAGCGGCCCCGAGTGGTGGTCGTCGGCGCGGGCATCGCGGGGCTGACCGCCGCCACCGCCCTCGCCGAGCGCGGCGTGGAGGTCGAGGTGCTCGAACGCGAGGCTCACCTCGGCGGGCGGGTCGGCGGGTGGCACGAACGGCTCGACGACGGCACCGGGATCGCGATGAACCGCGGGTTCCACGCCTTCTTCCGGCAGTACTACAACCTGCGCCGGCTGCTGCGCCGCACCGACCCGGATCTGCAGCGGCTGACGGCGGTCGACGACTATCCGCTCATCGACGGCGAGGGCCGGCGCGACACCTTTCGCGGGATCCCGAACACCCCTCCGTGGAACGCGCTGGTGTTCGCGTTGCGCAGCCCCACGTTCCGGCTGCAGGACCTGGTGCGCATCGACGTGCGGGCGGCGGCCCCGCTGGCGACCGTGTCCGTGCCGGAGATCTACGACCGGCTCGACGACGTCGACGCACAGACATTCCTGCAGCGCATCCGCTTTCCGGAGGCGGCCAACCACCTGGCGTTCGAGGTGTTCTCGCGCAGCTTCTTCGCTCCCCCGACCGGCATGTCGGCCGCCGAGCTGGCCACGATGTTCCACATCTACTTCCTCGGCTCCGCCGAGGGACTGCTCTTCGACGTGGCCACCGGCAACTTCGACACCACCTTGTGGGAGCCGCTCGGCCGGTACCTCGCGGGACACGGCGCGCGCATCCGTACCTCCACCGCGGTGACCGGCGTCGAACTCGGAGGTACCCGGACCTTCCGCGTCCACGACGACACCGGCGGCAGCATCGACGCCGACGGCCTCGTCCTCGCGCTCGATGTGGCCGGACTGCGCGCCCTCGTCGACGCCTCGCCGGATCTCGGCGATCCCGGATGGCGTTCCCGGGTGGACCGATTGCGTTCCGCGCCCCCGTTCCTGGTGCAGCGTCTGTGGCTGGACCGTCCCGTCGCCGCGGACCGCCCGGCATTTCTCGGCACCGGCGGCCTGCGCCCGCTCGACAATGTCAGCGTGCTCGACCGCTACGAGGAGGAGGCCCGGGCCTGGACTCGCCGCACCGGCGGCTCGGTCGTGGAACTGCACGCGTACGCCGCGACGGGAGACGCTGTCGGCGGGGCACATTCGCCCGAGGACGTGTGCGCCCAGGTGCTCGCGCGCCTGCACGCGATCTATCCCGAGACCGCCGCGGCCCGCGTCGTCGAGGAACGCACGCTCTGGCGCCAGGACTGCCCGTTGTTCGGGGTGGGCGATTTCGCGCGACGGCCCACCGTCCGCACCCCGCACGAGCGGCTGATGCTCGCCGGCGACGGCATCCGGATCGACCTGCCGGTGGCCCTCATGGAACGCGCGGCCACCACCGGGTGGCACGCCGCGAATTCCCTTCTCGCGCAATGGGGTGTGGCCGGCCACGACCTGTACACGGTGCCCACGCAGGGCCGTTCACCCGTCCTGCGCCGGCTAGCCGCCCTGGAAAGGCACCCCGCATGAGCGTGCTCGATCCGCTGTACCGGCGCTGGCCCGACACCTGGCCCGTCCGGCCCATCGACCCGGACCGCTGGGCCGCGCAGCAACCCACCTACCGCGGGGCACGGCCCGAGCTGATCTCCGCCGTCCTCGACCGCGCCCAGCGCCGGCCGTCCGGCAACTGGTACGTCGTGGCGGCCGGCCGTGAGATCGGCGCGGACCGGCCCTTCGGCATCACGATCGCCGGCATCGAGCTCGTCGCCTGGCGCGACGGCGACCGGGTGCTCGTCGGCCCGGGCGCCTGCCCCCACCTCGGCGCCCCGATGGCGCTGGCCGCGGTGGACTGCGGCGGGCTGGTCTGCCGCTGGCACGGGCTGCGCCTCGACGCCGACGGCGCCTACGGCTGGAAGCCCTTCCCCAGCCACGACGACGGGGTGCTCGTGTGGGTCCGTCTCGATCACGTCGGCGGCGAGGAGCCGACGGAACTGCCGATCGTCCCGGCGCGCCCGACCGCCGAGTCCCGCATCGCCGCGGTGGCCACCCTCGTCGGTGTGTGCGAACCCGCCGACATCGTCGCCAACCGCCTCGACCCGTGGCACGGCGCCTGGTTCCACCCGTATTCGTTCGCCCGCCTGGAGGTGGTCGAGGCGCCCTCCACCCGCGGCACGGCGGACGGCGAGGACCGGTTCCTCGTCGACGTCACCTTCCGGGTCGCCGGCCGGATCGGTGTGCCGGTGCGCGCCGAATTCACCAGCCCGGAGCCGCGCACCGTCGTCATGCGGATCGTGTCGGGTGAGGGCGTGGGCAGCGTGGTCGAGACCCACGCGACGCCCCTCGGCGCCGGACCGGACGGGCGGCCCCGGACCGCGATCGTCGAGGCCGTCGTCGCCGATTCCCCTCGCCCCGGGTTCGGCATCGCCACCCGGCGCGCCGCCGCCGCCCTCCGCCCCCTCATGCGGCATACGGCCACCCGGCTGTGGCGCGACGACCTGGACTACGCCGAACGGCGCTATCAGCTCCGCACCGCGGCCCAACCGGGCCGCGTCCCTGGCCGGTAGCCGCTGCGCGGCCGTTAGCCCACCGCCGCACCGCGGCGGGCATTCCGCACGGATTCGGGACCGAGGACCCTGGCCCGCGGTGTGGCACGCGCGCACAGTCGAGGCATGCTCGACACCGTCCTCGACATCTTCCGGGTGCGCCAGTACTTCGACCTCCTCTCCCGCGGTCGTGACGTGGTCGAAGGCGTGCGCAGCGACGCCGGTTTCCTCGTCGACGTCACGCGGGCGGCCCTGCAGCGGCCGTCGGGCCCGCCGGACCGGGAACTGCACCCGTTTCCCCGGTTCGAGCCCTTCCGGGTCCGGCTGCAGAAGGGCGACCGGATCGCGGTGGCCGCGACGGGGGGCAGCGGAGCGCTGGCGTCTCTGGTCGGTGTGGCCCGGGCGATGGAGGAGGGTGGGATCCGGCCGGCGGTGATCTCCTTGTGCTCCGGTTCCGCACTGTTCGGCTTCCCGATCGCGGCGGGAGTCCCCGCCGAGGAGGTCGCAGAGTTCACCCTCGCGCTGGATCCCGAGGACTATCTCGACGTCGACTGGCGTCGGCTGCTCGCCGTCGCACCGACGGTGGGCCGCGGATTCGCCGGCATCCTGCGCGGCGATGCGATCGAGGCCACGTACCGGCGCCTGCTCGGCGACATGACACTCGCCGCGATGCCCGTACCCGCCTACACGCCGATCTGGAACATCGAACAGAACCGGCTCGAATACCTCGGGCCACGAACGTATCCCGACCTGCCCGTGGCCCGGGCCGTGCACATGGCGGTCGCGCTGCCGCTGTTCGTCGCGCCCGTCGAGCTCGGCGGATTCCACTGGTGTGACGGCGGGATCGTCGACATCTTCCCCGTCCACCCGCTGCTCGACCTCGAGCAGCCGTGCGAGGTCACCCTCGCCGTCAACGGCTTCTACCCACCCGGCTTCGAAGGCGAGGACGCCACCGGCTGGGCCGAGCGCCGCGCGAGCATCCTCTACATCGCCGGTCAGGTGCGCACGTCCCAACAGGTCGAGCTGGCGCGGGAGAACCTGGCGCGGCTGCGCTCGGCGTCGCGGGTCACGATGATCGAGCCGGTCCCGTACGAGAAGGTGCGGGGCGTCGGCTTCTACCGGCAGTTCATCGGCACCCGGGACTGGCCGGAGTTCATGCGGGCCGGACGTGCCGATGCCCGGCGCGTCCTGGCGGCGTGACGAGTCGCTCGCCGCCACCGAACTTGTCGGTCCCCTCGGGCACTGTGTACAGCGTGCCCGCACGGGTACCACTCGACAGAACGGCTCGGGAGATTCCACGGGAGGTTCGACATGGCGAACGTAACGATGTTCCGTCGGGTGATCGCTCCGGCTGCGGTGGCGTTCCCCTCCTCCGCGCTGGCGGACGCCCTGATCGCCGCGGCGGCCGCGGTGCCGCTGCACGGATCGGTGGCCGGCGCGGTGGAAGGCAGCGTGGACGACGCGGTGCGGGTGCTGACCGCCGACGAGGGCGGGTTGTTCCCGTCGCAGGCAGCGGCCATCGTCTACGAGTCCTTCGTGGCGGCGATACGGGGGCTCGACACGATCGAGACCGCGGTCGCCCTCGGCACCGTCTTCACCGCCTACCTGGACCGGCTCACCGCCGCGAATCCCACCCCGACGGACGCCGCGGCAGCCTGACCACACGGGTCGCAGCGGCCCGCGACGTGCGGGTCCGCGTTCCGGGGCCCCGCCGTACCCGCGGGTCGTCGGTAGACTGGAAGACGACCCTGCCGTGCACGGCACCCAGGTATGACGAGAAGCAGGCTCGGTAGATCGTGAGTGAAGGACGGATTCGGCACGCGGTTGCGCCCGACCGGGTCGGGGCCCGGACCCACATATCCCCGTTGCGTCGGCTGAAGCAGCGGTGGCTCCGCTGGCGCCGGCGCATCGAGACGCGCCCGTCGCTGAATCTGACGTACCGCATCACCGTCGGGACCTTCGGAACACTCGTGTTCCTGGCCGGCATCGTGGCCATCCCCTACCCCGGCCCGGGCTGGCTGATCGTCTTCGCCGGCCTGGGGATCCTGGCCTCGGAGTTCGCCTGGGCTCACCGGCTGCTGCACTTCGCGCGGGGCCGCTACGACCGGTTCATGCACTGGTTCGGGCAGCAGTCGCTGGTGGTGCGGGGCGCGGGAGCGCTCACGACCGGCGCGGTCGTGGTCATGACGCTGTGGCTGCTGGGCACGCTCAGCCTGGCCGGCGGCTGGATCGGGGTCGACTACTCGTGGCTCGACAGCCCGCTCTAGCCGACTGCCGGACCGTCAGAGCATCCGGACCGTGTCGCCCGGATGCAGGCGTTCGACCCGGCCGCGGCATTCGATCTCGATCGGACGCTGGATGCCCGCACCCGCGCTGACCTCGACCTGCCGACCGGAGATCCGCACCTGCAGGTGGTGCCCCCGATAGAAGATCGGGAATTCGAGCGCGCCGAGTTCCTCCGGCCACTCCGGGCCGAAGACCAGGCGGTCCCCCCGCGCCTCGAGCCCGGAGAAGCAACGCTGCAGCAGGTCGACGCTGCCGGCCATGGCCGCGAGATGAATCCCCTCCGAGGTGGTGCCACCCTGGATGTCGGCGATGTCGGACGCCAGCACCCGGTCGAAGAACTCCATGGCCTGACCGCGATGCGCCCGGGCCAGAACCCACGAGTGGACCACCGCGCTCAGCGTCGACCCGTGTGACGTCCGCGCCATGTAGTAGTCGATCGTCCGCGGGATGGTTTCGCCCGTCAGCTGGTAGCCGAGCCGCTCGAACAGCTCCCGCAGTTCGTCCGCCGACAGCAGGTAGAACAGCATGAGCACGTCGGCCTGCTTCGACGCGCGGTAGCGGTTGACGTCGTCGCCCTCGGCCTCGAGGAGCCGGTCGAGACGCTGGATGTCGCCGTGCCGGCGCCGGTATCCCTCCCAGTCGAGTTCGGCCAGGTCCCCGTACCCCTCGAACTGGCTGATGACCTGATCGTGGAAGGGCACGAACATGCGGCGGCTGACGTCCTCCCAACGCGCCGTCTCGCGAGCGGTCAGACCGAGGGTGTCGACCAGTTCGGTGCGGATCCGCAGCGGGATGATCTCCAGCGCCTCGAGCGCGCGCAGGATCACCCACACCGCCATGACGTTGGTGTAGGCGTTGTTGTCGATCCCGTCGAAGGGCGCGTCGGGATAGCCGGAGTGGAACTCGTCGGGGCCGATGACGCCGCGGATGACGTACCGGTCGCGGGCGCGGTCGTACGTGGCGAGATCGGCGAAGAACCGGGCGATCTCCACCAGCATCTCGGCCCCGTACTCCGCGAGGAACCCCAGATCCCCGGTCACCTGGTAGTACTGCCACACGTTGTGCGCGACCGCGACCCCGATGTGGTGCTGGCGCCAGCTCGCGTCGGGATTCCACCGTCCCGACTTCGGATTGAGGTGCACCTGCTGGCTCTCCTCGCGGCCGTCGCTGCCGGACTGCCACGGGAACATCGCCCCGCTGTGACCCGCCTCCCGCGCCGCGCGGCGGGCCTCGTCCAGGCGGCGGTGGCGGTAGCGCAGGAGCGAACGGGTCAACCCCGGCAACCTCAGATTCAGCACCGGCAGCACGAACAGCTCGTCCCAGAAGATGTGCCCTCGATACGCCTCGCCGTGCAGGCCACGCGCCGGAACGCCGACGTCGAGATCCGCGGTGTTCGGCGACAGCGTCTGCAGCATCTGCAGCAGGTGCAGCCGCACTATCCGCAGGCCTTCGCCGTCGCCCCCGAGGAAGATGTCCACGCGGTCCCACAGGTGCACCCAGGCGAGTACGTGCCCCTCGAGCGTTTCCTCGAAGCGCCCCGTGCGGGCCAGCCAGCGCGCGGCCTCCTCCGACGGCTCGGACACCGCCTGGTCACGCCCGGTGAACAGGGTGGCCATCTTCTCCAGGGTCACGGGCTCCCCGGCCGCGACATCGAGCGCGATGATGTGCCCGACCCGCCCGCCCGAGTCGAGGAGGGTGTACTCGGCGGGGATCCGTTCGTCGTCGCGCCAGAGCGTGCTGCGAGCCGCCACGGCGACGGGGATGCGGGACTGGTTGGTCTGCACCGTCAGGCACACCGAGTCCTCGGACAATCGGGCGGTGTGCAGCAATCGGAGATGATCGCCGGCCAGGTGCCGGTAGCGCTCGACGAGCGTGTTGCGGACCGCGCCGTCGACCTCCGACCGGATCTCGAGCCGCCCCGACCAGTCCTCCGGGACGATCGTCGTCTCGAGGCCGCACACGTGCGGCTGGTGCATCGCGACGAACCGGCGCTGCACGACCGTCGTCGTGCGGCCCGCACCGTCGCGGAATCGGAACCGCCGGGTGAGCACGGCCCGACGCAGATCGAGGTACTGGCAGTACTCCCGCACTTCGACGCAGTCGATGTCGAACCACTCGCCGCCGTCGATGCGGAAGGTGACCGGCAGCCAGTTCGGCAGGTTCACCATGCTCTCGTTGTCGATGGTGCGGCCCGCCACCTCGTCCGTCAGGCGGTTGAAGATCCCGGCGGCGTACGTGCCGGGGTAGTGCACGGCACCGGCACGGGATTCGGGGGCGCAGCCACGAGTGGCGAAGTACCCGTTGCCGACCGTGCACACGGCCTCGCGCAGTTTCTCGGCCGGCGGATCGTAGCCCTCGAAGTACAGGGTCCAGGCGTCGTGGCGCGGGCCGACCTCCTGGTCCTCGCCCCACAGCTCGGCGAGCCGCTGCAGCAGCCGCCGGACCTGTTCGGGATCGTCCACCGAGAACTGTGCCGCCGAGCGACGGTCGCCGTCCTCGGTGTGGCGCACCACGATTCCGAGTCCGGTGCCGGCCAGCGCGTCGAATGCGTCCTCGTCGGTGATGTCGTCACCGATGTAGACCGGGATCGGGTTGTGCTCGTCGCGCACGTGCTCGAGCACCCATTCGAGAGCCCGGCCCTTGTCCCAGTCGACGTCGGGGCGGATCTCGACGACCTTGCGACCGGTCGTGACCCGGAGGTGGTCCTCGGCGGCGGCGACCTCGTGCACCGCGGCGACGAGTCCCTCCTCGCGGTCCGGAGCGACGTTGCGGTAGTGCACGGCGACGGTGAACCGCTTGTGTTCGATCACCGCGCCCGGCACGTCGTCGAGCCGTTCCTGCAGAGCGGCGGCGGCCCGCTCGAGGTAGGGCACGGCGGCCAGGGCCGCGTCGTTCTGCTGGTGCTGCCCGTCGGGGCCGATCAGTTCGAAGCCGTGGCTTCCCGCGTACCACAGGCCCGGAAGACCGACCCGGGTCTGCACGTCGGCGAGGTCGCGTCCCGAAATGACGGCGACGGTGCATTCGCTCGCCAGGGAAGACAGCACCGCCGCCGCACCGTCGACCAGCGTGGCGGCCGCGGGATCGTTCACAATCTCGGAGAGCGTGCCGTCGAAGTCGAGGAAGACGGCGGGCCGGCGTGTGCCGAGCAAGGCGGTCAGCTGCTGGAACGACGCCAACGCATCCGGGATCTCCGACATGCGCCGGTCGCCGGTGCGCACCGCCAGCTCGGCGAGGTCGTCGACCACCACGTCGGCGCCGCGGCGCCGCAGTTCGTCGCGATGATGGACCCGGTCCACACCGACGACGAGACCGAACCCGCCGTGCCGGCCCGCGGCGACGCCCGCCTCCGCGTCCTCGACGACGACGGACCGGGCCGGGTGGACCCCGAGCCGGTGGGCGGCCTCGAGCATCGCCGCCGGATCGGGCTTGCCGGGCAACCCGAGTTCGTCGGAGACCACGCCGTCGACCCGGACGCCGAACAAGTCGGCGAGCCCGGCGGCCTCGAGCACGAGCGTGCAGTTGCGGCTCGAGGTGACGACCGCGGTGCCCAGCCCGAGGCTCTGCACCCGGCGCACGAGATCGACGCTGGACTCGAACACCGGGACACCGTCGCGGTGGATGCGCTCGCGGAACATCTCGTCCTTGCGGGCACCGAGCCCGCACACGGTCTCGACGTCCGGGCCGTCGTCGGGTTCCCCCCACGGCAGCGTGATTCCGCGCGAGGCAAGAAAATCCGCGACGCCGTCGACGCGCGGCTTGCCGTCGACGAACTTGCGGTAGTCCTCGTCGGTGAACTCGCGATGCTCCTCGCCGTCGCGTTCGGGACGACGCGAGAGATACCGGTCGAAGAGTTCTTTCCACGCCGCGGCGTGGACCGCCGCGGTGTCGGTGACCACCCCGTCGAGGTCGAAGATCACCGCGTCGTGGCGGCGGGGGTCGATCACCGGTCCGCTCATCGTCATCTCCCGGTCGATTCGTGCATGTGGGCCTGCTCCCTGTACTCGCTCGACAGGCCCACTATCCCACGGCGACCGGCATCGCTCCGGGCCGTTCACTCAGGCTCTTTCGGGTGGAAGGGCCGCGGCACGCAGCGATCGCCTCCCTCGGCAACGACGACCCCGGCCTCCTGAACGAGGTGCGAGCGCTGCCCTACCGAAGCTGCACGCCAACGGCATCCACATCCACCGCACCGACGACTACACCCACGGACCCGCAACCGCATCGCGGCATCGATGACCACCACCGTCGCGTGCAGTCTCCGGAGGTCGACCTTCGCGACGACGGTGTGTTCGATCATGCAGCGCCGAGGCCGACCAGGGCGATCGTCAAGGGCAGGAGAACGATGATCAGGATCGCACCCACGATGTCGAAGACCACCCCGCTTCGAATCATCGTGGTGATCGGGACGGCCCCGGAGCCGTAGACCACGGCGTTCTGCGGCGTCGAGACCGGAAGCATGAAGCCGAACGACGCAGCGAACGTGGCCGCGAGCGCCGGCACGAAGGGGTTGACACCGGCCGCCACCGCCACCGGAATCACGATCGGCACCACGACCGCCGCCGACGCCGTGTTGCTCGTCGTCTCCGATACGGCGATGGCCAGCACGACGGCGAAGACCGTGATGGCGACGACGCTCGTCAGGCCCAGCGAGTCCGCGACGGATGTGCCGATCGTCTCGGCGAGGCCGGTGTCGGCGAGCAGGGAGCCGAAGATGATGCCGGTGCCGAACAGCACGATCGTGCCCCAGTCGATCTCCGCTGCGTCTCGCCAGCGCAGCGTGAACTCGCGATTCTCCCAATCGGTCGGCAGAAGGTAGAGCAACGCCGCCCCGAAGACCGCGACCATACCCTCGTCGAGTCGGTCGCTGATCGTGCTGTAGAGGTCCGAGTCGTTGCCGGCGATCACCGCGACGACACCGGGCAGGATCCACAGCGTCACCGTGACTCCGAAGGCGATGAGAGTATTCTTCTCGGCACGAGACAGCGGACCCATTTCCGCGCGCTGCTGCGCCAGGTAGTCGGCGACGCCTTCGATACGTCGGATCTCGGGCTTGTTCAGGCGCAGCAGGATGACGGCGAGCGCGATGAACATCGACAGACAGATCGGGATGGCGATCACCATCCACTGCCCGAAGCTGATCCGCTCCCCCGTGGCCTCCTCGATGAGCCCGCGTCCGATGAGGTTGGGAGGGCTCCCGACCGGCGTCAACAGGCCGCCCACGCTTGCTCCGTACGCAAGCATCAGCATGATCGCGGCCCCCACCCGGACACGCAGCGGGTCGAAGTCGGGTGCGACGACGCCGCGGTTCTGCATGAGCTTCGCGATGACGCCGAGGATGCCCAGCGCCGTGGGCAGCAGCATCGCGACGGTCGCGGTGTTGGATACGAAGGCCGAGAGCCCGCACGTGATCGCGCCGAATGCGATGATCACCCCGGTGGTGGACTGGCCCACACGCGGCAGGGTCAGGATGCGGAACGCGAACCGACGCGCCACGCCGTGTTTGAGCATCGCCTGAGCGAGGATGAACGCTCCGATGAAAGTGAAGATCGTCGACGACCCGAATGCTGCGAGGACTTCGTCGGCCGGCGCCACCCCCAGAAAGACCACGACCGCCACACCGAGCAGCCCGGTGATCGGGATCGGCATCGCCTCGCTCACCCACAGCAGGATGACGCCGAGCAGCACGCCGGCCAACGTCTGCTGTTGCGGCGGTATGTCGATCGGCAGGGCGAGGAAGACGATCGCAATCAGCGGCGCGAGAAACAGCCCAATCGTGCGGCGGCCCTTCTCGAACCGCTCCTCGGCGGGTGAGAGCCGCTGTTCGCCGAGGCTGCGATAGGTGGCGTGCCCGAGCAACGCCTTGTCGACGTCGGTTCGGTCGCCCTGGTTCTCAGCTGTCATGGCCCCTTCCCCACGACATGGATCGGTACGGACGGAGTACCCATCCCCCGAGCGCGCTAGTCGTACTGCGGCATGATTTTCCGAGTCCATCAGGGTGCGTGCGGGTGGCGTGAGGTGCGTCCGCCGGGAGACGCCCGCGACATCGGGGAGTGATTGCACGCGAAAGCCCTCGTCGCGTTCACCCAAGCCGGGGACACCGTCCGCCACCTCGCCCGCCTGCACACCCCGCTGCCACTACTGGCCTTCACCCCGCTGCCCGAAGTGCGCAATCAACCCGCCCTGGCCTGGGGCACCGAAACCTTCCTCGTCGACCCCGTCCGCACCTCCCACTGACCATCGGATCGGGGGGCAAGTGCACCAGTCCGGCCACGATCACCGCATAGGCGCGTTCGACGGCTGGGGCCGCGGCCCGTGCGCGACCCCAGCGCGGTCGACCAAGGTCCCTCAGCGGCTGACGGCCTTCTGGTAGCGACGGATCGCGAAGGGCACGAACACGATCAGCATCGCGGCCGTCCACAGCAGCGACGCCAGGATCGGGTTCTGCAGCGGCCACGCGTCCGACACAGGCATCGTCGGATTGGTGTTGCCGAACAACTCCCGCACAGCCTGCGTCAGGGCCGACACCGGGTTCCATTCCGCGATCGTCTGCAGCACCGGCGGCAGCGAGGAGATGTCGACGAACGTGTTGGCCACGAACGACAACGGGAAGATCACCATGAAGCTCGCATTGTTGAACACCTCCGGCGTGCGGATCCACATCCCCACCACCGCCATCACCCAGGACAGCGCGTAGGCGAACAGCAACAGCAGCGCGTACCCGGCAAGGGCCTCCCCGAACGACGAGTGGATCCGCCACCCGACGAGCAGGCCCGTCAGCGACATCACCACCAGGCTGAGCACGTTGATGAGCACGTCGGTGGAGGTGCGGCCGACCAGCACCGCGGACGGCGCCATGGGCAGCGAGCGGAACCGGTCGATGATGCCCTTCTGCAGGTCCTCGACCATGCCCAGACCGGTCCAGGTCGCCCCGAAGATCACCGTCTGGGTGAAGATGCCGGCGATGAGGAACTCGCGGTAGGACATCCCCGGAACCTGGATCGCGCTGCCGAAGACGTACGCGAACAGCAACACGAACATGATCGGCGAGAGCATCGTGAAGACGATGAGGTCGGGCACGCGCTTGATCTTGATGACGTTGCGCTTGGCGATGGTGACCCCGTCCGACACCATCATCTGAGCCGTGTTCATCCCACCGCCTCCTCGATCTTCTCGTCCGCCTCGTGCCCGGTGAGGGCGAGGAACACGTCGTCCAGTGTCGGTTTGCGCAACGCCACGTCGGTGACGCGGATGCCCGCCGCGGACAGGCGGCCGAGCGCCGTGGCCAGCACATCGGCGCCGCTGCCTGTCGAGCCGGTGTCGCTGACCGGCACGGTGACGCGACCGGATCCCGCGTCGGCCTGGATCTCGCCGACCGCGAGGTCGTCGAGCTCGCGGCGCACGGTCGGGATCGTGGCGGCGTCCGCGACCCCCAGCTCGATGCGTTCCCCGCCGACGAGGCTCTTGAGTTCGTCGGCGGTGCCGCGGGCGATCACGACGCCCCGGTCGATCACCGCGATCCGGTCCGCGAGCCGCTCCGCCTCCTCCATGTACTGGGTGGTGAGCAGCAGCGTCGTCCCCCGCGCGACGAGCTGGTCGATGACCTCCCACAGCTGGAGCCGGGCCCGCGGGTCCAGACCGGTGGTGGGTTCGTCCAGGAACAGCACGGGTGGTTGCGCCACCAGCGCACCGGCGAGGTCGAGCCGGCGCCGCATGCCGCCGGAGTAGCCCTTGACCGGACGGTCCCCGGCCTCGATCAGGTCGAACTGCTCGAGCAGCTCACGCGCCCGCTCGCGGCTGCGCTTGATACCCAGATGGTAGAGGCGACCGACCATTTCGAGATTCTCGAACCCGGTGAGATACTCGTCGACCGCGGCGTACTGGCCCGAGGCGCCGATGTGCGAACGCAGAGCCCGCGCGTCGGCGACGACGTCGAGTCCCGCCACGGTGGCCCGGCCCTCGTCCGGTACGAGCAGGGTGGTGAGCACCCGCACCGTGGTCGTCTTGCCGGCGCCGTTGGGCCCGAGCAGCGCCGTCACCGTCCCTTCCGGGACTCGCAGATCGATTCCGTCGAGGGCCGTGACCCGTCCGTACCTCTTGATCAACCCCTCGGCGACTATGGCGTCGGCCATGAGTCCTCCCCGTCGTCGGATGTGCGCCCCAGTGTGCTACAGACCTCCGACAGGTTTCGAGCGGTTTTCCCGGCTCGTCAGATTCCGGCCAGCAGTCGTTCCTGGTAGCGCCGCATTCCGGTGAGCCAGCGGTCGTAGTCGGTGCCCTTCATCCGGTACATGTCGAGGACCTCGGGGTGCGGCAGGATCAGGAACTGCTCGGCCTCGACCCCCGCGAGCACCACCTCCGCGACGTCGGCCGGTTCGAGGACCGCCCCCGCGGAGGTGACGGCCCGCGCGGCCGCCACGCCCAGCCCCTCGCCGGAGGTCTCCCCCTCGTGCAGCAGCTGGGTGTTCACCCCCATGGGGCACACGCAACTGACGCGGATTCCCTTGTCGAAGTAGGTGACCGACAGCCATTCGGCGAATCCGACGGCGGCGTGCTTGGTGGCCGAGTAGGTGGCCGAACCGATCTGGGTGAGCAGCCCGGCGGCGGAGGCGGTGCTCACGAAGTAGCCCTCGCCGCGCTCGAGCCACCGCGGCACCATCAGCTGCGCGGCCCGCACGTGTGCGCGCAGGTTCACGTCGAGCGCGAGGTCCCAGGCCGACTCGTCGGCGCCGAGCCCCGCTGCCCCGGCGACTCCGGCGTTGGCGAAGTACAGCGCGACGGGACCGAGGTCGGCCTCGGCGCGGTCGACGATCTCCCGGATGCGGTCGGGGTCGGCGACGTCGGCGCCGACGCCGACGGCGAGACCGGCGCCGTCGGGATCGAGTTCGCGGGCCACCCGCTGCGCGGCGTCGCCGTCGAGGTCGGCGACGAGCACCCGCGCTCCCGCGGCCACGAGCCGGGCAGCGAGTGCGGCGCCGATTCCGTTACCGGCTCCGGTGACAACGGCGACCTTGCCTTCGACGTGCACTGGCGTTCCTCTCGTCGGGGGATGATGCCTCTCTGTTTAGTTGAATCAGATCTCGAGTTCAAGTGGTTGCCGCGGCGGCGCGCTCCGGGATCCGCAGCGCATTGGCCCACAGCCGCGTCAGCGTGGTCACCAGGACGTCGAAATCCACCGGCTCGGCGTCGCCCAGCGCGAGCGTCGAGTAGGCCAGGCGGCTGACCATGCCCGACAGCGCGCGCGAGGCGAGCATCGGATCGAGTTCCGGATCGGCGATGCCCCGCTTCTGCAGCTCCGCGATGCTGCGCGCGTTGCGCCGGATGAAGGTCTCGCCGCGCCGGCGCCGCAGCTCGCGGAAGCGCGGATCGATGCTCGCGACCTGCTCGAGCAGCACCATGAGGCGGGCGTTGCGGCGATACGCCTCGAGGTACGCCCGGTTGCTGGCCTCGAGCACCGCGTAGGGGTCGTCGGTGCCCGCGACCCGGCCCATCCCCGGGTGCAGCATGTCCTCCTGGGCCTCCTGGAGGACGGCCGCGAACACCTCCTCCTTGTTGTTGAAGTAGGTGTAGAAGGACCCGGTCGAGCACTTCGCCTCACGCGTGATGTCGGTGAGCTTGCTGTCGAGGAACCCGGACCGTTCGAAGACGACCCGGGCCGCCGCGATCAGCTCGGCGCGGCGGCGCGCCCCGCGCTGGGTGACCGGCGGGTCGTGCAGCAGGTCCGCCGGCGCCATGGACGGCGCCGGTCCGTCCCAGTCGGCGTCGCGGCCCGCGTCGCCGCGGCCTGAGTGTGAGGCGGAATTCATGTCCTACTTATACCGTCCCGGTCGGCTCGTGGCCGTGATGTCCTGCCGGATCCTCGCGGGTCCGGGCGGACACCTCCGCCCTCAGCTCCTCGCCAGCACCAGTCCCGACGTCGGCACCCCGGTGCCCGCGGTGACCAGTACGTTCTCCACGTCGGGAACCTGATTGACGGATGTGCCGCGAAGCTGGCGCACCCCCTCGGCGATGCCGTTCATCCCGTGGATGTACGCCTCGCCGAGCTGGCCGCCGTGGGTGTTGAGGGGCAGCCGGCCGCCGAGCTCGATCGCCCCGTCTGCGACGAAGTCCTTCGCCTCGCCGGGCCCGCAGAACCCGAGTTCCTCGAGCTGCATGAGCACGTACGGCGTGAAGTGGTCGTAGAGCACCGCCGTCTGCACGTCCTGCGGGCCGAGGCCGGACTGCTCCCACAGCTGGCGGCCGACGATGCCCATCTCGGGCAGCCCCGTCAGGCCGTCACGGTAGTAGCTGGCCATGATGTACTGGTCCGGTCCGCTGCCCTGGGCGGCCCCCGCCACCACGGCCGGCGGCTGGGACAGGTCCTGCGCCCGTTCGGTCGTGGTGACGACGAGCGCGACGCCGCCGTCGGACTCCTGGCAGCAGTCGAGCAGGTGCAGCGGTTCCGCGATCCACCGCGAATTCTGGTGGTCGTCGAGGGTGATCGGCCTGCCGTGGAAGAAGGCGTGCGGATTCGTCGCGGCGTGCCGGCGGGCCGCGACGGCGACCTTCCCGAAGTCCGCGCTGGTGGCGCCGGTGGCGTGCATGTAGCGCCGGGCGGCCATCGCCACGAACGACGCCGGGGTGCCCAGGCCGTGCGGATAGGAGAAGGCGTAGTCGGTGCCGGAGGAGTTGACCTGCGCCGACAGCGCGGTGTTGACCTGACCGTACCGCGCCCCGGAGCGCTCGTTGAACGCCCGGTACACCACCACCACGTCCGCGACGCCGGTGGCGACGGCCATCGCCGCCTGCTGCACGGTGGCACACGCCGCGCCGCCGCCGTAGTGGACGCGGGAGAAGAACTTCAGGCTCGGGATCCCCACCGCACGTGCGACGGCGATCTCGGTGTTGGTGTCCATCGTGAAGGAGGTCAGGCCGTCGACGTCCGCCGGGCGCAGGCCGGCGTCGGCCAGCGCCGCCCGCACCGCCTCCGCGGCCAGGCGCAGTTCGCTGCGGCCGGAGTCCTTGGAGAAGTCGGTGGCGCCGATGCCGACGATGGCGGCGCGACGGGACAGTTCGCTCATGCGGAGCCTCCGATCACGAGGACGGCCTTCGCGGTGATGTGGTCGCCCAGACCGTTCTTCCCGACGACGTCGACGGTGATGCGCCCGTCGTCCTCGACGGCGGCGACGGTCCCGGTCAGGGTCAGCGAGTCGTACGCGTACCAGGGCACCCCCAGCCGCAGCGAGACCGACTTCAGCACCGCGCGCGGACCGGCCCAGTCGGTGACATAGCGCTGCACCAGCCCGGTGTCGGTGAGGATGTTGACGAAGATGTCCTTCGACCCGCGCTGCTGCGCCTTGTCGCGGTCGTGGTGCACGTCCTGGAAGTCCCTGGTGGCCAAGGCCGTCGAGACGACGAACGTCGGATCGGCCCGGATCGTCAACGGCGGCAAGGATTGCCCCACGGTGACCGTTCCCGCGTTCATGCGCGCTCCTCGCTCGGCCGCCAGGCGTACAGGGTCCAGGGGTCGCCGCCGGTCTCGTCGTCGCCCGGGAAATCGAGAAAGATCGCCTCGACCGGCATCCCGATGCGCACGTCGCCGGGGTCCACCCCGCGCAGTTCGCCGAGCATACGGACACCTTCGTCGAGTTCGACGAGGGCGACGACGAACGGCACCGTCCGCCCCGGCACCTTCGGCGCGTGGTGCACCACGTAGCTGAAGACGGTGCCGCGGCCCGACGCGACGACGTAGTCGGTCGTCTCGTCCTTGTCCAGCCACAGCGCCGGCACCGGCGGGTGCTGCGGCGTGCCGTCGGGGCGCCGCTGGATACGCAGTTCGTGCGCGGCGACACCGTCCCAGAAGAACCGCGTGTCCTGCGACGCGGACGGCCGCAGCATGCGAGTGGGGTCGAGGTCCGCCGGAACCGTCGGGACCGAATGTGACACCGGTTCGGTTGAATCGACAGAATGTGACATTCGGCCGGTCTCGCGGGTGGGCGGCGCGAACTTGAGGATGCGGAAGAGCATTTCGGCGACCACCTCGTCGCCGACCTTCCACACGCTGCGGGTGGTGAAGAACCAGCCCTCGCCGAGGCCGGTCTTCTTGGGTCCGGCGAGGTCTTCGAGGGTGGACTCGATGGTCACCTCCTCGCCGTGGCGCAGATAGCGGTGGTAGACCTGATCGCAGTTCGTGGCGACGACCGACGTGTAGCCCGCCTCGTCGAGGATCTCCGTCATCCGGCGGAGCGGATCGTCCTCCTCGCGCTTGGCGCCGAGGCCCCGCATGGTCCACACCTGCGCCATCGCGGGTGGCGCGACGAGGCCGCCGTGCCCGGCCGCGATCGCGGCGGATTCGTCTGTGTAGATCGGGTTCTCGTCGCCGATCGCCTCGAGCCAGTTGCGGATCAGCGGCAGGTTCACCCGGTCGCGGCCCGCACGCGGCTTGGACGGCCCGTCGGCGCGGACGCGTTCGGCGGCCGCGCGGATCTCGTCGTGGGGGCCCGGCACGCCGGCGCTCATCGACACGTCCCCCTTCACCGCGGGACCCGGGGCATGGCCAGGCCCGCCGTCGCGATCAGCTCCCGCATCACCTCGTTGACACCGCCGCCGAAGGTGATCACCAGGTTCCGCTTGACCTGCATGTCGAGCCAGCGCAGCAGGTCCGCGGTCTCCGGGTCGCCGGGATCCCCGAACCGGCCGACCATCTCCTCCGCGAGCCGGCCGACGCGCTGGATGCGTTCGGTGGCGAACACCTTGGTGGCCGACGCGTCCGCGATGTCGACCGCCTCGGATTCGCTGGCGGCGACCTGCCAGTTGAGCAGTTCGTTGAGCCGGAACGTCGCGTGGATCTCGCCGAGCCCGCGCCGCACGTCGGGTTCGCCGAGCAGGCCGCGGGAACGGGCCCAGGCGAACACCCGGTCGTAGAGCCCGCCCACGCGGCCGGCGGGGCCGAGCATGACGCGTTCGTGGTTGAGCTGGGTGGTGATCAGTCTCCAGCCCTCGTTCTCCTCGCCGACGAGCATCTCGACCGGGACGCGCACGTCGCTGTAGTACGTGGCGTTGACGTGGTGCGCGCCGTCGCAGGTGATGATGGGCGTCCAGCCGAAGCCGGGGTCCTTGGTGTCGACGATGAGGATCGAGATGCCGCGGTGCCTCGAGTCGGCGCTGCCGGTGCGCACCGCAAGCCAGATGTAGTCGGCGTCGTGGCCGCCGGTGGTGAAGATCTTCTGCCCGTTCACCACGTAGTGGTCGCCGTCGCGCACGGCCGTGGTGCGCAGTGCGGCGAGGTCGGTCCCGGCGTCGGGCTCGGAATAGCCGATCGCGAAGTGGACCTCGCCGGCGAGGATGGCGGGCAGGAACTTCCGCTTCTGTTCCTCGGTTCCGTAGACCTGCAGGGTCGGCCCGACCGTCTGCAGGGTGACACTGGGCAGCGGCACGTCGGCGCGCACGGCCTCGTTGACGAAGATCTGCTGCTCGACCTCACCGAAGCCGCGGCCGCCGAATTCGACGGGCCAGCCGACGCCGAGCCAGCCGTCCTTGCCCATCCGGCGCACGACCTCCCGGTAGGTGGGGCCGTGGCGCTCGGTGCGCATGATCGCGGCCTCCTCGGGGGAGATCAGGTCCGCGAAGTACCGTCGCAGTTCCGCCTGCAGCGCGCGCTGCTCGTCGGTCAGATCGATGAACACCGGGCCCCCACGAGGTCGAGTCGGTACGAGGCGCCGCCGAGCAGGCGCGCCAGATCCTTTGCGGTCGAGGAATAGCGGTGCAGCGGATAGGTCTCGTCCACGCCGAGACCGCCGTGCAGGTGGTGCAGCACGCGCACGGCGGGCGGCAGCTCCGTGGCGATCCAGTACGCCGTGACGTCGAGGTCGTCGTCCGCGGCGGCGCTGCGGGCGTCCTGCGCGACGCGCCAGGCCGCGGCGAGCGCGGCGACGTGCAGGGTGCGGGAGGTGACGTAGACGTCGGCGATCTGCTGGGCCACCGCCTGGAAGGTGGCGAGCGGCTTGCCGAACTGGTGCCGGGTGCTCACGTGCTGCGCGGTGAGCTGCGTTGCGCCCGAAAGCAGTCCGTCCGCGTAGGCGCCGACCGCGGCGAGGGCGAGGCGGTACAGGACGGCGACGTCGGCGGCCGGGTCGGCGCCGTCGCCGAGGAGCAGGCCCGGCGCGGACTCGAGCCGCACGGAGCACTCGGGGGCGTGGGCCGACGACGGGCTCTCGGTCAGGGTCACGCCCGGTGCCGTGGGTTCGACGGCGATCACACCGGCGTCGGTGGGCACCAGGATCTTTCGCGACGTCGCCGCGTAGGGCACGCCGACGAAGTGCCCGGTGACGGCGTGGCGTTCCCCGTCGGGTACCGCCGTGGCGGCGGGGGACGCCGGGAAGGCGCGGCCGACCTCGGCGAGGGCGGCGGTGAGGACGGCACCGTCGGCGACGCCCGCGAGCAGCTCGTCCTGCTGCGCGTCGGCGGCGAGGATCCGGACGGGCAGCACACCGAAGCCGAGGGTGGCCAGGGCCGGGACGGGTGCGGCACGTCGCCCGATCTCGGTGAGCAGTGCGGTGACCTCGGCGACGCCGAGGTCGTCGCCGCCGAGCCGCGCGGGCAGGGCGAGGGAGAGCAGGTCGGCGTCGGCGAGGGCGCGCCACAGTTCGTCCGGGCCCAGGTCGCGGGCGAGCAGGTCGACGGCGACCTGGGCCACGGCCTCCTGCGTGTCGTCACGAGCGAAGTCCACGTTTCCACCTTCGATTAGAACGTGTTCTAGTTGTATCACCTCGGCAGGGCGGGTGGAAGCACCCGTCAGCCGCGCGGCAGGCCCAGCAGGCGCTCCGCCGCGAGGGTGAGCAGGATCTGCTCGGTGCCGCCGGCGATCGTCAGGCAGCGCGTGTTGAGGAACTCGCGCGAGAGGGGGCCCTCGACCCAGCCGGCCGCACCGGCGAGATCCATCGCGAGCTCGGCGGTGTCCTGGCGCTGCCGCACGCCGACCAGCTTGCGCACGCTCGATGCCGGGCCGGGGTCCTGACCGTCGAGCTGCGCGAGGGTGGTCCGCAGCTCGAGCAGCGACCCGGCCGTGGCCTCGGCGACGAGCCCGCCGATCCGGTCCTCGGCGACCGGGTCGCCGGGTGCCACCAGGTCCAGCAGTTGTTCGACCGCCTTCCCCAGCGACGATCCGCCGCTCATCGCGACCCGTTCGTTGGCGAGCGTGGTGCGGGCGAGCCTCCACCCGCCGCCGAGCGGGCCGACGACGCACTCGTCGGGGACGAACACGCCGTCGAGGAACACCTCGTTGAAGAGTGCGTCGCCGGTGATCTCCCGAAGCGGCGAGACGGTGATGCCCGCGGACTTCATGTCGACGAGGAAGTACGTGATGCCCTTGTGCTTCGGGGCGTCACGGTCGGTGCGGGCCAGGCAGATCGCCCAGTCGGCCTCCTGGGCCAGCGACGTCCACACCTTCTGCCCCTGCAGGCGCCAGCCCCCGTCGACCTTCTCCGCGGTGGTGCGCAGCGACGCCAGGTCGGATCCGGCGCCCGGCTCCGAGAACAGCTGGCACCAGACGATCTCACCGCGCAGGGTCGGCAGGGCGAAGCGGTCGATCTGCTCGGCGGTGCCGTGCTCGAGGATGGTGGGCACGGCCCACCATCCGATCACCAGATCGGGCCGGTCCACGCCGGCGGCCGCGAGTTCCTCCTCGATGAGGATCTGCTGCGCGGCGTGCGCGCCCCGGCCGTACGGCGGCGGCCAGTGCGGGGCCAGGAACCCGGCCTCGGCGAGCGCGGCCCGCCGCTGCGGCCCGGGCCGGTCGAGGAGCTGCGCGATCTCGGCGCGGATGCGCGCGCGTTCGTCGTCGAAGGCGCTCAGGTCGACGGTGAGGTGACGGCGGGCGCCGGAGCGGGCGAGGCCGGCGACCCGGGCCCGCCAGGCGGTGGAGCCGCCGAGCAGCTGACGGGTGACGACCGCGCGGCGCAGGTACAGGTGGGCGTCGTGCTCCCACGTGAAACCGATACCACCGAGCACCTGGATGGCATCCTTGGCGTTCTGCACGGCGGCGTCGAGGGCGACGGCGGTCGCGACGGCCGCGGCCAGTGGCAGTTCGTGCGGGGCCGCGTCGGCCGCCACGGCGGCGTCCCAGGCCGCCGCGCGGATCTTCTCGGTACGGCAGAGCATCTCGGCGCACAGGTGCTTGATCGCCTGGAACGAGCCGATGGGCTTGCCGAACTGTTCGCGGATCTTGGCGTACTCCACGGCCGTGGTCAGGGCCCAGTCGGCGACACCGGCGAGTTCGGCGGCGGCGAGCGTGGCGGCGAGGTCGCGCACCAGGCCTGCCGGGACGCAGACGACCCGGTCGGTGGCGACGGCGACGCCGGCGAGCCGCACGCGGGCGAGCGCCCGCGACTTGTCGAGAGTGTCGAGGGGTTCGAGGTTCAGTCCGGGGGTGTCGGCGTCGAGCAGCGCCCAGCGTTCGGTCCCGCCGTCGGTGCCGATGCGGACCAGGACCGCGACGCCCGGCTCGCCGCCGAGCGCCGGGCCCGCATCGCCGTCGAGGTCGTACCCGCCCTCCCGGCTCGTCGCGGTGAGCGCGCCGCCCACCGCGACGGCGGCCGGCAGGGTGCCCTCGGCCAGGAGTTCCGTCCACTTGGCGCCGTCGGCGCCGGCGGCGCGGCCGAAGACGAGCGCGGCCAGGGCGGTGGGAAGGACGGGGCCGGTCGCGAGGTGGTGCGCAGCCTGTTCGAGCATCGTCGCCAGGTCGACGACGCCGGCGCCGGCGCCGCCCGCGGCCTCGGGCACGGCGACGGCGAAGATTCCGAGTTCGGCGAGCGATTCCCACCCCGGTCGCCACGTGGTCGCCGGTCGTTCGCGTAGGTTCTGGATCGGCGCTGTGGCGCGCGCCCAGGCCTGTACAGAGGCCTGCGCGGCCTGCTGTTCCTCGGTGGTGGCAATGCTCACAGCGGGTTTCCGCCTTTCGGGAATGACACGATGCCTAGAACGTGTTCTAATATGACAGCCGGTTCAGAGTCAAGGCAGAGGAAGACATCTCGATGACGACATCGTCCCGCTCACGTTCCACCGGCGGCGGAACTCTGACCGCCCTCACCGAGGACGATCTCAGTTCCAACGCCCAGAAGGAACGGCGCAAGCGGATACTCGACGCCACCCTGGCGCTCGCCTCCAAGGGTGGGTACGAGGCCGTACAGATGCGCTCCGTCGCCGAGAAGGCCGACGTGGCCGTCGGCACCCTGTACCGGTACTTCCCCTCGAAGGTGCACCTGCTCGTCTCGGCCCTCGGCCGCGAGTTCGCGCGCATCGAGGGCAAGGGCAAGATCCCGCCGGGCCACACGCCGCTCGAGCGGATGCAGCTGATCCTGAGCCTGATCACGAAGGCGATGCAACGTGACCCGCTGCTCACCGAAGCCATGACCCGGGCGTTCATGTTCGCCGACGCCTCGGCCGCCGCCGAGGTCGATCAGGTCGGCCTGCTCATGGACCGGCTCTTCGCCCGCGCGATGAACGAGGGCGAGCCCACCGAGGAGGAACTGGCGATCGCCCGCGTCATCAGCGACGTGTGGTTGTCGAACCTCGTGGCGTGGCTGACGCGACGCTCGTCCGCGACCGACGTCGCGCGCCGGCTGGAGCTGACCGTCGAGCTGCTGCTCGGCGACGGATCGCAGCGTCCGGCCTCGATTCCGGTCCAGGAAGGCTGACCTGCGCCGCGAGGAGCGGAACTGTAACGGGAAACACGTCCCGAACCGGACAGGGGAGACGACGCCGGGCGCCGGATCACCTACCTTTGAGTGAGTGAGCGCCCAAGACCTCCCGATCGACCTGCGCCGCGCCCTCGTCGCGCTGGCGCGGACCCCGCGGCTCCTCGTGGCCTCCGACTACGACGGTACCGTCGCGCCGATCGTCTCGGATCCGGACAAGGCGTTCCCGAACGCCGAGTCGGTCCGCGCCCTGCGCGCGCTCGCCGGCCTGCCGTCCACGGCCGCAGCCGTGATCTCCGGTCGCGCCCTGAAGGATCTCGCGGCCCTGTCCCGCCTGCCCGCCGAGGTGCAGCTCGTCGGCAGCCACGGCTCGGAGTTCGACATCGGCTTCGTCCACGCCATCGACAGCGACGCCCGGCAGCTGCTGCGCGATATCGTCGCCGAGCTCGAGGCGATCGCCGCCCGCTACGACGGCGTGCACGTCGAGGCGAAGCCGGCGAGTGCCGCGCTGCACGTGCGCAACGCCGACCCGGCCGACGCCGAGCAGGCACTGTCGCTGGTCCGCGGCGACCTCGCCCGGCACCCGGGTGTGCAGGTCACCGAGGGCAAGGCCGTCATCGAGCTGGCGGTCGTGCCCACCGACAAGGGCCACGCGCTGGACATCATCCGGCACCAGGAGTCGGCGAGCGCCGCGGTCTTCTTCGGCGACGACGTGACGGACGAGAAGGCCTTCGCCTCCCTCCACGGCCCGGACGTGGGCGTCAAGATCGGGGACGGCGAGACCGCCGCCCAGTACCGGATCGGCACGGTCGAGGACGTCGCGGCCGCGCTGGCGTTCCTGCTCGACCAGCGCCGCACGTGGCTCTCGGGCGCGGAGGCCTGCCCGATCGAGCGGCTGACGATGCTGGCGAGCCCGCGCGCGAAGGCGCTGCTGACGCCGGACGGAACGGTGACGTGGCTGTGCCACCCCGAGCCGGATTCCGCGGCGGTGTTCGCGCATCTGCTCGGCGGCGAACCGGCCGGGCACTTCACCATCGGTCCGAGCCGGGAGGCCCTGCCCCTGAGCCAGCGCTACATCGACGGCACCATGACGGTGGTGACCCGCTGGGCGAGCCTCGCGGTGATCGACTACGTTCCGCACGACGTCGAACCGGGCCGCACCGACCTGACCCGGGTCATCACCGGCAAGGCCAAGGCGGTGGTGACGTTCGCGCCGCGCCCGGAGTTCGGACAGGGCCAGGTCGGGCTCGAGCCCGTGGCCGACGGCCTGCGGATACTCGGATTCAACGAGCCGTACGTGCTGCGCTCCCCCGGCGTCGAGTGGAACATCACCACCGACGGCGCCCATCAGACCGCGCACGCCGTCGTCGATCCGTCCGACGGCGACATCATCCTCGAATTCCGTTGCGGCACCGATGATATCGGACCACACCCCGTCGCGGAGGTGCAGCGGCGCGCGTCCGCGGAGGAGTACTGGTGGAAGTGGGCGGCGGGCCTGGACCTGCCGCCGCTCAAGCGGGACCTGATGAAGCGGTCGGCGCTGACCCTGCGCGGCCTCGTGCACGCACCCACGGGATCCATCATGGCGGCCGCGACCACGTCGCTGCCCGAGGAGATCGGCGGCGTCCGCAACTGGGACTACCGCTACTGCTGGCTCCGCGACGCCGCCCTGACCGCGCACGCCCTGGTGAGCGTCGGGTCGCTCGCCGAGGCGGACGCCTATCTGGACTGGGTGCACCGGGTGCTCGACACCGTGCCGGGCCCCGAGCGCCTGCACCCGCTGTACACGCTGGCCGGCGGCGCGCTGCCGCCCGAGGCGGTCATCGACACGCTGCCCGGCTACGCCGGCTCCCGGCCCGTCCGGGTCGGCAACGCCGCGAGCCAGCAGGTCCAGCTCGACGTGTTCGGCCCGATCGTGGACCTGATTGCGGCGCTGGCGCACCGCCGCGAGGAGCGCGGCGTCCCGCACGATCAGGCCCTCACCGACCGGGACTGGGAGCTGGTGTGCGCCATGGTCACCGCCGTCGAATGCCGCTGGTTCGAGCCCGACCACGGCATCTGGGAGATCCGCGACAACCCGCGCCACCACGTGTACTCGAAGGTCATGGGCTGGCTGACCGTGGACCGCGCGCTGACGCTGGCCGAGAAGTTCGGGCGCACCGCCGGCGACAACTGGGCCGGGCTGCGCGCGGAGATCGCGGAGGAGGTGCTGGAGAAGGGCTGGAACGACGACGTGAGCTCCTACACCGCGGCCTACGACGGCACCGACCTCGACGCGGCGACGCTGTTCATCGGCCTGTCCGGGCTCATCGACCCCGACGACCCGCGGTTCCACGCGACGGTCGTCGCGACGGAGGCGGAGCTGCGCAGCGGTTCGACGGTGTACCGCTACCTGCACGACGACGGCCTGCCCGGAACCGAGGGCGGCTTCCACCTGTGCGCGGCGTGGCTGGTGGAGGCGTACCTCCTCGTCGGTGCCCGTCCGCAGGCGGAGGCGCTGTTCGCACAGCTCGTCGACGCGGCGGGGCCCACGGGGCTGCTCAGCGAGGAGTACGACCCGGTGGCGGAGCGGTCACTCGGCAACCATCCCCAGGCGTACAGCCACCTCGGGCTGCTGCGGTGCGCCCAGCTGCTGGCGGCGGCGCCGGCGGAGGCGGATCGGACGCTGTCGGCCGTCGATCACTCGGCGTAGATCGACGTCTCGTCGTGCACGCCGGTGGTCTGGCCGATGAGCAGTTCCGTCGCAAGGGTCTCCACCGTCGCGACCCCGGAGTGTGACGGCGCGGCCATGAGCAGGGCGCCGGTGCGCCGGCCCTTCTCCTCCTGGGGCTGGCGCACGGTGGTCACGCCCTCGCGCAGGGCCTCGCCGATCCCGTCGAAGCCGGTGATCGACAACCGCCCGGGGACCTCGAGGCCGGCGCTGCGTGCCCACGCCAGCGCGCCGAGCGCGAGGACATCGGTGGTGCACATCAGGGCGGTGATCGCCGGGTTCGCCGCCAGCGCCTGCGCGGCGGCGGACGCGCCGTCCTCCGCGGTGTGCGCGTAGCGCTCGACGACGGTGAGGCTCGCGGGGTCGAGGCCGGCCGCGCGCAGGGCCTCCTGCACGCCGAGGATCCGCTCGTGCTGGACGTGGAAGCGGTCGGACTCGAAGCGGGCGGGGTCGACGACACCGTCGTGCCGGTCGCGGCCGAGTCGCATGCACAGCACCCCGATCCGGCGGTGGCCGAGGGCGATGAGGTGCTCGGCGAGCCTGCGCATCGCGCCTCGGTCGTCGATGCCGACCAGTGGCGCGCTCGCGATGCCGCGGGGCTGGTCGCACACCACCAGGGGCAGGTTCCGTTCGAGGACGGCGGCGAGATACAGATCGTCGGACGGAACCGAGTAGACGACGAAGCCGTCGACCGCGGCGGCGTGCACGACCTGCGCCGCCTCCTCCTCGTCGCGTTCCGGTCCGGCGGGGATGAGCAGAAGGCCCTCGCCGGCGGCCTCGCAGGATTCGGAGAGGCCGGACAGGAAGCTCATCGCGGCCGGGTCCCGGAACGAGTAGCTCAGCGCCTCGGTGAGCAGCACGCCCACGGCCCCGGCCCTGCGGGTGCGCAGGGAACGGGCCATCGGGTCCGGACCGGCGTAGCCGCGACGCTTGGCGACCTCGAGGATCTGCTCGCGAAGCTCGGCGGACAGCTGGTCCGGCCGGTTGTAGGCGTTGGAGACGGTGGTGCGGGAGATCTTCAGCTCGGCAGCGATCGACGCCAGGGTGGCCTGGGGACGCGGCTGACGAGACCTGGGCATGAACGGACGGTAGCGGGTCCGCGCCGTCCCGACGAATCGGGCCGGAGGGGCGCCGATCCGGACATCCGCTAAAGTGGAACGGTAACGGTTTCCAATAAGGTGGGAACCGCGACATCCCCGGCCGTCCGGCCGAACGTGATCACAGGAGATGGAACCGTGCGACTGCCCCGCCGAATGCGCGCCGCCACCGCGACCGTGGGCTTGACCTGCGCCGCCGCGCTCACCCTCGCCGCCTGCGGCAGCGACTCGGGGGACGGGGCGGACACCGGCTCCGGCGAGATCCGCATCGTCGCCTCCACCAACGTGTGGGGCTCGGTCGCGCAGGCCGTCGCCGGGGACCGCGCCCAGGTGCAGTCGCTGATCACCGAGCCGTCCGCCGACCCGCACTCGTACGAGGCCAGCCCCGCCGACGCCGCCGCCGTCAGCGACGCCACCCTCGTCGTCTACAACGGCGGCGGCTACGACCAGTTCGTCGACGACATCCTCGAGTCCACCGGAACCGACACCGCCACGGTCGACGCCCTCGCGCTGTTCGAGTCCGGCACCGGAAGCGACCTCGAGGACGGCCACGACCACTCGGCCGGCACCGCACCCGAAGGCGACACCCACGAGGGTGAGTCCCATGCCGCCGAGGAAGGCGACGCGCACGCCGGGCACGACCACAGCGGCATCAACGAGCACGTCTGGTACGACCTGGCCGCCGCCGACGCCGTCGCGCACACCGTCGCCGACCGGCTGGCCGAACTGGATCCGGCCGGGGCCGACACCTACCGCGCCAACGCCGAGGCCTTCCACTCGCAGCTGCACGAAGTCACCGACGTGACCGCCGAGATCGCCGCCGCGCACGCGAACACCCCCGTCGCGCAGACCGAATCCATCGGCTACTACCTCCTCACGTCCGCGAAGCTCGAGGACCGGACGCCCGCCGACTTCACCAATGCCGTCGAGAACGGCACCGACCCGTCGCCCGCCGCGATCGCCGCGACCCGGCAGCTGCTCCTCGACAAGCAGGTCGCCGTCCTGCTCCACAACCCGCAGACCGAGGACAAGGTCAGCCGCGACATGCGGGCGACCGCGGAATCCGCGGGCATCCCCGTCGTCGAAGTTGTGGAGACCCTGCCCGCGGGCGTGGACTACATTCAGTGGCAGAAGCAGACGGCCGAGGCGCTCGCCGCCGCCCTCGACGCCGCCCGCTGACCCTTCGAGCAGGGCAAGGACATCACTCCCGTGACCACACCGGCCGACGTCACACCGGGCGGCACCGCCGCGGCACCGGGCGCGCCCGCCACGGCCGCCGGCCGCACCGCCGCCGTCGAACTCCGCGACGCCCGCATGGCCTTCGGCGACCGCGTCCTGTGGCGGGGCCTCGATCTCACCGTCGAGCCCGGCGAGTTCGTCGCGGTGCTCGGCCCCAACGGGGCGGGCAAGTCGACGCTGCTGAAGGTCCTGCTCGGTCAGCTACCTCTCAGCGGTGGCACCGCCACGATCGCCGGCGCGCCCGCCCGCACGGGCAACTCGCACGTCGGCTACGTGCCGCAGCAGAAGTCGCTCGACGAGGGCGTGCCCCTGCGCGGCCGCGACCTCGTCGGGCTCGGCGTGGACGGCCATCGCTGGGGCACCGGCCTGCGCTACTGGAAGACCCGCCGCAGCGCCGTCGACGCCGCGATCCGGCAGGTCGGCGCCGAAACCTACGCGAACGCCCCGATCGGCTCCCTCTCCGGCGGCGAACAGCAGCGGCTGCGCATCGCGCAGGCCCTCGTCGGCGACCCGCGGGTCATGCTCTGCGACGAACCGCTGCTCAGTCTCGACCTGGCCAACCAGCACCTGGTGTCGTCCCTCATCGACCGCCGTCGCCGCGAACACGGCACCGCCGTCCTGTTCGTCACCCACGAGATCAATCCGATCCTGCCCCTGGTGGACCGCGTGCTGTATCTCGTCGACGGGCAGTTCCGCATCGGCACCCCCGCCGAGGTGATGACCTCCGAGGTGCTCTCCGAGCTGTACCGCACCGACGTCGAGGTCCTCGAGATCCGCGGCCGTCTCGTCGTCGTCGGCACCGGCGACGCCATCGACGCGCTCGGCAGCGCCGGCGGGCTGCGCCCCGGCGAGGGCGTCCACCACGACCACCACGAGGATCAGCATTGAGCAGCAAGTTCACCGACGCGATGGGCCGGATGTTCGACGTGCAGGCCACCGTCGACCTGCTCCAGTACGACTTCGTGCAGCAGGCCCTGCTGGCCGGCGCGATCCTCGGCCTGCTCGCGGGCGTGATCGGGCCGCTGGTGATCAGCCGTCAGATGGCATTCTCCGTGCACGGCACCTCCGAGCTCTCGCTCACCGGTGCCGCCGCTGCCCTGATCATCGGCGTCTCCGTCGGGCTCGGCGCCGTGCTGGGGGCGGTGGTGGCGGCCATCCTCTTCGGTGTCCTCGGCACCCGCGCCCGTGAACGCGACTCCGTCATCGGCGTCGTCATGGCGTTCGGGCTCGGTCTGGCCGTGCTGTTGCTGTGGGCCTACGACGGCCGCACCGGCGCCGCGTTCTCCCTCCTCACCGGCCAGATCGTCGCGCCGGGCGGCACGGGCATCGCGCTGCTCGCCGCCTGCGCCGTCGGCGTCGTCGGCACCATGCTGTTCATCTACCGCCCGCTGCTGTTCGCCAGCACCGACCCCGAGGTCGCCGCCGCGCGCGGGGTGCCGGTGCGGGCGCTGTCCATCGTCTTCGCCGTGCTGGTCGGAATCACCGCCGCCCTCGGCGTGCAGATCGTCGGGGCCCTGCTGGTGATGGCGCTGCTCATCACCCCGGCCGCCGCGGCGGCCCGGGTGGCCGGCGGCCCGCTCGCCGCGACGGTGCTGGCCGTGATCTTCGCGGAGGTCTCCGCGGTCGGTGGGATCCTGCTCGCCCTCGCGCCCGGCGTGCCGGTCTCCGCGTTCATCACGGCGATCGCGTTCGTCATCTATCTCGTGTGCCGGGGAATCGGCGCGGCCCGCACCCGGCGCGGCACCGGACGCAGGGCGCCCGCGCCGGCCCCGGACAGGGCCGCGGCCGTCACCGCCTGAGCCCGGGAGCGGCGGTCTGGGCCGTCCCGCACCCGGTGGCTAACCTGCTGTCATGGCGACAGCGGAGCAGGCGAGCGAACGAGACCGGACACCCGGGCGCTGGGAGTTCTGGGTGGACCGCGGCGGCACCTTCACCGATGTCGTCGCCCGCCGGCCCGACGGCGCCCTGGTCACCCACAAGCTGTTGTCGGAGAACCCGTCCCGGTACCGGGACGCGGCCGTCGCCGGGATCCGGGAGCTGCTCGGGGTGCCCGCCGGCGAACCCGTCACCGCCGACCTCGTCGAGCAGGTGCGCATGGGTACCACCGTCGCGACCAACGCACTGCTCGAGCGCAAGGGCGACCGGACCGCCCTGGTGATCACCGCCGGTTTCCAAGACGCGCTGCGCATCGGCTACCAGAACCGCCCGCGGATCTTCGAGCGCAACATCGTGCTGCCCGAACTGCTGTACGAGCGGGTGCTCGAGGTCGACGAACGCATCCGGGCCGACGGCACGGTGCTGCGTGCCCCCGACCTCGACCGGCTCGAGCGGGACCTGAGGCGGGTACGCGACGACGGCATCGACTCCGTCGCCGTGGTGTGCATGCACAGCCACCTGTACCCGCAGCACGAGCACGCGATCGGTGAGCTCGCCGAGCGCCTCGGCTTCGGGCAGATCTCGCTGTCCGCGGTCGCCAGCCCGCTGATGAAGCTCGTGCCCCGCGGCGACACCACCGTCGTCGACGCGTACCTCTCGCCCGTGCTCCGCCACTACGTGGACCGCGTGGCCGAGGAACTGCCGGGCGTGCGGCTGATGTTCATGCAGTCCAACGGCGGGCTCACCGAGGCGATGCACTTCCGCGGCAAGGACGCGATCCTCTCCGGTCCGGCCGGGGGCATCGTCGGCATGAGCCGGATGTCGGCGCTGGCCGGGTTCGACAAGGTGATCGGGTTCGACATGGGCGGCACGTCGACGGACGTGTCGCACTTCGCCGGGGAATACGAGCGCGTCTTCCACACCGTCGTCGCCGGGGTGCGGTTGCGTGCCCCCATGATGGACATCCACACCGTCGCCGCCGGCGGCGGCTCGATCCTGCACTTCGACGGCAGCCGGTACCGGGTGGGGCCCGATTCCGCCGGCGCCGACCCCGGCCCGGCCTGCTACCGCGGCGGCGGCCCGCTCACCGTCACCGACGCCAACGTCATGCTCGGCCGCGTGCAGCCCGCGCACTTCCCGCACGTGTTCGGCCCCGGCGGCGACGAACCGCTGGACGACGAGACGGTGCGGGCCCGGTTTGCCGCCCTGGCCGCCGAGATCCGCGAGGCGACCGGCGACGACCGCAGCCCCGAGGAGGTCGCCGCCGGCTTCCTGCAGATCGCGGTCGCGAACATGGCCAACGCCGTCAAGCGCATCTCGGTGCAGAAGGGACACGACGTCACCGAGTACGCGTTGACGACCTTCGGCGGCGCCGGCGGGCAGCACGCCTGCGCGGTGGCCGACTCGCTCGGCATCCGGACCGTCCTCGTGCCGCCGCTGGCCGGTGTCCTGTCCGCGCTCGGCATGGGTCTCGCGGACACCACCGCGATGCGCGAGCAGTCCGTCGTCGTCGAACTGAACGCCGAGGCGATGCCGCGCCTGCGCGACGTCGCCGCCGAACTCGAGGCCGCGGCGCGTGCGGAACTGCTCGACGAGGACGTGCCCACCGAACGCATCGACGTGGCCCTCCGGGCACACCTGCGCTACGACGGCACCGACACGTCCGTGCCCGTCGCGCTCGCCGACCCGGCGACGATGACCGCGGAGTTCGAGGCCGTGCACCGGCGCACCTACTCCTTCCTCATGGACCGTCCGCTGATCGTCGACGCCGTCGCGGTCGAGGCCGTCGGGGCGACGCGCCGGCCCGACCTGTCCGGGCTCGGACGCGGCCGCAGCGACGACGGCGGCGCACCCGAGCCCACCCGCCCGCCGCGCGGCACCGTCCGGATGTTCGTCGACGGCGCGTGGCGCGATGCCCCCCTGCATCGTCGCGAGCACCTCTCCCCCGGCGACGCCGTGGCCGGCCCGGCAATCGTCGCGGAGGACAACTCGACCACCGTCGTCGAGGCCGGCTGGGCGGCGACGATGTCGGAGCAGGGCCATCTCGTGCTCACCCGGGTGCACGCCCACGACGACACGGCGGTGAGCACCCACGCCGACCCGGTGATGCTCGAGATCTTCAACAACCTGTTCATGTCGATCGCCGAGCAGATGGGCACCACCCTCGAATCCACCGCGCAGTCGGTGAACATCAAGGAGCGCCTCGACTTCTCGTGCGCGCTGTTCGATCCGGACGGAAACCTGATCGCGAACGCGCCGCACATCCCCGTCCATCTCGGCTCGATGGGCACGAGCGTGCAGGAGGTGGTGCGCCGCCGGCACGGGTCGATGAAGCCGGGTGACGTGTACGCGGTCAACGACCCGTACCACGGCGGTACCCACCTGCCGGACGTCACGGTGATCACGCCCGTCTTCGGCCCCGGGCCGGACGGGTCCGGCGAGCACATCCTCTTCTTCGTCGCCTCCCGCGGTCACCACGCCGAAATAGGCGGATCGACACCGGGTTCCATGCCCTCCGGCAGCCACGACATCCGCGAGGAGGGCGTGCTGTTCGACAACTGGCTGCTCGTCGAGAACGGAACCTTCCGGGAGGCCGACACTCGCGCGCTGCTCACCGGCGGTCCGTACCCGTCCCGGAACCCGGACACCAACCTCGCGGACCTGCGCGCACAGATCGCGGCCAACGCCCGCGGGGTGGTCGAGGTGGGCCGGATGATCGACCACTTCGGTCTCGACGTCGTCCAGGCCTACATGCGCCACGTGCAGGACAACGCCGAGGAGGAGGTGCGCCGCGTCGTCGACCGCCTCCACGACGGCGAGTACCGCTACGAGATGGACTCCGGTGCGGTGATCGCGGTGCGGGTCACCGTCGACCGGCAGGCGCGCTCGGCGACGATCGACTTCACCGGCACGTCACCGCAACTCGCCTCGAACTTCAACGCGCCCTCGTCCGTCACGCGGGCCGCGGCGCTGTACGTCTTCCGCACGCTCGTCGCCGACGACATCCCCCTCAACGACGGGTGCCTGCGTCCGTTGCACATCGTCGTCCCCGACGGGTCGATGCTCGCCCCCGAGTTCCCCGCCGCCGTCGTCGCGGGCAACGTCGAGACGTCGCAGGCCGTCACCGGCGCGCTCTACGCGGCGCTGCGGGTGCAGGCCGAGGGCGCCGGCACGATGAACAACGTCACCTTCGGCAACGAGCGATACCAGTACTACGAGACGCTCGGCTCCGGGTCGGGCGCCGGCGAGGGGTTCGACGGGACGTCGGTGGTGCAGACCCACATGACCAACTCGCGACTCACCGATCCGGAGGTACTGGAGTGGCGCCTTCCGGTGTTGCTGGAGGCCTTCACGATTCGTCACGGCAGCGGCGGCGACGGCCGGTGGCGCGGCGGCGACGGCGCCGTGCGCCGGCTCCGGTTCCTCGAGCCGATGACCGTCAGCACGCTCTCCGGGCACCGGCGCGTGCCGCCGTACGGGATGGCCGGTGGCGAGCCGGGAGCCCTGGGCAGCAACCGCATCGAGCGCGCCGACGGCACCGTCACCCGCATGGCCGGCTGCGACTCCGTCGAGGTCGGGATCGGTGACGTGCTCGTGGTCGAGACGCCGGGCGGGGGCGGCTACGGCCGGTAGGACGAACGGGACTCCGGGGTGGGATCCAGTTCCCGCAGGACGGGCAGCGCGAAACACACCGCGGCGACGAACATCATCGGCAGGGCCAGCGCGAAGAACGTCGTCCGCACACCCGTCGCGTCGATCAGGGGCCCGGCGACCAGGATCCCGACCGGGCCCGCCGCGTACGCGGTCGAGGTCATCACACCGACGACGCGGCCGCGCATGTGCTCCGGGCTGCGGGTCTGCATGGCCCAGTTCCCGATCGGCCCCACCGGGCCGAACACCAGGCCGATGAGGACGCCCAGCAGCACGAGGACCCCCAGCGGCGGCAGGAACGCCATGCCGGTCGTCGCCGCGCCCAGCACCGTGACCGCGACGAGCATCAGGCTGCGGCGCCGCAGGCGCGGTGCGAAGGCGCCGTAGGCCAGGGCACCCACCAGGCCACCGACGCTCAGCGACATCAGCACCCAGCCGAGCTGAGCGGGTGCGTCCAGGCCGGTGAAGTAGGCGGGCAGCAGCACCGACTCGATCGGCAGGAACAGCGCCATGATGACCATGTCGACCAGCGCGAGCGTGCGCAGCAAGCGGTCGCGCCACACGAACCGCAGCCCCTCGAGGGTGCCGGCCCACAGCGAGGCGGGCCGGGTGGCCCGGTCGGGCCGGCCGGCGTGCTCGAGCCGGAGGAAGGCGACGGTGACGAGGGAGAGCACGAAGCACGCCGACGTCACCCACAGGGTGTTCTCGGGACCGACCGCCGCGATGAGGACACCGCCGACACCCGGTCCGATCAGATAGGCGAGGTTGTAGTTCGCCTCGTAGAGGCTGTTGACGCGGTCCAGCGACCACCCGGCGGCGCGGGTCGCCGCCGGCAGCATCGACTCCCGCGCCGAGATTCCCGCCGGGTCGAACACGGCACCGAGCGCCGCGAGCGCGGCGAGCAGGGGCACCGAGAGTCCGACGGTGGCCGCGAGCACGGGGATCGTCGCGACCGACAGCGCCGAGAGCGCATCCGAGACCACGGCGGTGCGCCGCCGGCCGAACCGGTCCACGACGGTCCCGGTGAGCAGGCTTGCCAGCAGCAGCGGCACGGTGGCCGCGCCCGCGACGATCGCCGCGTCGGTGGCCCGGCCGGTCTGCTCGAGCACCAGCCACGGCAACGCGACGACTACGATGCCGTTGCCGGTGGCGGACAGCAGGGTGGCGATGTTGAGGAGGATCAGCGGCGCGAAGCGGCGGGTGGTCCGGTCGAGGGTGGTCACGGCGGTCGGCATTCATTCGGAGGAGGCGGTGCCGCGACGCTAGCAGGAGCACGGCGGCCGGCACGAGCGATTTTCGGGCGGCTGAGCGGTCGGCTGAGCGCAGTCCGGTCTGCTCCTTTTCCAGGCGTTTCCCGCGCCGTTATTTCATCGCTATCTTTTCGAGATCATTTCGCTACGGCTCACGCCCCGGGGCCGTTATCGAACAGCGACATGCTTGCTTTTGCGAAACAGCGTCGGATCCACGGCGTCGAGACATCCCGAGCGAAAGGTTCGTGCCGATGATCGACCCCGCTACTCCCGAGACTTCGTCCGATTCCCCCGCACCGTCGCCGGCCTTCGGAGCCACCCTGTCGGAACGTTCCGGATACGCCGTGCTGTCGGTCGCCGGCGAGGTCGACATGACCACCGCGCACCTGCTGCGCTCCGCGCTCGACAACGCCCATCGCGGACGTGCCCTCGTCGCCGACATGGGCGGTGTCACCTTCTTCGGCGCGGTGGGCCTCACGATCCTCCTGCGCGCGACCTCCGCCCATCCCGGCACCGTCGCCGTCGTCGCCCCGGCAGGACGCGTCCGCCGGACGATCGCCGCGGCCGGGGTCCGCTCCCGCCTGAATCTGCACGACAACCTCGATTCGGCCGTCGGCTCCCTGGTTTCGGCCGTCGGCTCACTGGTCACCGCCGTCGATCCGCCCTGCTCCGCGGCGAGCTGATTCGCGAAGACGCCCCCGGCACCCCCGCCGTTCCGGGGACAATTTCCCCATGCAGGGGCTCGAAGTCGTCCACAGCGGGATGTTCACCACCGTCCAGGACCGCGGCCGGCCGGAACACGAGGACCGCGGGCTGGGCACGTCCGGCGCCGCCGACCGCGCGGCGCACGACGCCGCCAACCGGCTGGTCGGCAACGAGCCCACCGCCGCGACCCTCGAGATCGCCGCCGGCGGGCTGACCGTGCGCAGCATCGGCGCGAACGTCGTCGCGGTGACGGGCGCCCGCGTGCCGGTGACCGTCGACGGCCACCCCGAGGCCGACTACGCGATGCTGAGGCTGAACGACGGTGACGTGCTGGCCCTGGGCAGCCCGTCGAGCGGGCTGCGCTCGTACCTGGCGGTGCGCGGCGGAATCGACGTGCCCGAGACCCACGGCAGCCGGTCCACCGACACCCTGACCGGGACCGGCCCCGCCCCGCTCAGGGACGGTGACCGGCTACCGGTCGGCACCCTGGCGGGCGAGCTGCCCATCGAGGAGCAGATCCCGCCACCGGCCCCGATCGAGGATCCGGCGATGCTGCGTGTGCGTCTGAGCCGGCACTCCGAGGTGTTCAGCGCCGGTTCGGTGCACGCGCTGCTGCACGAGACATGGACCGTGACGCCGCAACTGGACCGCGTCGGCATCCGGTTGCACGGCCCGGGCAGGCTGCATCTCGCGCGGGGCGGGACCGACCGCCCGGAGCCGACCGTCGCGGGCTCGGTGCAGGTCCCCCCCGACGGCAACCCCATCCTGTTCCTGGCCGACCATCCCGTCGTCGGCGACCACCCGGTGATCGCCGTCGTCGTGCCCGCCGATCTTCCCGTCGCCGCGCAGCTCGAGCCGGGGCACCGGGTGCGGTTCGTCGCCACCCTCACGCGGTGACTCCGAAACCGGTCAGGACACCGCCGCATCGGACGACGACCGGACCGCGAGGCCCGGGCCCGCAACGACGTGTTCCTCGACGCGATTGTCCCGCACGGTGATTCGTCGCAACGTGCCGGCCGGCGTGCGAACGTCGACCGTGCCGTCGAGCACGTGGTCGAACGTGAAACCCGCGCATCCGGACGGGACCGTCGCACGCGGGCCCCGCGACGCGCGGCGCAACCGCGCCCGGCGCGAGAGGAAGGTGTCGATCAGGTAGGCCAGCCACTCCGTGTAGAAGTAGAAGCAGTCGCCGCCGTTCCACACGAGTGCGGTGCCGTCGGCGGTGGGCACCCACTGGCACCACGACAGCGGGCGCCCCCGCCTGGGCAGTCCGTCGGCGGGCGACCGGTGCGGGCCACTCGCCGGGCCGGCGAACGCGACGAGAAAGTCGATCTCGTGCCGGTTCAGCGGAGGATCGATCTCGATCCGTCCGGTGAATTCGGTTCGATGTGCCATGTGTCCCCCGTCCGCGGTCGATCGCTCTACCCGATTCGACGCAGTCGGGGACGGAACCGTTCCCCGGAACATCCGGCCGCGTGGTCCCCGGTCGGCCGCCACCTCGATCGGTGTCGCGGCCGACCGTCGGCGCGGATCCGGGGACTACTGCAGGCGGCGCTGACGCGCGATGTCCGCGAGCACGACGCCGGCGGCGACGGACGCGTTGAGCGACTCCACGTCGCCGGCCATCGGGATCGACAGGATCGAGTCGCACGTCTCGCGGACCAGGCGCGAGAGCCCCTTGCCCTCGGAGCCGACGACGATCACCACCGGATCGGTGCCGTCGAAGTCGTCGAGGTTGGTGTCGCCCCCCGCATCCAGCCCGACGACCCGGACGCCCCGGGACTGCCACTCCTTGAGGGTGCGCGTCAGGTTCGTCGCCCGGGCGACGGGGAGGCGGGCCGCGGCACCCGCGCTGGTCCGCCACGCCACCGCCGTGACCGCGGCGCTGCGCCGCTGCGGGATCAGCACGCCGTGCCCGCCGAACGCGGCCACCGACCGGATCACCGCGCCGAGGTTCCGCGGATCGGTGATGTTGTCGAGGGCCACCAGCAGCGGCCGCTCGTGGTTGTCGTGGGCGACGGCCAGCAGGTCGTCCGGATGGGCGTAGCGGTACGGCGGGACCTGCAACCCGATGCCCTGGTGCATGCCGTTGGCGGTGAGACGGTCGAGCTCGCCGCGCGGAACCTCGAGGATCGAGATGCCCGCGTCCCCGGCCCGCTGCACGGCCTCCTTGAGCCGCTCGTCCGCCTCGGCACCGACCGCGACGTACAGCGCCGTTGCGGGAACGTCCGCGCGCAGGCACTCCACGACCGGGTTGCGGCCGAGCACCATCTCGGGACCGTCCTCGCCCTTGCGGCCGGCGGTGCTGCGGCCGCGCTTGTCGGTGGCCTTCGCCGCGGCGCGGGCGCGCCGCGCGGCGGGATGGTACGGCCGGTCCTCGGCCTTGGGGGTGGCCCCGCGGCCCTCGAGGCCGCGGCGGCGCTGCCCGCCGGACCCGACGACCTGGCCCTTCTTGGTGCCGCCCTTGCGGACCGCACCTCGTCGCTGAGAATTACCAGCCATCACTGCCCTGCTTTCAGGGACCACTCGGGTCCGTTCGGCGTATCGGTCACCTCGATGCCCGCCGCCGTCAATCGATCGCGCACCTCGTCGGCGAGCGCCCAGTTCTTCGCGGCCCGCGCCGCCTGCCGGCGGTCGAGTTCGGCGGCCACCAGCACCTCGAGGGCCTCGAGGGCCGCCGAGTCGCGGCCGGCCACCTCGGCCCAGTGCGGGTCGAGCGGGTCCACCCCCAGGATGCCAAGCATGGCGCGTACCTGCGCGGCGATGTGCACCGCGGTGTCCAGGTCGCCGGCGTCGAGCGCCTTGTTGCCCTCGCTGCGCCGGCCGTGGATCTCGGCGAGCGCCTTCGGCACGCCGAGGTCGTCGTCGAGCGCCGCGGCGAACTCCTCGGTCCACGTTCCTACCGGGATGTCGCCGGCCCGGTCCCGGGTCTTGAGGACGAACGCCTCGAGGCCGCGGTACCCGGCCGCCGCCTCGTGCAGCGCGGCGTCGGAGTATTCGAGCATGGACCGGTAGTGGGCGCTGCCCAGGTAGTACCGCAGCTCCTGGGGCCGCACCCGGGCGAGCACGTTCGGGATGGACAGCACGTTGCCGAGCGACTTGGACATCTTCTCGCCGCCCATCGTGACCCAGCCGTTGTGCAGCCAGTACCGCGCGAACCCGTCGCCGGCGGCCTTGGCCTGGGCGATCTCGTTCTCGTGGTGCGGGAAGACGAGATCCATTCCGCCGCAGTGGATGTCGAAGGACTCGCCGAGGTAGTACTCGGCCATCGCGGAGCACTCGAGGTGCCAGCCCGGGCGGCCGCGGCCCCACGGCGTCGGCCACGACGGCTCGCCCGGCTTCGCCGCCTTCCACAGGGTGAAGTCCCGCGGATCCCGCTTGCCGCTCCCCGCACTCTCCCCCTGATGGACGTCGTCGATCCGGTGGCCCGACAGCCGGCCGTACTCGGGGTAACTGAGCACGTCGAAATAGACGTTGCCGTCGGCCGCGTAGGCGTGCCCGGCGTCGATCAGGCGCTGCATCAGCTCGACCATCTGGGTGACGTGACCCGTCGCGCGAGGCTCCACGGACGGCGGCAGCACACCGAGCTGGTCGTAGGCGCGGGCGAAGGCCCGCTCGTAGGTCGTCTTCCACTCCCACCAGGGCCGGCCCGCCTCGGTGGCCTTGCGCAGAATCTTGTCGTCGATGTCTGTGACGTTTCTCACAAAGGCGACATCCAGGCCCTTCGCCATGAGCCAGCGCCGCAGCACGTCGAAGGCGACGCCGCTGCGCACATGACCGATGTGGGGCTCACCCTGGACCGTCGCGCCACAGAGATACACCGAAGCCCGGCCGGGGACCAGCGGAACGAAATCCCGCACGGCCCGCGATTCGGTGTCGAACAAGCGCAAGGTCACGACCGGCCATCCTACCGGTCGTCGTCGCGCGGAAACACGAGTGCCGTCGCGACGGCCGCGACGCCCTCGCCGCGCCCGGTCAGGCCGAGGCCGTCCGTCGTCGTCGCCGACACCGACACCGGCGCCCCGAGCACCTCGGACAGCACCCGCTGCGCCTCGTCGCGGCGGGGACCGATCTTGGGCCTGTTCCCGATCACCTGGACGGCGGCATTCCCGATCGCGAAGCCCCCGCCGTCGAGCAGGCGCCGCACCTCGGCGAGCATGGACGCGCCGCTCGCGCCGTCCATCTCCGGCCGGCCGGTGCCGAAGACGGAACCGAGGTCGCCGAGACCGGCCGCGGAGAGCAGGGCGTCGCACAGCGCGTGGGCCGCGACGTCACCGTCCGAATGCCCCGCACACCCGTCGGCGTCCTCGAACAACAGACCGGCCAGCCAGCACGGCCGTCCGGGCTCGATCGGATGGACATCGGTTCCGATCCCGACGCGCACTCAGCTCTCCTGTTCGACGGGGGCCCCGGCCGCGAGCACGGCGCGGGCCAGGACCAGATCGAGCGGTGTGGTGATCTTGAAGGCGAGCGGTTCGCCCGGGACGGTGTACACGCCCTCGCCGAGGCGCTCGACGAGACCGGCGTCGTCGGTCGCGTCCCCGGCGCCGGCGTTGGCGCGGCGCAACAGGCCGGCGTCGAATCCCTGCGGGGTCTGTACCGCCCGGAGGACGGACCGGTCGGGGGTGCCGGTGACACGGCCGTCGCGGTCGACGCTCTTGACGGTGTCCGCGACCGGCAGCACGGGGATCACCGCGGACCGTCCGCCGCGCAGTTCCACCACGATCCGGGCGAACAACCGCGGCGGAGTGAGGGCGCGTGCGGCGTCGTGCACCAGGACGTAGGCTGCGTCCTCCGCCGCCGCCAGTCCGGCGCGCACCGAATCGGTGCGTTCTGCGCCGCCCGCCACCACGCACACCCGCGCCGGCGCCGTGGCCGCGACGGACGCCACCAGCTCCGGCGGCACCACCACGACGACACGGTCGACCACCGCCGAGGCCAGCATGGCCTCCACCGCCCGGTCCAGCATCGTGCGCCCGTCGAGTTCGACGAACGCCTTGGGCAGCGATTCGCCCAGACGTACACCACGGCCGGCCGCCGGAATGATTCCGACGACCGGCCCGTTGCGATCGTTCATCTGTAATTCTGCAGTTCGCGTGGCCGCTCAGGAAGCGGCGGCGAGCACCTCGTCCAGCAGGCTGTCGGCCTTGACGTCGTCCGTGCCCTCCGCGAGCGCGAGCTCGCCGACGAGGATCTGCCGCGCCTTGGCCAGCATCCGCTTCTCACCTGCGGACAGGCCGCGGTCCTGCTCCCGCCGCCACAGGTCGCGCACGACCTCGGCGACCTTGTTCACGTCTCCGGAGGCCAACTTCTCGAGGTTGGCCTTGTACCGCCGCGACCAGTTGGTCGGCTCTTCGGTGTGCGGTGCACGCAGCACCTGGAAAACCTTGTCGAGGCCTTCTTGCCCGACCACGTCGCGAACACCGACGTATTCCGCATTATCCGCAGGTACCCGAACCGTCAGGTCGCCCTGGGCGACTTTCAGAACCAGATATTCCTTCTGCTCACCCTTGATGGTGCGCGTTTCGATAGCTTCGATCAGCGCCGCACCGTGATGGGGGTATACGACGGTATCTCCGACCTTGAAAATCATGTGTCCCGTGCCCCTTTCGATTCTTCGAGTTTAACACGTGCTTACGTCCGGCTCTTATCAACGGCGCAGGTCAGGGGCACAGACGCGTGCGCGTAGGACTTGACAGCCAACTGGTTACGTGCATCCGGTGATGTTCGACACATCACCCGGAGCGGCCCCTCGCAGCCCCGCGGACGCGGCCCGAGCGGGACGAAAGCCCCGACTTCTGCCCCCGGCGCAGACTCGGCGCCGTTCGACTACTACTCTGCCTAGTGGATTGCGAGCCTTACTCGAGTGGAGGACAACCCGTGACTGCTCCCAAAGCGCCGACTCGCCGAGTCGCGACCGCTCTCGCCCTGGCCGCGGGTGCGGCGCTCACGCTGTCCGCCTGCGGCGCCGGTCAGATCAGCCAGACCGCCACCCAGGTGGCCGCGGTCAACGGCAACAGCGCCGAGCTCGGAAACATCGCGCTGCGCAACGTGCACGTGATCTACCCGGACTCCGAGGAGTACAGCCTCGAACCCGGCGGCAAGGCCGCGCTCGGCTTCACCGTGGTGAACCTGAGCGAGACCACCCCCGACGAGCTGACCCGCATCACCACCGACTTCGCGTCCTCCGCCACCGGCGTGTCCGGCCTGCGCATCGAGCCGCAGGCCTCGATCTCGGCCGGCCTGACCGGTGAAGCCCTCGCCGAGGACGCGACCGCCGAGGCCTCGACCGACGAGTCCCCGCGTCCCGCCGAGGCCGCCGAGTCATCCGACACCCCGTCCGTGGCCCAGGTCGAGCTCACCGGACTGAAGGAGGGCGTGCGCCCCGGCCTGACCATCCCGGTCACGTTCACCTTCGCCGAGGCCGGCGACGTCACCATGCAGGTCCCGGTCGACGCCGGCACGGACGTCGAGCGCAACGTCTCCGAGAAGTCGCCGGTCGAGGGCGAGGGTCACTGACCGGCACCCCCGAGGCACCCGGGGCCCGGGGCGAGCACTCCGCTCGCCCCGGGCCCCGTTTTCGTGTCGGCCCCCGGCCCTAGGCTGACGCGGTGGCAAAGACGAAGTCGATCTACCGCTGCACCGACTGCGGGCACACCGTCGCGAAATGGGTCGGCCGCTGCCCCGAGTGCGGGACGTGGGGTTCGATGGACGAGGCGCCGGCCCTGCCCGCCGCGGTGTCGTCGCGGCCCGGCACCTCGCTCGCCCGCGCCGGGGCCTCGGCAGTTCTCCCCACGACCCCGGCCACGCCGCTGACCCTCGTCGACAGCCGGACCACCCACGCGAAGCCCACCGGCATCGAGGAACTCGACCGGGTGCTCGGCGGCGGCGTCGTTCCCGGCTCGGTGGTGCTGCTCGCCGGGGAGCCCGGCGTGGGCAAGTCCACCCTGCTGCTCGAGGTGGTCCACCGCTGGGCGCGGCGCGGCAGCGACGACCGGGCCCTCTACGTCACCGGGGAGGAATCGGCGGGACAGGTACGGTTGCGCGCCGACCGCACCGGTTCGGTGCACGAACGCGTCTTCCTCGCCGCCGAGTCGGATCTGGCGACCATCCTCGGACACATCGAGCAGGTCAAGCCGACGCTGCTGGTGGTGGACTCCGTGCAGACGATGCTCGCCGCCGACGTGGAGGGCGTGTCCGGCGGCGTCACCCAGGTCCGGGCGGTGACCAGCGCGCTGACCTCCCTCGCCAAGGCCAGCGGCGTCCCGGTGCTGCTCATCGGGCACGTCACCAAGGACGGTGCGGTGGCGGGTCCGCGTTCGCTCGAGCATCTGGTCGACGTGGTGCTGCACTTCGAGGGCGACAAGCACTCCACCCTGCGCATGGTGCGGGGTGTGAAGAACCGCTTCGGCGCCGCCGACGAGGTGGGCTGCTTCGAACTGACCGAGGGCGGCATCGTCGGTGTCAGCGACCCGTCGGGCCTGTTCCTGCACCATCGGACCGAGGAAGTGGCCGGCACGGCCGTCACGGTCACCATGGACGGCAAGCGGCCGCTGCTCGGCGAACTGCAGGCGCTGGTGGTGCCGACGCAGAACCCCGCACCCAGGCGCGCGGTCAGCGGCCTGGATGCGGCACGGGTCGCGATGGTGCTGGCGGTACTCGAGCGGCGATGCCGGCTGCCGCTCGGCAAGTGCGACGTCTACGCCTCGACCGTCGGCGGCATGCGCATCACCGATCCGGCCGCAGATCTGGCCCTGGCCCTGGCGGTCGCGTCGGCCGCACGTGAGCGCCCCCTGCCGCCGGGCACAGTGCTGCTCGGCGAGGTCGGCCTCGCCGGCGAGGTCCGCCGGGTCACCGGGGTCGGGCGACGCATCGCGGAGGCGGGGCGGCTCGGATTCACCCGCGCGATCGTGCCGCACGAACCCGCGGCGGCCCCGGCGGGCGGCCGCACGTCGCGGTCCCCGGCCTCCGACGGGGATCCGATCGAGGTCGGCAACGTCGGTCAGGCGCTCGCCGCGCTGGGCATGTAGACGTGTCGGCACCGGGTGCGAACATGTGTTCGTGTCCGGTCACGCGACCATCCTGCACGCCGACCTCGACTCGTTCTACGCGTCGGTCGAGCAACGCGACGACCCGGGCCTGCGCGGCCGGCCCGTGATCGTGGGCGGGGGTGGCGTCGTGCTCGCCGCCAGTTACGAGGCCAAGGCCTGCGGCGTCGCGACGGCCATGTCCGGGCGCGCCGCCCGCGCCCTGTGCCCGGCGGCGATCCTCGTTCCTCCCCGCATGCACGCGTACGCACGGGCCAGCCGCGCCGTGTTCACGGTGTTCGAGCAGACCACGCCGCTCGTCGAGGCCGTCTCCATCGACGAGGCCTTCCTCGATGTCGCCGGGCTGTGGCGAATCGGCGGCACCCCGGCGGACATCGCGGCCCGGCTGCGGCGCGACGTCGCCGAACAGGTGGGGCTGCCGATCACGGTGGGGGTGGCCCGGACCAAGTTCCTCGCGAAAGTCGCGAGCGGCGTCGCCAAGCCGGACGGGCTGCTGGTGGTGCCTCCCGACCGGGAACTAGAGTTCCTCCACCCGCTGCCTGTCGAACGACTGTGGGGCGTCGGCAAGGTCACCGCCGCGACCCTGCACGCGCACGGCATCCGCCGCGTGGCCGACATGGCGCGGGAGAGCGAGGCCGAGCTCGTCGCCCTGCTCGGCAAGTCCATGGGACGTCACCTGCATGCGCTCGCGCACGGGCACGATCCGAGACCGGTCCGCCCCCACCACCGGCGCCGGTCCATGGGCGCGCAGCACGCCCTCGGCCGGCCCCACAGCGCCGCCGGACACGATCCCGAGAAGGTCGACGCGACGCTGCGGATGCTGGTGGAACGGGTCACCGGCCGCATGCGCGCGGCCGGGCGGCCCGGTCGCACCGTGGTGCTGCGCCTGCGCTTCGCCGACTACACGCGGGTGACGCGGTCGCACACGCTGCGCGGACCCACCGCCCGGACCGACGTCGTCCTCGGCGCCGCGCGGGAACTGCTGGTCCAAGCGGGGCCGCTGGTCGCCGACCGGGGGCTGACCCTGATCGGCGTGGCCGTGTCGAATCTCGACTCCGCGGACACCGAACAGCTCGAGCTGCCGTTCGACGAACCGGCCGCCGAAGGTGCGGCGGCCGGCCATCCGCCCGTCGACCGCCACGCGCTGGACGCCGTGCTCGACGATGTGCACGGCCGGTTCGGCACGCGCGCACTCACATCGGCCTCACTGCTCGGCCGGCGTCCGCACCCGGCCGTTCCCCTCCTGCCGGAGTGATTGCGGCGGCTACACGGACGAGGTGCCGTGCGGCGACCTGGGTACCCCGTCGACGAAGTCCTTGGCCTTGTCGAAGTGCTGTGCACCGACGGTGACGAACAACCCGCGCGACGTCGCGACGACGACGTCCGGGTCGGCGAACGGTCCCTCGACGATGCGGGCCTCCGCGCTGGTGTACACCTTGCGGCGCACCGTCCCGTCGATCCGGGCGCGCAGCTCGAGCACCGATCCGAGGGGGATGGGCTCGGCGAAGTCGATCTGCAGGTGGCCGGTGACGACGGGCCGGCGCAGCACCATGCACGCCATGCCCTGCGCCTCGTCGAACGCCGTGGTCAGGATCCCGCCGTGGATGAAGCCGGGACCACCCTGGTAGCGGTTCGCGACGTCGAGCATGCCGGTGATCTCGAGACCCTCGCCGAACGTGAACTGCATCGCCATTCCCGCGGGCTGGTCGTCGCCGCAACCGAAGCACTTGCTCCAATGAGACGGAATCGGCGCGCCCGCCCCGGGATGGTCGTCGGGAAGCTTGGGAAGGGTGAGGTCGTCGGGCAGGGTCCAGGTACCGCTCATGGGGCAGTAATCTAGTCGGCGGTTCGGTCGGCTCCCCCGAGCGGACCGACACGAAGTGACGTTCGCCGCACCGGCCGGACACGGGAAGGATCCATCGATGACCGATGTGGCACCGTCCGTGACGCTGCGCGAGACCATCGCCCGGCTCGCGCCCGGCACCGCCCTGCGCGACGGTCTCGAGCGCATCCTGCGCGGCCGCACCGGGGGCCTGATCGTTCTCGGGTTCGACGACGACGTGGCAGCGCTGTGCGACGGCGGCTTCGAACTGGACGTGGAGTTCGCCCCCACCCGGCTGCGGGAGCTGTCGAAGATGGACGGCGCGGTCGTGGTGTCCACCGACGGCGGCCGCATCGTCAGAGCCAACGTGCAGCTGGTACCCGATCACCGGATCCCCACCGTCGAGTCCGGCACGCGGCATCGCGCCGCGGAGCGCACCGCGATCCAGACGGGCTACCCGGTGGTGTCGGTGAGCCAGTCGATGAGCATCGTGACCGTCTACGTCGACGGCCAGCGGCACGTGATCAACGATTCGGCGACCATCCTCTCCCGCGCCAACCAGGCCGTCGCGACGCTCGAGCGCTACAAGTCGCGGCTGGACGAGGTCACCCGGCAGCTGTCGGTGGTGGAGATCGAGGACTTCGTGACGCTGCGCGACGCGCTCACCGTCGCACAGCGGCTCGAGATGGTGCGCCGCGTCTCGGTGGAGATCGAACAGGAGGTGCTCGAACTGGGCACCGACGGCCGGCAGCTGGCACTGCAGCTCGAGGAGCTGGTGGGCGACAACGACCTGGCCCGGCAGCTGATCGTGCGGGACTATCTGGCCGGCACCGAGGCGCCGCAGCTCGTCGCCGTCGAGCAGACCCTCGCCGCGCTGGATCGGCTCACCGACGTCGATCTGCTGGATCTGACGACGTTGGCGCGCGTGTTCGGGTATCCGGGCACGATCGAGGCGCTGGACGCGGCGACGAGTCCGCGCGGTTACCGCGTGCTGCATCGGGTGCCGCGGCTGCAGTCGTCGCAGATCCATCGGCTGGTCGGCTCGTTCGGGAGCCTGCAGGGCCTGCTGGCGGCGACGGCGGCGGACCTGCAGTCCGTGGAGGGCATCGGCGGGCTCTGGGCCCGCTACATCCGCGAAGGGCTGTCGCGGCTGGCGGAATCGTCGATCAGCGGCCCGTACGACTGATCCGCGACCGCGGCGCGGTCGGGCGACGTCGGCCCGTCAGGCGATGTTGAACGGCTCGGGCGTGCTGCGCAGGCCCCCGAGCTGGCCGACCACCGTGTAGGCGCCGGCCGGAACCCGCTCCCGCGGCGCCTGGCAACCGGGCTCGGAGGTCGTTCCGGACCACTTCACCGCGAAGGCGGCCTGCCCACCCGGCGGCAGCTCGCGCACATCCGCGGTGGACTCGGGGAAGCAGTCGGTGTTCGACCACAGCCGCCGGCTGCCGTCGAGCGAGAAGACCAGCACCTGCTGCAGGCCCGCGCCGAGGTCGCGCTCGCAGGCGGTCGTGCCGATGTTCGTGATGACGATGGTGAACTCGGGCTCCTCGCCCAACTGGTAGTTGGGCCGGTCCGCGGTCACCCGCACGGCGAGCGACTGGTCCGGGCACTGCCCGGCCGCGACGGCGGACGCACTCGCCGCCGCGGAACCCGAGGACCCGGCGGACCCCGACGTCGTGCTCGACTGGGACGACCCAGACTGGGACGACCCCGAATCGGAACCACCGGAGGACCCGCCGGGGCCGGCGGCGGCGACGCCGTCGGCCTCGTCGCTCCCGGTGCTGCTGGTGGGTGTGCGGGTGGTGCTGGTCTCGGACGTCAAGACGCCGGCGGCCGCCGGGTCGGGCTCCGGGTCGTCGCCCCCGCCGGTCAGGGACAGGACGAGCCACACGACGAGCGCGAGCACGACCACGCCGACACCCACGGCGAGCGCGCGTCGACGCCAGTAGATCTCGGGGGGCAGCGGCCCGGTCGGTTCAAGCACGCCTCACACGGTATGTGCCACCGGCGAGGCGCCGCCGCACCGAAGTCGGCGTGTCGCGTCAGTCGACGGTCACACCGATGTCGCCGACGTGCCCCTGCAACTGGACGTGACCGTCGGAGAGCTTGTAGGTCACGCCCGCGATGGCGCACTGCCCGTTGGCGATGCGCTCGGCGATGATCTGGGACCGCTGGCTGAGCAGCTTCCCGGTCTCCACCACGTGGCGGCCCTCGAGCTCGTCGACCGTGGACAGCCCGTCGTTGCGGCCCATGAGGATCGACGGCGCAACGCGCTCGACGATGTCCCGGATGAATCCCGGCGGAATCTCGCCCTTGTCGAGGGCGTCCAGGGTGGCCTTGACCGCGCCGCAGCTGTCGTGACCGAGCACGACGATCAGCGGCACGTTCAGCACGCCGACCGCGTACTCGATCGAGCCGAGCACCGCGCTGTCGATCACGTGCCCGGCGGTGCGCACGACGAACATGTCGCCGAGGCCCTGGTCGAAGATGATCTCGGCGGCCACCCGCGAGTCGCCGCATCCGAAGAGCACCGCGATGGGGTGCTGCTCGTTGACGAGGGTGGCACGGTGGTCGATGCCCTGGCTGGGGTGCAGCGGGGTACCACTGACGAACCGCTGGTTACCCTCGGTCAGGGCCTTCCACGCGGATATGGGGTTGGAGTTCGGCATAAGGGCATTATCCATCCCTTACTGTGACGCATCCCGCTCGGTGGAGTTACCGCGGGGCTAAATCGGGCCGACAACGGGACGGGAGGATGTGAGAGATGCCGGTCGACGCGACCGCCCTGCTGCGCTGGTACGCCACCGAGGCGAGGGATCTGCCGTGGCGCGAGGAGGGCGTCACCGGCTGGCAGATCCTGATGAGCGAGGTGATGCTGCAGCAGACGCCGGTGGCCCGCGTGGCACCGATCTGGCTGGAGTGGGTGCAGCGGTGGCCGGTGCCGTCGATGATGGCCGCCACGAGCCAGGCCGACGTGCTGCGCGCCTGGGGCAGGCTCGGATATCCGCGCCGGGCGCTGCGGCTGCACGAGTGCGCCGGGGTCCTGGCCACCGAGCACGGCGACGTGGTCCCTGCCGACGTGGACGTGCTGCTGTCGCTGCCGGGCATCGGCGCATACACGGCGCGGGCGGTCGCCTGTTTCGCGTACGGCCGGCGCGTCCCGGTGGTGGACACGAACGTCCGTCGCGTCGTCGCGCGGGCGGTGCACGGTGCCGCCGAACCCGGTAATCCGTCGGTCACCCGGGACCTGGCCGACGTCGAGTCGCTCCTGCCGCGCACCCGCGAGCGGGCGGCGACGTTCTCCGCAGCCCTGATGGAACTCGGTGCGACGATCTGCACGGCCCGCTCGCCCGACTGCGCCCGGTGCCCGCTGCCGCGGTGCGCGTGGGTGGAGGCCGGCCGGCCCGCCCACGACGGCCCGCCGCGACGGGTGCAGAAGTTCACGGGCACCGACCGTCAGGTGCGGGGCAAGCTGATGGCGGTGCTGCGCGAGAGCGACGTCCCGGTCGAACGGCCGGTGCTGGACCGGGTGTGGCTCACGGATCCGGGGCAGCGCGACCGGGCGCTGCACTCGCTGCTCGTGGACGGCCTCGTGGAACAGACCGACGACGGACGTTTCGCGCTCGCCGGCGAAGGCTTCGCCGGCCAGGCGTGATCAGGCGAGGGCGCGGAGGAATCGTTCGACCTCGGCGCGGTATTCGTCGGGGCGTTCGTCGTGCACCAGGTGCCCTGCGCCCGGAATCCGGGCGTACCGGGCCCCGGGATGCTCGTCGGCCATCCGCCGCATCTGCCCTGCGGGAGTGATGGTGAACTCCCCCTCGACGAGCAGGGCCGGCACCGAGATCGACCGCCACTGGTCCCAGAAGTGCCGGGCGCCCCACTCCTCGGAGATGTCGCGGAAGGTGGCCACCTCGCCGTGCAGGTACCAGCCGTCGGCGCGACGCTCGAAGGAGTCGAGGAAGTACCGGCCGGCGACGTCGCCGAAGTAGCCGACGACCGCCTCCTCGTCCGGGAACGGCTGCGGCCACCGCGCGATCATCGCGGCCCAGTCCGCGGCGGTGCGGCCCCGGAAGTCGGGGGCCATGTCCTCGACGACGAGCGCGGCCACCCGGTCGGGGTGCGCGGCGGCGAAGCACCACCCGTGCAGGGCGCCCATCGAGTGCCCGATCACCACCAGCGGTTCACCGATGCCGTCGAGGTACCCGGCGAGGTCTGCGACGAACGCCTCGGTGGTGAGCCGATCCGGGGCGGGACGGCCGTGGCCGGCGGCGTCGAAGGTGTGGACATGGCCGTGCGCGCGCAGCCACGGTAACTGCCGGCGCCACGTGCGGGAGCTGCCCATCAGGCCGTGCAGCAGCAGGATCGGCCGCCCGGAACCACCTTCGTCGTGCAACACAACCGCCAAGGTAGCGGAGTACGCTCGCCGCCATGGCAGTGGTGAAGATCAATGCAATCGAGGTCCCCGAGGGCGCCGGCCCGGAACTGGAGACGCGCTTCGCGCATCGCGCGCACACCGTGGAGAACTCGCCCGGCTTCCTCGGTTTCCAGCTCCTGCGGCCGGTGCAGGGCGAGACGCGCTACTTCGTGGTGACCCAGTGGGAGTCGGAGGAGGCCTTCGCGGCGTGGCGGGACGGCCCGGCCCGGCAGGCGCACGCGGGTGAGGCGAAGCGCCCGGTCGCGTCGGGGGCGTCGCTGCTCGAATTCGAGGTCGTGCTCGACGTCAAGGCCGCCGGCGAGGACACCGATCAGGGCTGAGCGCGCCGCCGTGAACGCGCAGCGCTCGTTCAACTACCCGCACGTCGGCGCCACGCGCGGCGCGGTTCCGGCAGGGTTCCGGCACGCGCACCTCACCCGCCGCCTCGGCTCGGGCGACGTCGCGTTCCGCACCGCCGTTCGGGCACTCGAAAGCTGGAACATGCAGCGGCATGCGGGGTTTCGCGTCGATGCGACAACTCCGCCACCGCGGGCGGGGCTGGAGGTACGGCTGGATCCACCGTTCGGTCCGGCGCGCTGGGGTGCGTGGTGCCGCGTGGTCTACGTCGTCGACGAGCCGGATCGCCGCGGTTTCGCGTACGGCACCCTCGACGGTCACCCCGTCAGCGGTGAGGAGGCGTTCGTCGTCGAGCGACGGCCCGACGGCGCGGTGTTCGGCCACATCAGCGCCGTCTCCCGCCCCGGCCGATGGTTCACCCGGCTCGGCGCGCCGGTCCTGCCGCTCGCTCAGCGGTGGATGATGGGCCGCTACCTCGACGCGCTCGCCAGCCGGTGACCCACACCGCGGGTGCGCGGGTGCCGGGGACGACACGGTCGTCGCCGCAGCGGGTGCGCACCCGCGGTGGTGGAATCGCTCAGGATTCGAGTGCCGCGTCGAGCGTGATGTCCACCCCGGTCAGTGCCTTGCTGACCGGACAGCCCTCCTTGGCCCCCTGCGCGGCCTTCGCGAACCCGTCGGCATCGAGGCCGTCGACCTCGCCGCGCACCGTCAGCTTGATGCCGGTGAGCCGGAAACCGCCGTCCGGGTCGGGGCCGAGCGAGACGTCGGCCGTGACGTCGAGGCTCTGCGGCGTGCCGCCGGCCTCGGCGATCAGCGCCGAGAGCTGCATCGCGTAGCACGACGAGTGTGCCGCGGCGATGAGCTCCTCCGGGCTGGTGGTGCCGCCGGCGTCCTCGGCGGCCCGCTTGGGGAACGAGACGTCGAACGTGGCGCGGCCGGAACTGGTGAGTTCGACCTGTCCGGCGCCGTCCTGCAGGCCACCGTTCCAGGCGGTGCGAGCGGTACGTGTGGGCATCAATCGGTCCCTTCGTCGTGGGGTGTTCTCCCCCGCCGAACCTACGCCACGTCGCGCGGCCCGGCTCCGGTTCCGCACGGCGGCGGGCCGCGCCCGCTACGTTCGCGGGTGTGTTCACCCGGCCGACGCTGCGCCGCGAATCGCGGCTGTTCGTCATCGGCTCCGCCCTGTTCGCCGCCGGTTCCGGCGGCGTGCTCGTCCTCCCCGCCGCCACCTCGAATCTGCTCTACTTCGTGGGCTCGTGGTTCTTCACCGCGGCAGCGACCGTGCAACTGCTGCTGACGCACCGCCCGCCCGCGGCGACGCGCGTGGACCGGTACGACTGGTGGTCGGCCGCGGTGCAGTGGGCGGGCACACTCGCATTCAACGCGAGCACCGGATTCGCGCTCGTCGCCGGCTTGACGGCGTCCGAGGAGCGGAACCTGGTGTGGCGGCCCGACGCCGTCGGCTCGGTGTGCTTCCTCGTCAGCAGCGCACTGGCGGTGGTGGCGACCACCGACACCGACGCGCTGTGGGATCCGCACGCCCGCAACTGGCGCAGCACGTGGCTGAACATGCTCGGTTCGCTCGCATTCGGCGCCTCGGCCGTCGGCGCCCACGTCGATCCGGCCGGCGAAACGCTCGCGCCGCGGCTCGCCGACCTCGGCACGTTCGTCGGGGCGGTGTGCTTCCTCGTCGCGGCGCTGTGGATGCGGCCCGCCGATCCGCCGGAACCGCATCGCACGTGAAGGCCCCGGGTCTCGGCAGGAGACCGGCGGGAGTGGTCCAATGGTTCCGTGGTCACGGGTGGCGACCGGGTGCGAGTCGAGGTACTCGGCCCGCTCCGCGTGCTGGATGCGGGTCGGCGCGACATCACTCCCGACGGGCTGCTGCAGCGACGCCTGCTGGCACTGCTGGTGCTCCGGCGGGGCCGGGTGGTGCCGGCGCAGTCCGCCGTCGATGCCCTGTGGCCGTCCAGGCTGCCGGCGGACCCGGCCGCCGCCCTGCAGAACCACATGTTCCGGCTTCGCCGTGGTCTGCCCGACGGCCTGATCGAGTCCGTCGGTGAGGGTTATCGGCTCGATCCGGCCGGTGTCGAGGTCGACGGCGACCGCCTCGTGGCGGCCCTGAGCGCGGGGACGACCGGGGATGCGGGCGTGCCGGCCGAGATCGACGCCGTGCTCGCGCGCTGGCAGGGTCCCGCCTACCCCGAACTCGACGAGGTGGACGAGGCCCGAGCGGAGGCGACGCGGCTGGAGGAGCTGCGTTCCCGGGCCCACGAGGTCCGGGCCGAGGTGCGGCTCGCGCGGGGCGATACCGACGGCCTCGTTGCCGAACTGGTGGCGCTCGCCGACGCGCAGCCGTTGCGGGAACGGCCGCGCGCGCTGCTGATGACGGCGCTCGCGGCAACCGGGCGCCGGGCCGAGGCGCTACGGGTCTACGACGACTTCCGGCGGCTGCTCGGCGACGAGCTGGGGATCGAACCGTCGCCGGCACTGGCGGCCCACCACGCGGAACTGCTGGCCGGTGCCGCCGACCGGGTGTGGGCGCCGGTGGGCCGGTTGCCGGTTCCGGCGACGTCGCTCGTCGGCCGGGACGCCCTGGCGGTGGCGGTGACCGAGCTGGCGGAGTCCGGGCGCCTGGTGACCCTGGTCGGTCCGGGCGGGGTCGGCAAGACCCGGTTGCTCCTCGAGGCCGGGCACCGGCTCCGGGCCGCCCGACCGGACCGGCCGGTGGTGCTGTGCGAATTGGCCACTGCCGACCCGGACTCCGCGGTCGACGTGGTCGCCGCCGCCCTGCGGATCGACGCCCGTCCCGGCACCTCCCTCGCCGAGCGGGTGGCCGACGTGCTGGGCGACACCGAGATCGTGCTGCTGCTCGACAACTGTGAGCACGTGCTCGATCCGATCGCCGCTGTCGTCGAACGCCTGCTCACCACCTGCGCGAACGTGCGGATCGTCGCGACGAGCCGGGAGCGGCTCCGAGTTGTGGGTGAGCACGTCCGCCAGGTACCGACGCTGTCGTACGACGGCGAGGACGCACCGGCCGTGCGGTTGTTCGAGGAGCGGGCGCGGGCCGTCGTCCCCGGCTTCGAGCCGGACGGGAGAGAACTCGCCTGCGTCGCCGAAATCGTGCGGCGCCTGGACGGGTTGCCGTTGGCGATCGAGCTGGCAGCCGCGTGCCTGCACACCCACGAGGTCGCGGAGGTCGCCGCGGGCCTGGACCACCGCTTCGAGCTGCTGGCGTCGGGGTACCGCACGTCGCCGCGGCACGGGTCGTTGGCCGCGGCGGTGTCGTGGTCGTTCGGGCTGCTGGCGGAGGATCTGCAGCGGACCTTCGCGGAACTGTCGGTGTTCTCGGGTTCGTTCGACGCGGCCGACGCCGCGGCGGTCTGCGGCACGGATTCGGGGACGGTCACCGCGGCGTTGACGCACCTCGTGGAGCGCTCGCTGGTGATGCGGATACCCGGCCGCCGGTACATGCTGCTCGAGACGCTGCGGGCGTTCGGCGCCGAACAGCTCACCCGCGAGGGCCGGGTCGACCTCGTCGCGGAGCGGCACGCCCGGCACCTGGTCGACTGGGTCGACCGCGCCGATCGACGACTGCTGCAGCCGGGTGAGCCGGTCCTGTCGCAGATCGATGCCGCCGTACCGGAGTTGCGCAGCGCGCTCGGCTGGTTGCTCGACCACGACGAGGTCGCGCTCGCCGGTCGTCTCGTCAATGCCCTGCTGGACTACGGGATCTTCCGGCTGCGACCGGACGTGCTGGGCTGGGCGCGGATGGTGATCGACGCCGATCCGGAGGGCCGGAGTCCGTTCGCGGCGCGCGTGCGGGTGGTGGCCGCCTACGCAGCATGGATGTCCGGCGACGTGGCCGAGACGGGCCGGCTCAGCGCCGCTGCGCTGCGCGCCGTCGAGCGGGCGAAGACCGAGCCGGCAGCGGAGGCGATGACCGTTCGCGGAAGCTACGAGTTGTTCGAGGGGCATCTCGACGAGGCCGCCGCCTGGTATCGGCGGGCCGCCGCGGCAGCCGCGACCGACCCGGCGCAGCGGCTCATGGCGCGTGCCACCGAGCTGCTGCCGTTGGGCTATGCGGGTGACCCGGCCGCCGTCGAGCAGGCCGAGGCACTCCTCGCCGAGGTCGCCGACGCACGCACACCGCACGCCGCGTATGTCTGGCACTGCGCCGGGGAGGCGGACCTGGCAGTCGACGTCGAACGGGCCCGCGCCCGCTTCGCTCGGGCGCTGGACATCGCGGAGCAGACGAACGCCTCGTTCGTGACCGGTCTCGCCGGTGCGTCGAAGGCGTCCATCGACGCCCGGATCGGTGATCCGGCGGCCGCCGCCGACGAGTACCGGCGACTGATCCCGCACTGGCGGCGCGCCGGGATGTGGTCGACGCAGTGGACGATGCTGCGCTCGATCGCCGGACTTCTCGAACGCCTGGACCGCTACCGCGACGCCGCGGTGCTCGAGGGGGCCGTGCGCGCGACCGCGGCCGGTCATCGCATCTTCGGCGCCGACGAGGTGGCCCTGGACGAGCTCGGCGCGCGACTGCGCGCCGCGCTCGGCGACGACGCGTACGAGGCGGCGCGACGACACGGCGCGATGCTCGACGGCGAGGCCGCCGCCGAGCATGCGCTCCGCGCGCTGTAACCGCCCGGGCCGGGAGCCGGGACCTCACCACCTGGGCTGTTCGCCGAGAATGCCGAGCAACGACTTGCCGACGAGTTCGTGGGTGAGCGCGTCGTTGCCGGGGTGGAATCCCCCGCACCGCACGTCGCGGTAGAGGCGTTCGAGCTCGTTCCCGGTGAACATGCCGGCGCCACCGGCCACGTCGAGGGCGATGTCGACGACCCGTTTGGCCGCCTCCACCGCCCGCCACTTCATCGCATACACCTTCGGCACCCACTCGTCGCCGTGGTCCGTGCCGGCCACCCAGTCCGCGACGAACCGGTCGAGCGTCGCCGAGGCGGCGTCCAGCTCGAGATACATCTCCGCGACCTGGTGCTGCACGAACGGGTTGTACGCGTACGCGCCCCGTTCGATCGCCACCGAGGTCTTACGCCGGGCGCTGCGGACGGCGAGTTCCAGGGCACGGTCGGCGATCCCCAGGTACACCGCCGCCATGAGCGAGAGCGGCCACATCGTCATCGCCACGAGGAACGGGTCGCTGCCGTCGCCCGCGGGGACGACCCGCCCGATGCGGTCGTCGGGCACGAAGACGTCGTCGAGAACCGTGTCGTGGCTCTGCGTCGGCCGCATGCCGAGGGTGTCCCACGTCTCCACGACCTTCACCCCCGCGCTGCCTCGTTCGACGAACGCGTGCACGATGTGCGGCCCGCCCGCCGCGTCCGCGTCGACGGCGTGCGCGCCGAGCCACCGCCACGCCGGACCGTTGGAGCCGAACTGTTTGCGGCCGGTGAGCCGGTAGCCGCCCGCCACGCGCTGCGCCCGGCACGTCGACAGCAGCACCGGGATGTCGTTGCCCGTCTCGGCGTGTCCGGCGGCGAACACGTCGCCGGCCACCGCGGCCTCCAGGATCCAGCGGAGCGACGTGTCGCCCGTGCGTTCCAGTTCGGTGGCGATCCCGATCCAGTAGGAGTGCATCGTCATCGCGAGCGCGGTCGCCGGGGCGTAGCGGGCGAGGCGCCGCTGGCTCGCGGCCAGCCGGGCCAGATCGAGGCCCCATCCCCCGTAGCGCGTGGGTACGGCAGCGCCGAGATAGCCGGCGGCCCGCAGCTCGGCGAGGTCCTCGTCGAAGTAGGAGTTGGACCGGTCGAGGTCGCCGGCACGGGATCGGAACCGCTCCAGCATCTCGGTCGGCAACTCGGCCGCGGTCCGGTTCCGGGTGGGGTTCATGGTGAGTGTGGTGTCCATGGCCACGACGATGCGCCCGCCTGCTCTCACCGCGCTCCCACCGGATCCCAGCGCGCCGAGAGCGCGCGGGAGCGCCGGGGCAGGGCCCGCACGGACCGTGACAGGCATGAACGCGACGACATCCCTGCCCCTGTCCGGGACGATCCTGTCGATCTGGGCCCACCCCGACGACGAGACCTACCTCGCCGCCGGCGTCATGGCCGCCGCCCGCGACGACGGCCGGCGCGTCGTGTGCGCCTCGGCCACCGCCGGCGAGCACGGGACCGCCGACCCCCGCTCGTGGCCCCCGGAGCGGCTGGGCCGGGTCCGCCGCTGGGAAGCGGCCGCCGCCATGGCCGTCCTCGGTGTCGAGGAGCACCACGTCCTCGGCCTGCCGGACGGTGCCCTCGCCGAGCACGAGGACACCGGTCTCGCGTGGGCCGGACGGCTCCTCGACGACGTCCGCCCCGGCACGATCCTGACCTTCGGTGCCGACGGGATGACCTACCACCCCGACCACACCGCCGTGCACCGCTGGGTCACCCGGGCCTGGCGTGACCGCGGCTGCCGTTCCCGGCTGTTGTACGCCACCCCCACCGTGGAGCATCTCGACCGGTTCCGGGACCTCTACGAGGAATGGGGCATGTACATGAGCGACGAGCGCCCCACGGGCGTGCGCGAAGAGCGGCTCGCGGTCCACGTCCGGCTGCACGGGCTCGCGCTCGACCGCAAACTCACCGCGCTGCGGGCCATGGCGACCCAGACCGCCGACCTCGTCGCGCAGATCGACCCGGCGATCTACGCGGCCCAGATCGCGGAGGAGGCGTTCGTCGACGCCCCTCGCGTCCCGGACCGCGGCGATGCGGCGACGAGAACCGCGGTGGCGCTGTGACGGGCCGGGCTACCGGTGCCGCTCGGCGAGGCGCTCGGCCGACGACCGGACCTGTTCCCGGAGTTCGGGCGGCCCGAGCAGCTCGGCGTCGTCGCCGAGTTGCCACATCGCGGCGCCGGCGTGGGTGGCCCCGCCGAACTCCGCCTCGGCCTCCCACCAGCCGTCGCCGATGGGCCGCTGCGCGACGACGCGGATCGCGATCGCCGCGAGGTCTTCCCGGCGCCGGTCCCGGATCCGCACCGCGGCGGTGACCGTGTCGAGGCCGGCCCGGAACTCGGTGCGGCGCCGCTGCCAGATCCGGGCGAGGTCGACGTCGGGTGGGCGGTGAGCCGCGGTGTCGAGCAGTTGCACCCGTTCCATGCGGGAGAGGCGGTAGGTGCGTTCGGCGCCGCGATGCAGCGCCACCAGATACCAGCGGCCCGCCGCGCTGACCAACCCGAGCGGGTCGACCGTCCGCCACCGCGCCTCGGCGCCACGGGAGCGGTAGCGGATGCGCAGGCGGCGATCGGTGAACACGGCCTGCTGGACGACGCCGAGGTGCTCGTCCCGCCGGTGATCGACCACCCACCCCGACGAGCTGACGACGATCCGCTCACCGACCCGCGCCGCGGCGGTGCGCTGCGCCTCGGGCAGCGCGACGGTCACCTTCCGCATCGCCGACGCGAACGCGGAGGCCATGCCGAGCGAGTCGGGGGTGGCCGACGCGCTCGCCGCGAGCAGGGCGGTCGCCTCGTCGACGGTCAGGCCGGTCAGGTCGGTGGTGAAGCCGGGGAGCAGCGCGAAACCGCCGTCGCGTCCGCGTTCGGCGTAGACGGGGATCCCGGCCGCCGACAGGGCCTCGACGTCGCGCAGCACGGTGCGCACCGAGACCTCGAGTTCCCTGGCGATCGCGGGCGCGGTCATCCGGCCGCGGTGTCGCAGCAGCAGGACGAGGGACAGCAACCGATCGGCTCGCACCTGCCGAACTCTCCCAGAAATACATGACAGAAGGTGTCGTGTTTCGCGCGCAGGATCGTGTCCGGCAGCAACCACACGACCGAAAGGCCCGACATGAGCACCGCGTCCGACCCCCGTCCCCTCTACCGCGACGCCCTGGCGTGGGTGGCCTCGCTGATCGACGAGGTCCGCCCCGAGCAGATGACCGACCCGACGCCCTGTCCGGACTACGACGTGCGCGCGCTGCTCGGCCACCTCGTCGCCACCGTCGATCGCGGCCGCGTGATCGGCAGCGACGGCGACCCGCTGAGCGTTCCGGAGTTCCTGACCGGCGTGCCCGACGACGCGTGGCACGCCGAACTCGAGCGGGCGCAGGCCCACTACCGGAAGGTGTGGAGCGACGACGACCTGCTCGACCGGCCCGTCGTCGCGCCGTGGGGAACGGTGCCCGGCCGTGCCGCGGTGCTGAGCAATCTCAACGAGGCCCTCGTGCACGGCTGGGATCTCGCCGTCGCCACGGGACTGCCGGCCGAGCCGGATCCGGTGCTCGTGGAGGCCGCGTTCGTCGTCGCGCGCAGCAAGATCCCCGCCTCCGTGCGCGGCGGACGGGTTCCCTTCGGCGCGGCCGTCGAGCCGGCGCCGGACGCGAGCCCCGTCGAGCGGCTCGCGAACTGGTCCGGGCGGGACACCGCGGCCTGGCGGCGCTGATCCGGACACACGAACGCCGACGGGCGGCACCCGCAGTGGGTGCCGCCCGTCGGCGTTCGGCGGAGCAGGACTACTCGGCGTCCTTGGCCAGGGCCACCGCCGGGGTGTCGGGCACCGCGGCCGGCTTCTCGCTCGGGGTGAAGGTGAACTTCACGTTCTCTCCGGCACCCTCGCCGTCCCAGCCTTCGACGTCGACCAGGACGATCTGGCCGGGGCCGATCTCGTTGAAGAGGATCTTCTCCGAGAGCTGGTCCTCGATCTCGCGCTGGATCGTGCGGCGCAGCGGCCGGGCGCCGAGGACCGGATCGAAGCCGCGCTTCGCGAGCAGCGACTTCGCCTTCTCGGTGAGCTCGATGCCCATGTCCTTGTTCTTCAGCTGCACCTCGACGCGACCGATCATCAGGTCCACCATCTGGATGATCTGATCCTGCGTGAGCTGGTGGAAGACGATGATGTCGTCGATGCGGTTGAGGAACTCGGGCCGGAAGTGCTTCTTCAGCTCGTCGTTGACCTTGAGCTTCATCCGCTCGTAGTTCGACTCGGCCCCGGAGCCCTTGGTGAAGCCCAGGCCGACCGCCTTCGAGATGTCGGCGGTACCGAGGTTCGAGGTGAAGATCAGCACGGTGTTCTTGAAGTCGACCGTGCGTCCCTGGCCGTCGGTGAGGCGGCCGTCCTCGAGAACCTGCAGGAGGGTGTTGTAGATCTCCTGGTGGGCCTTCTCGATCTCGTCGAACAGGACCACGGAGAACGGCTTGCGGCGCACCTTCTCGGTGAGCTGGCCGCCCTCTTCGTAGCCGACGTAGCCCGGAGGGGCACCGAAGAGCCGCGACGCGGTGAACCGGTCGTGGAACTCGCCCATGTCGATCTGGATGAGCGCGTCGTCCTCGCCGAACAGGAAGTTCGCGAGCGCCTTCGACAGCTCGGTCTTACCGACACCGGACGGGCCGGCGAAGATGAACGAACCGGCGGGACGCTTCGGGTCCTTCAGGCCGGCGCGGGTACGCCGGATCGCCTTGGCGACAGCCCTGACGGCATCCTCCTGGCCGATGATCCGCTTGTGCAGCTCGTCCTCCATGCGGAGCAGACGGGTGGTCTCCTCCTCGGTGAGCTTGAACACCGGGATACCGGTCCAGTTGGCGAGGACCTCGGCGATCTGCTCCTCGTCGACCTCGGCGATGACGTCGAGATCACCGGCGCGCCACTGCTTCTCGCGCTCGGCGCGCTGCGCGACGAGCTGCTTCTCCTTGTCGCGCAGGTTCGCGGCCTTCTCGAAGTCCTGCGCGTCGATCGCGGACTCCTTCTCCCGGCGCGCGTCGGCGATCTTGTCGTCGAACTCGCGCAGGTCCGGCGGCGCGGTCATCCGGCGGATGCGCATGCGCGCACCGGCCTCGTCGATGAGGTCGATCGCCTTGTCCGGCAGGAAGCGGTCGTTGATGTAGCGGTCGGCCAGGCTCGCCGCGGCGACCAGCGCCTTGTCGGTGATGGACACGCGGTGGTGCGCCTCGTACCGGTCGCGCAGGCCCTTGAGGATCTCGATGGTGTGCTCGACCGTCGGCTCGCCCACCTGCACCGGCTGGAACCGGCGCTCGAGCGCGGCGTCCTTCTCGATGTACTTGCGGTACTCGTCGAGGGTGGTGGCACCGATGGTCTGCAGCTCGCCGCGCGCCAGCTTCGGCTTCAGGATCGACGCCGCGTCGATGGCGCCCTCGGCGGCACCCGCGCCGACGAGTGTGTGCAGCTCGTCGATGAACAGGATGATGTCGCCGCGGCTGTTGATCTCCTTGAGCACCTTCTTCAGGCGTTCCTCGAAGTCACCGCGGTAACGGCTGCCCGCGACCAGCGAACCGAGGTCGAGGGTGTACAGCTGCTTGTCCTTGAGCGTCTCGGGGACCTCGCCGTTGACGATGGCCTGCGCCAGGCCCTCAACGACGGCGGTCTTGCCGACGCCCGGCTCGCCGATGAGCACCGGGTTGTTCTTGGTGCGACGGCTCAGGACCTGCATGACGCGCTCGATTTCCTTCGCGCGACCGATGACGGGGTCGAGCTTGCCCTCGAGCGCGGCCTGCGTGAGGTTGCGGCCGAACTGGTCGAGCACCAGCGACGTCGACGGGGTGCCGGCCTCGCCACGGCTGGTGCCGGATTCCTGGGGCTCCTTGCCCTGGTACCCGGAGAGCAGCTGGATGACCTGCTGGCGCACCCGGTTCAGGTCCGCACCGAGCTTGACGAGCACCTGCGCGGCGACGCCCTCGCCCTCGCGGATCAGGCCGAGGAGGATGTGCTCGGTACCGATGTAGTTGTGTCCGAGCTGCAGCGCCTCACGCAGGCTGAGCTCGAGCACCTTCTTGGCACGGGGCGTGAACGGGATGTGGCCCGACGGGGCCTGCTGTCCCTGGCCGATGATCTCCTCGACCTGGCTGCGGACGCCTTCGAGGGAGATCCCCAAAGATTCGAGCGACTTGGCCGCTACGCCCTCGCCTTCGTGAATGAGGCCCAGGAGAATGTGCTCCGTGCCGATGTAATTGTGGTTGAGCATCCTGGCCTCTTCCTGAGCCAGGACGACGACGCGCCGCGCGCGATCGGTGAACCTTTCGAACATCGCACTCCCTCACACTCTCCGGCCGACAGGTCCGGTACGCGGATCGTTCCGGACCCGGCTGCCGCGTTTCGCTCCGGCACTCGAGTCGTCGAGTGGAACCAGGTTCCACGACCCCACTTGACACTCTAGTTGCCGCCGTTTCGAGGCGCTGCCCCTCCACCCGATCGGCGCCGGCGGCAACTCCGGCTACGAGGGGTAACGCTGCACGTCGGCACGGCGTTCCCGCCCCCGTGTACGCCAGCAGCGAACACGCTGCTCAGCGGGGCATCAGCTGGCGAATGCGCCGTCCGAAGCGCTGCGGGGCGCGTTCCGGGTCGAAGAGTTCGTTCTCCGCGAGGGGGCTGTCCTCGTCGGCGACGGTGCCCGGCTCGAATCGCGCGAGGGTCCGACCGGGTCCGCGCAGCCGCTCCACCGCGGCGACGAGCGAACCTTCGGACCGGACGGCGGACGCGACGTCGTCCGGGGACACCCCGAGGTGCTCGGACAGCAGGCGCTCCCGCATCTCGACCACCGCGCGGCTGATGTGGTCGCCCTCGTGGTCCGCTTCGACGAAGAGATCGCACTCGGTGTCGAAGCCCAGGGACCGGTTGTTCAGGTTCGACGAGCCGATGCGCAGCAGCACGTCGTCCATCACGACGACCTTGGCGTGCACATAGATCGGCGCCCCGCCCGCGGTGACGGGGTAGTAGGCGGCGAACCGGCCGTGGACGTCGGCGTTCCACAGCAGGTGCAGCAGCTTGCGGCGGGCGCCGTCCATCGCCTTCTGCTCGAGCCAGCCCTCGGCGTTGCGCGGCAGGACCAGCACGATCTGCGGGCCGTCCGGTTCCCGCAGCCGCTCCGCGAGCGCCTCGGCGAGGGTCCGGGACGCCAGGTACTGGCTCTCCAGGTAGAGCGTGCGGCGGGCGCCGGCGATCACCGCCAGGTAGAGGGCCTCGATCTCCCGGACCTCCGCCCGGTCGCCGAGTTCGGGGAGGGTCCGTGCGAGGGCGACCTCGACGTCACGCAGAGCCGGGCGCAGCCCGTCGGGCCAGATGGTGTGCCCGGTGTCGACCGGCTCGAGGTCCTCCCCCGTGGCAGCCTTCCACCGGGCGCGTGCCTGTTCGCCGATCGCGCGGGCGGCCGCGCCGTCCACCGCGGTGGTCACGTCGTGCCAGGGTCCGTACCGACGGCCGTTCGGCTCCCGCCGGTAGCGACTGTGGTCGGGATGCTCGCTGGTGTCCCAGCGGTCGACGGTCATGTCGATGCCCCCGCAGAACGCGACGGCGTCGTCGATCACGATGATCTTCTGGTGGTGTGCCGCTCCCACGGGGTGGGCGCCGTCGATCTCGAGCCGGAGCCGCGGGTCGCTCATCCAGTTGAGCACGAAGACCGGTGTCATCCCACGCCCGATGGCCGCGAATGCGCCGATGTTCCACTTCAGCAGGAACACCTCGAGATCCGGGTGCCGGTGCGGCAGCCATTTGAGGAATGCGCCCAGCCGGTTCGGACCCTCGAGGGTCTTCCGGTCGGGTTCGAGCTTGATCCTCGTGTCGAAGTCCCACCCGATCAGGAGAATCCGCCGGCGCGCCTGCAGCATCGCCGACTTGGCGTATCGGAAATAGTCGGCGGCGTCGACTATGCAGGCGAGGCGATCGGCACGATCGACCCGCCAGCACGTCTCACCCGGGACGGCAATCCGCTCTCCCATGGCCGACACGCTACCCGGGAGATACCGCCGTTTCCGCCGCGACGGACGGGATACCGAGCGGGTGTGACCCTTGTCTCCGCTTCCCGACTGTCTCCGCTTCCCGACTGTCTCCACTTCCCGACTGTCTCCACTTCCCGACTGTCTCCACTTCCGGCGGCGCCCCGTTCCAACCGACCGTTTCTTTTTTTCGAACGAATAACAAAGGATTCCGCGGGGCACGACGACGAGGCGATATCCGCGACAGTTGTCGCGGATATCGCCTCGGTCGGACGGAAGGCGACGCTTCCGGCTCAGTGCGCCTTGTTGTAAGCCTCGATGATTTCGGCGGAGATACGGCCTCGGGCCGAGACGGGCATGTCGTTGTTGCGGGCCCATTCCCGAATTTCCGCGGTACGTTCCCTGTCCGTGCCGCCGCGAGAAGACTTGCGGGGAGCGGGCGCGGTGGGCACGACCTTCGCGCGCTTACGGCCACCCACCTTGCGGGCATGAGTGACCCAGAACTCCAATTCCTCCCGGAGCTTGGCCGCGTTGTCTTCCGACAGATCGATCTCGTAGGTGACTCCGTCGAGCCCGAATTCCACGGACTCGTCCGCCGCCGTCTCCCCGTCCACGTCGTCGATCAGGGTAACGGTGACCTTCTTTGCCATGTGCTGCAAATCCTCTCGAATGAAGAAGCGCGGCCCCCCGCGGTACGAGACAACAATACCCGGGAATCAATTCATGGCAATACGGAAAACGAATGCGATCAATTACCTCGCCGGGCGAACAATTGGGAACAGGATTGTTTCCCGGATTCCGAGGCCTGTCAGCGCCATCAGCAAACGGTCGATTCCCATGCCGGTTCCGGTCGTCGGCGGCATACCCTGTTCCATCGCCGCGAGGAAGTCCTCGTCGAGAACCATCGCCTCCTCGTCACCGGCCGAGGCCAGCCGCGCCTGGTCGACGAACCGCTCCCGCTGGATGACGGGGTCGACGAGTTCCGAGTAACCGGTGGCGAGTTCGAAACCGCGCACGTACAGATCCCACTTCTCGGTCACGCCGTTCTTGCTGCGGTGCTGCCGCGTGAGGGGCGAGGTCTCGACGGGGTAGTCCCGCACGAACGTCGGCTCGTGCAACTGGTCGCCGCACTGGTGCTCCCACAACTCCTCGACGAGCTTTCCGTGGCCCCAGCCCTTGCCCTCCGGGACCTCGAGACCCACCCGATCGGCGAGGGCGTGCAGCTCCTCCAGCGACGTGCCGGGCGTGACCTCGGTTCCGATGGCCGCCGACAGCGACGGGTACATCTCCATCGTCTTCCACTCGCCGCCGAGGTCGTATTCGGTGCCGTCGGCGAGGGTGACGACGTGGGTGCCGAACACCGCCATCGCCACCTCCTGGATGAGCTCGCGGGTCATCGTCGCCGAATCGTCGTACGTGCCGTACGCCTCGTACGTCTCGAGCATCGCGAATTCGGGCGAGTGCGTGGAGTCGGCACCCTCGTTGCGGAAGTTGCGGTTGATCTCGAAGACCTTCTCGATGCCGCCCACCACGCAGCGCTTGAGGAACAGCTCCGGCGCGATGCGCAGATACAGATCCATGTCGAGGGCGTTCGAATGGGTGACGAACGGACGGGCCGTCGCGCCGCCGTGCAGGGTCTGCAGCATCGGGGTCTCGACCTCGAGGAAGCCGCGCCGCTCGAGCGCGTTGCGCAACTCGCGCACCACCGCGACACGCATGCGGGCGTTGGCGCGGGCCTCGGGGCGCACGATCAGGTCGGCGTAGCGCTGCCGGACCCGGGTCTCCTCGTTCATCTCCTTGTGCGCCACCGGCAGCGGCCGCAGGGCCTTGGCGGCCATCTGCCACGAGTCCGCCATGACGCTGAGCTCGCCGCGCCGAGAGCTGATCACCTCGCCGTGCACGAACACGAAATCGCCCAGGTCCACGTCGTGCTTCCACGCCGCAAGGGACTCCTCGCCGGCGCCGTTGAGGCTGATCATCGCCTGCAACTGGGTGCCGTCGCCCTCCTGCAACGTGGCGAAGCACAGCTTGCCCGTGTTGCGGAAGAAGATGACCCGGCCCGCGACGCCGACCTGTTCCCCGGTCGTCGTGTCGGGCTCGAGGTCCGGATACTTCTCCCGGATCTCCGCGAGGGTGTGAGTGCGGGGCACGACGACGGGGTACGCGTCCTTGCCCTGCGCCAGGATCCGTTCGCGCTTCTCGCGGCGGATGCGGATCTGCTCGGGGGTGTCGTCGGACTGCTGAACGGGTGCATCACTCACGGGTGACCAGACTATCGGACCGCCTCGAGCGCCTGCGCAGGACCAGCGCCTGCGCAGGGCCGAGGCGCCGGCGCCCGCCGGGTCAGTGCGCGGTGACGCGCGCCACGTCGTCCTCGACGTGCGGGGCCGCGGTGATCGCACCGGTCGCCCCGGCCGCCGCGAGGGCCGCGTACCCGCCGACGAGACCAGTGACGCGGCGCAGTCCGAGCGCCTGCAGCACGGCGACGACGGTGTCGGTCTCCGCGCCGGAGGCCGAGACCACGACCCACTCGACGTCGCGGTCGACGGCCACCGCCAGACGCTCGTCACTGGTGGGATGCAGACGCCGGGGCAGCAGGTCGGCGGAGATGGCCAGCGCCCCGGGCAGGGTGCCCTGGACGGCGCGTTCGGCGTGGGTGCGGATGTCGACGACCACCGCGCCGCGCGCGACGGTCGCGGCCAGCCCGGCCGGATAGGTGCGCTCGGTGGTAAGCGGGAGCGGGTGAACGGGTGCGGCGACGAAGGATGCAGCAAGCGCAGTGCGCATGAGGGTGACTCCAGGTATGTGTGAACGATCGAGGCGGACGTCAGCCTCGACAACACTCCTGGGCGCTCATGCAGCGGATCACGGCGACTATTCTTGCACAGGATCGCGGCGGGCGGAACCCACGGCGGCGGATCGGGCGCCGCGCCGTGCGAGATTGCGCTCGTACACCAGGCGCAGGCCCTCCAGCGTCAGGTCCGGTTCGTGGTGCTCGAGCGTCTCGGACTCCGGCATGATCAAAGGCGCACGGTCGCCGGTCCCGATGACCGCGACGTCGTCACCCTCGAACCCACGCTGCTCGGCACGCACCAGGCGCACCAGCCCGTCGACCATCCCGGCGAAACCGAAAACCGCACCGGACTGCATGCATTCGACGGTGTTCTTGCCGACCACGGCGCGCGGGCGCAGCAGTTCCACCTTGCGCAGCGCCGCGGACTGCGACGCCAGCGCGTCCATCGACACCTCGATGCCGGGGGCGATGATGCCGCCGAGGAACTCGCCCTTCGCCGAGACCACGTCCACGCACGTGGACGTCCCGAAGTCGACCACGATGCACGGCCGGTCGTAGAAGTGATGTGCCGCAAGGCTGTTGACGATGCGATCGGCGCCGACCTCCTTGGGGTTGTCGACGAGCAGCGGCACCCCGGTGCGCACGCCCGGCTCGACGACCACGTGCGGCACGTGTTCCCAGTAGCGGCCCAGCATCACCCGGATCTCGCGCAGCACCGACGGCACCGTGGACAACGCGGTCACGCCGGTGATCTGGTCGGCGTACCCGCCGAGCAGACCACGGAAGATGAGCGCGAGTTCGTCGGCGGTCATGCGCGGATCGGTGCGCATCCGCCAGTCCCGCAACAGCTTCGCGTGCGAGCCGCTGCCGGTGAACAGACCCAGGACGACGTTCGTGTTCCGGACGTCGACAGCGAGGAGCACTGCTACACCAACGAACCGGAGTCGAGAGTGGCGAGCATGCGCGGGGTGATCAGGCCGGAACCCTCCGGCGCGTGCGCCGGGTCGTTGCCGAGCTCGACCTGCCGGTTGTCCGCGTCGACGAACACCACGCGCGGGTCGTAGTCGCGGCACTCCTGCTCGTTCATCACGCCGTAGGCGATGAGGATGACGAGATCGCCAGGACTCACGAGACGCGCTGCCGCACCGTTGATCCCGATGATGCCGGAGCCGCGCTCGCCCGCGATGACATAGGTTTCGAGACGGTTGCCGTTGTCGATGTCGACGATGGCGACCTGCTCGCCCTCGAGCAGGTCGGCGGCGTCCATCAGGTCCTGGTCGACGGTTACCGAACCCACGTAGTGCAGATCGGCGTGGGTCACCGTGGCGCGGTGGATCTTCGACTTCATCATCGTGCGGAACATGGTGTCTCCTCAGCTTTTTCGGGCCGGTCGCGCTATCGGCGGGTGAGCAGGTCGTCGGGGATGGACGCGTCGACCGGGCCGGTCTCGCGTTCGAGGAATCCGGTGCCGATCGCGACACCGACGTTGTCGATGAGCCGGGTGGTGCCGATCCGCGCGGCGATCAGCAGCCGGCCGTCGCCGCGTTCCGGCGCGGGCCCGAGGTCCACGCCGCGCAGCTCGAGGTAGTCCAGCTCCACCTCGGGCGCGGCGGCGAGCACCTCGCGCGCGGTGGTGAGCACCGCCTCGGGACCGCCGGCGGCGGCGTGCGCCCCGGCGACCAGCGCCGCGGACAGCACGGTGGCGACCCGGCGCTGTTCCGGATCCAGGTAGCGGTTGCGTGAGGACAGCGCCAGCCCGTCCTGCTCACGCACCGTGGGCACCCCCACGATGCGGACGTCGAAGTTCAGGTCCTCCACCATCTGCCGGATCAGGGCGAGCTGCTGGTAGTCCTTCTCGCCGAAGAAGGCGACGTTGGGGGCGACGATCTGCAGCAGCTTCGCCACCACCGTGAGCATCCCCGCGAAATGCGTCGGGCGGCTGCCACCCTCGAGCTCCGCCCCCAGCGGCCCCGGGTGGATCACGGTCCGCCGGCCCTTCGGGTACATCGCGGACACCGGCGGCACGAACGCCAGCTCGACGCCGGCCTCCCGCAGCAGCTCCAGGTCGGCGTCGAGGGTGCGCGGGTAGGCGTCGAGATCCTCACCGGCCCCGAACTGCAACGGATTGACGAAGACGGACACCACCACCACGGCACCGGTGAGCTTCGCCTGCCGCACGAGCTCCAGGTGACCGGCGTGCAGGGCACCCATCGTCGGCACGAGGGCGACCGTGCGGCCGACGCCACGTAGCGCCTTGGTGACCTTGGTCAGGGCGGCGGGGTCGTGGTGCACGGTCAGTTCGCCGCGCACGTAGCCGCCCTGTTGCGTTTCACTCACCGTGATCAGCCCCTTCGAGGATCTCCATCAGTTCGGGTTTCGCCGCGGCGCGCTGCGCGGATCGCAGGGACATCGCGCGGTATCCGGCAGCGATCCGGGGATCGACCTCCGCGAGCACCCGCAGGTGCGTGGCCACGGCCTGCGCGTCGCCGCGGGCGACGGGTCCGGTCAGCGCGGACGGCCCGCGGCGCAACGCGTTGTCGAGGGCCGCCGACAACAGCGGCTGCAGCACCCGCTCGGCGACACCGCCGGGCGCGTCGTCGACGAGTTGCTGGCCGAGCAGTTCGTCGCCCTCGAGCGCCACCCGCAGCGCCTCCACCGCATCCACCACGAGGGTGACGAGGTGGTTGCTGCCGTGCGCGAGTGCGGCGTGGTACAGCGCGCGCCGCTCCTCACGGACGCGCACCGGTTCGCCACCGATCTCGAGCACGAGGGACTGGGCGATCGCGTAGCCGATGTCGTCGGCGGCCGTGATGCCGAAGCACGCCGACGCGAGCCGGGCCGTGTCCTCGTCGTGGCCGGTGAAGGTCATCGCCGGGTGGATGGCGAGCGGCACGATGCCCTGCTCGGTGAGCGGACCGAGGATGCCGACGCCGTTCGCGCCGGACGTGTGGGCGACGATCGTGCCGCGCGAGACGGAGCCGGTGGCGGCGAGCCCGCGGACGAGCGAGTCGAGTTCCGAGTCCGGAACGGCGAGGAGCAGCAGGTCGCAGCGGGCGGCGACCTCGTCGACAGGGAGAATCTCGGTGTCCGGAAGCCGCGTGCGGGCGCGGTGCTTGGACAGTTCGGATACGGCGGAACAGGCCACGACCAGGTGGCCGACGCGTTCGAGTGCCGCGCCGATCGCCGTGCCCACCCGCCCGGCGGAAACGATTCCGACCGTCAGTCGTGCAGGCGCAGGCTCGTTTGTGATCCCGAAGGAGGTCACGGGAGTCCTCTCGTTCGTTCCAGTCCCGCTCGGCGGGTACCAGACGTTCCGACCGACAATAGCGCGGTCCGAGCAACCCCGGCCATGGCAGGGGAACGTGATCTGCGCCTCACCCGGCGCGGCGAACGCTCAGCGCTCGGCGGACAGGGCGGCGAGGATCTCCGCGACCGTGCGGCCCTGGCTGTGCGCCCCCTCGCCGGCACCGTCCGGCCGCCGACGCCGGGCGCGTCGGCCCGTGGGCTCGGCGTCGTCGTCCGCCTCGGGGGCCTCGGCCTGCTCCTCGGGCTCCCCCGGCTGCGACCCGGACTCGGCCCGGTCCTCCGGCTCGACCGGTTCCTCCGGCTCGGCCCGGTCCCGCCGTTCCGTGTCCTCGGATCCGCCGGGAGCGGCCGTCGCGCCCGCCGGCCGGCGGGGCACGGCCGTCGTCGTGTCGCCGTCGGTGACCACCGTGGTCTCGGCGGTCACCGGCTCGTCGTCGGGCGAGGCGAAGAACGGGCCCGCCGGACGGGGCGCGGCCGTCACCCGGAAGTTCCCGCCGCCGAGCTCCTGCAGTTGTCCCCGGCCCGCCCACAACGCCGCGCGGTCCTCGGGCAGCCTGCCCTCGAAGAGCACCTCGAGGTTGCGGCGCAGGGCACCGAGCTCGGCGCGCAGGGCCGCCATCTGGTCGGCATCGATCCGCAGCTCCGACCTGACCTTCTCCTCGACGGTCAGCTCGTACTCGCGCCGCGCCGCGATCTCCCGTTCGAGCTGCAACTCGTACACGGTCTGCAGATCCCGGACCTTGGCACGGTCCAGCGCCGACTCGCGACGGTACTTCGTCATCGCGATCGCGCCGACGGTGGCGGCCCACAACGCGACGACCAGACCGACGCGCAGCAGCTGGACGCTGTCGCTGAAGACCAGGAACAGCGACGCGATCAACGCCAGGGCGAGCAGCGCCGCCACGATCACAGAACTCGCGCTGCGCCGCGACCGACGGCCCTTCCTCGTTCGCACCGGAGTCCCCATGCGTTCCAGACTACTGGGCGCGGCCGCCGGGCCCCGAGAGTCGAGCGCACAGGCTCCGCCGCCCAGGTCAGGTCGCGGGCTCGTCCGGGTCTTCCGGTGTCCGGCAACAGTGTTCGAGCCACAGTGCGGCAGCCGCGAGCGCCACGCCGGCGAGCAGCCCGACGATCACCCCGGCGCTGTCCTCGACCGCGGCCTGCAGCACCGGCCGCTGCGGCACCAGGTACAGCAGGAATCCTGCCCAGATGCCCGCGCTGGCCGCCCCGACCAGAGCCGACGCCTTCGCCAGCGCCACCGCGCGGGCCGCCGTGATGGGATGCAACTGGTGCGGCCCGTCGCCGATCTCGTGCTTGCCCACCCGAGAACGGATCATGAACGCCAGCACCACCTCGACGATCGCGACCGGGTACAGCGACGCCCCCGCGTAGACGGGGATCGGCGGCAAGGTGCCGTACAGGCCGCGCGCCAGCAACCACGCCGCGACGGCGGCGAGCACCGCCAGCGCCAGCAGGTCCCGGATACGCGTCGCCTTCATCACCGCGGCGGCTCCAGCCGGTACTCGGTGCGGCGCACCCCTTCGCGTTCGTCGACGTCGAGAGCGGCGAGCCACTCCGTCAACGGCCGTCGCGTGCCGTCGACCGTCAGCGTCGCCTGGGGTTCGACGTCCCACCACGGGACGAGCACGAAGGCGCGCAGGTGGGCGCGCGGATGCGGCAGGGTCAGTTCGGCATCGGCGCTGAGAACCTCGTCACCGTCCGAGTCGTGGCAGGTGACCACGTCGACGTCGAGGCTGCGCGGGCCCCACCGCTGCTCCCGGACCCGGTCGGCGGCGGCCTCGAGCTGCCGGCCCAGCTCGAGCCAGCCGCGGCAGTCCAGCGACGGGTCCTCCGCGACGACGACCGCGTTGAGGAAGTCCTGCTGCTCGACCCCGCCCCACGGCGCGGTCGAGTACACCGGCGACACGGCCACGATCCGATCGGCGAGGGCCTCGGTGACCGAACGCAGGTGCGCCGGCCGGTCCCCGATGTTCGACCCGATGGACAGCACCGCCCGGCTCACGAGCCACTCCGGGTGCGATCGACCACCACCGCTACGTCCGCGAAGGTCAGCGGGATCGGCGCCGACGGCTTGTGGACGGTGACCTCGACCCGGGTGACCCGCGGATCGGTGAGGACGTCGTCGGCGATCTCTCCGGCGACGGTCTCGATGAGGTCCCGCGACGGGCCCGCGACGATCGCGGCGGCCCGCTCGGCAAGGATGCCGTAGTGCAGGGTGTCGCCGAGGGCGTCGCTCGCCGCGGCCGGCGCGAGATCGAGCCATGCGACGATGTCGATCAGGAAGTCCTGACCGTCGCGCTTCTCGTGGTCGAACACGCCGTGGTGGCCGCGTACGCGCAGTCCGCGCAGTTCGATCCGGTCGCTCACGCCGGGCCTCCCGCTGCACTGCCGCGCTGCCACGCGCCGACGACGGCGACGGCGTCGAGCGACGCCCGCACGTCGTGCACGCGCACCCCCCAGGCCCCGCGCTCCGCCGCGAGCGCCGACACGACCGCGGTGGCCACCTCGCGGCCGCCGGGTGGCCGGATCGTGCCGTCGGGGGCCGCGAGCAGGGAACCGAGGAACCGTTTGCGCGACGCGCCGATCAGCACCGGGTAGCCGAGTTCGGTCAGCTCGGGCAGCCGGTGCAGCAGTTCCCAGTTGTGGTCGGCGTCCTTCACGAAGCCGAGTCCGGGGTCGAGGATGATGTTCGCCGGCTCCACGCCTGCCGCGAGCGCGGCATCCACCTGCACCATCAGCTCATCGCGGACCTCACGGACCACGTCGTCGTAGTGGGTGGACCCGCCGGCGTGCACGAAGCCGCCCGCGGGCCGCCAGTGCATGAGGATCCACGGCACGCCGGCCGAAGCCACGACCGCGGCCATGCGGGAGTCGGCGCGCCCACCCGAGACGTCGTTGACGATGGTGACGCCGGCCTCGATCGCAGCCTCGGCCACGGACGCGCGCATGGTGTCGACGCTCGTGGGGATGCCGGCGGCGCTCAGGGCGGCGATGACCGGCGCGACGCGCCCGGCCTCGACCTCCGGGTCGACCCGCGCCGCTCCGGGACGGGTGGATTCGCCGCCGACGTCGACGATGTCCACGCCGAGGTCGCGCAGTTCCAGACCGTGCGCGATCGCCGCGTCGCGGTCGAGGTACCGGCCGCCGTCCGAGAACGAATCCCGCGTCACGTTCAGCACGCCCATCACCACCGGGCGCCCGGGGTTCGGGAGCGCGCTCACCGGCGGAGGATCAGATCCAGAGCCTCGGCGCGCGACGCCGAGTTGGTCTGCAGCAGCCCCCGCACCGCCGAGGTGGTGGTGCTCGCCCCGGGCTTGCGGATGCCCCGCATGGCCATGCACAGATGCTCGGCCTCGACGACGACGATCACCCCGACCGGATCGAGCTTGCGCACGAGCGCATCCGCGATCTGACTGGTCAGCCGCTCCTGCACCTGGGGGCGCTTGGCGTACAGGTCCACCACCCGCGCCAGCTTCGACAACCCGGTCACCCGGCCGGTGCGGCCGGGAATGTAGCCCACGTGCGCGACGCCGTGGAACGAGACCAGGTGGTGCTCGCACGTGGAGTACATCGGGATGTCACGCACCAGGACGAGTTCCTGATGGCCCTCGTCGAAGGTCTTGTCGAGGACCGAGTCCGGATCGGTGTACAGGCCGGCGAACATCTCCCGGTACGCCCGCGCGACGCGGGCCGGGGTGTCGAGCAGACCCTCGCGCTCGGGGTCCTCCCCCACCGCGATCAACAGTTCCCGGACGGCCGCCTCCGCGCGGGCCTGATCGAAGGTCCGGCCCGATGCCAGGCTGCGCAGGACCTCGCCGTCACCGCCCACCGACGCGGAATCCGTCTCGGAATCCAGGTGATTCACCGACACCAGACCGTACCTCCACTCTCGTTGACTCGGGCTCAGCGCGGACCGGTCGGCCCCTCCCACGGCTGTGTCGGCGGTGGCTCGGGAGCCACGTTCCTACCGGCCTGCCGCTCGTCGTCGGCCGGGCGCGCGGGCTGGGTCCATTGCGGATACCCAGGATAGGTGCTCTGCGGCGGCTGCTCGGACTCGGCAGGCGGCCAACCGGGTGCCGACCAGCCGGCCGGCGCGCCGTAGTCGGGCCGGGTCGCGTGGCGCGGCCCACCCGGGTGCGGCGGCTGCCCGAAGCCCGGCAGGGGCTCCGACGCGGGCGCCGGCACCGGCGCCGGATGCCCGTTCGTCGGCGCCGCGGGCTGCGGCTGCGGCTGGGCGGGCTTGGTGAAGGAGGGGCGCACCGCTTCCGGCGGCCACGGCTCGCCGCGTTCCTTCGCCAGCTCGGCCGGCGTCTTGATCGGGGGCTTGTCCGACGGCGTGCGTCCACCGAAGTCGTTGAACTCGGTGATCCGTGGCCGCTTCTCGACGGAGGCGAGGATCCGCTCGAGATCCTTGCGGGTGAGGGTCTCGTGCTCGAGCAGCTCACCGGCGAGCAGGTCCAGCGCGTCGCGGTAGTCGTTGAGGATCGCCCACGCCTCGGTGTGCGCGGCCTCGATGAGGTTGCGCACCTCCTCGTCGATCTCGCGGGCCACCTCGTGCGAGTAGTCGGACTGCACCCCCATCGAGCGGCCGAGGAACGGATCGCCGTGTTCCTGCCCGTAGCGGACGGCGCCGAGGCGGGCGCTCATGCCGTACTCGGTGACCATCGCGCGGGCGATCTTGGTGGCCTGGTCGATGTCGGAGGAGGCACCCGTCGTCGGCTCGTGGAACACGAGTTCCTCGGCGGCGCGGCCACCCATGGCCATCACCAGGCGGGCGATCATCTCCGAGCGGGTCATCAGGCCCTTGTCGTCCTCGGGGACGGTCATCGCGTGACCACCGGTGCGGCCACGGGCGAGGATCGTCACCTTGTAGACCGGCTCGATGTCCGGCATCGCCCACGCGGCGAGCGTGTGCCCACCCTCGTGGTAGGCGGTGATCTTCTTCTCGTGCTCGCTGATGATGCGGCTCTTGCGCCGCGGGCCGCCGATCACGCGGTCCACCGACTCCTCGAGCGAGGCCTCGGTGATGACGGTGCCGTTCTCGCGCGCGGTGAGCAGCGCGGCCTCGTTGACGACGTTGGCCAGGTCGGCACCGGACATGCCGACCGTGCGCTTGGCCAGCCCCTCGAGGTCGGCGTTCTGGTCGAGCGGCTTGCCCTTGGAATGCACCTGCAGGATCGCCCGGCGGCCGGCGAGATCGGGATTGCTGACCGGGATCTGCCGGTCGAACCGGCCCGGACGCAGCAGGGCCGGATCCAGGATGTCGGGACGGTTGGTGGCGGCGATGAGGATGATGCCCTGCCGGTCCCCGAAGCCGTCCATCTCGACGAGCAGCTGGTTGAGCGTCTGCTCGCGTTCGTCGTGGCCACCGCCGAGGCCGGCGCCACGCTGGCGGCCGACCGCGTCGATCTCGTCGACGAAGATGATGCACGGGCTGTTCTGCTTGGCCTGCTCGAACAGGTCGCGCACGCGGGACGCGCCGACACCGACGAACATCTCCACGAAGTCCGAACCGGAGATGGTGAAGAACGGGACACCGGCCTCGCCGGCGACCGCGCGGGCGAGCAGCGTCTTGCCCGTGCCGGGAGGTCCGTACAGCAGCACGCCCTTCGGGATCTTCGCGCCGAGGGCCTGGTAACGCGCCGGGTTCTGGAGGAAGTCCTTGATCTCGTACAGCTCTTCGACAGCCTCGTCCGCACCGGCGACGTCGGCGAACGTGGTCTTGGGCATGTCCTTGGACAGCTGCTTGGCCTTGGACTTGCCGAAGCCCATCATGCCGCCGCGGCCACCGCCCTGCATGCGGCTCATCACGAAGAAGAACACCCCGAGCAGGATGATCATCGGGAGCACGAACAGCAGGATCGACGTCAGCCAGCTCTCCTGGGTGACGGTGGTGTCGAACTTCTCGAGGCCCGCGCCGGCGACCTTGTCGAAGATCTGCTCGGACGCCGACTCCGGGTACTTCGCGAGGATCTCGGTGTTGTCTCCGGTCGCCTCGTTGCCGCTCTTCAGCCACAGGCGGACCTGCTGCTCGCGGTCGTCGATCTGCGCCCGGCTGACGTTGTTCGCGTCGAGCTGGGCGATCGCGACAGACGTGTCCACCTTGGCGAAACCGCGGGTGTCGTCGCCGAAGTAGCTGAAGGCGTAGATGACCAACAGGATGCCGGCGACGATCGCCAGATTACGGAACACTGCCTTGCGGTTCATACAGGTTCGGCCCGGCCGGCCGGTCCTTTCGATAGTGCGGTCATCATCGTGGTCGTCCCGAGGAGTCCGGCGACGAACCGGACACCGCAAGGTTACCGCGTGGACGCGCAGCGTTGCCCTCGCGCGGCCGCACGGTCCGAAGGATCAACGTCCGGGACCACCCGAGGGTTCCCGGTCGCGTCAGGTGCCTGCGGTCACGGGCCGCGGCGTGGTTATCATTTCGCATGGCCATGCAGGAGCCGGACGCTGCAACCGAGGCCGACCCGACCCGAACCACCGAGGCCGAGCCGACCCGAACGGTTGCGGCCGAGCCGACCCGAACGGTTGCGGCCGAGCCGACCCGAACGGCCGAGGCCGAGCCGACCCGAACGGTTGCGGCCGACCCCACCCGTACCGCCGCCGTGGACTTCACGCGCACCGCGGATGCGACCACCGAGCCGACCCGCACGGCCGCGGCCGTCCCCCCCGGCGAGTCGACGACCGAGCCCTTCCCGGTCCGCGTCCCTGCCGGCATCGACGACGTCGAGGCCGGGAACCGGATCGACGACTTCGACCTGCTCACCAACCTCGGCCGCGGCGCCTTCGGCCGCGTGTTCCTCGCCCGGCAGCACTCGATGCAGCGGCTCGTCGCAGTGAAGATCTCCCCCGACCGCGGCACCGAGGCGCAGACCCTCGCCCAGCTCGACCACGACTACATCGTCCGCGTCTTCGACCAGCGGATCCTGCCGGAACACGGCCTGCGGCTGCTGTACATGCAGTATCTGCCGGGCGGGACGCTGCTGCGGGTGCTGCACCGGGTGCGCACCACCCCGCCGGAGCAGCGCAGCGGCCGGCTCCTGCTCGACGTCGTCGACGAGACCCTCGCCGAGAAGGGCGAGATCCGGCCCGCCGAGTCGACCGTGCGCAGCCGGCTCGAGAGCCTGACCTGGCCCGAGACCGTCGCGTGGCTCGGCCGCCGGCTCGCCTCCGCGCTGGACTACGCCGACCGGCGCGGAGTGCTGCACCGCGACGTCAAGCCGGCCAACGTCCTGCTCACCGCGGAGGGCGTGCCCAAGCTCGCCGACTTCAACATCAGCTTCGCCGAGTCCGTCGGCGGCACGTCCGCCGTGGCGTACCTCGGCGGGTCCCTGGCCTACATGTCGCCCGAACAGCTCGAGGCGTGCCATCCCGGGCTCCCCGGCACCGCCGCGGACATGGACACCCGCAGCGACATCTACGCGCTCGGGGTGATGCTGTGGGAACTGCTCACCGGCGGCCGGCCCAACAGCGAGGACGATCTGGGCGCCGAGACCCTGCCCGCGCTCGAGACCATGCTCGCGCGGCGCCGCGCGGGACTGACCGCGGCTGCACGCGAGCGGGTCCCGGCCGACTGCCCCCAGACCCTGCTCCGGGTGCTCGCGAAGTGCCTCGAGCCGGATCCGGCGGACCGGTGGGCGTCGGGCGCGGAACTGGCCCAGCAGTTCGACCTGTGTCTCGATCCGCGGGCCCGGGACCTCGTCGACCCGCCGCCGCACAGCTGGCGGGCCCGGCTGCGCCGCCCCGTGGTGCCGATCCTCACGGCCGCGATCGCGATCCCGAACGTGCTGGCTGCCCTGTACAACTACCAGCACAACGCGAACCTGATCGTCGACCGGCTCCCACCGGACACCCATCGCGAGTTCGAACAGCTCGCGCTGATCATCAACGGGATCACCTTCCCCCTCGGCACGGTAATCATCGTGTACCTGTGCCGACGGCTGATCACCGTGCCGCGCGGCCTGCACCGCGGCCGCAGCTACGACGCGGTGGAACTCGCCCGGGCCCGGCACGACGCGCTGCTGATCAGCGACCGCGTCGCCGCGGTGGTGATGACCCTGTGGACGGTCGCGGGCATCGCGTTCCCCGTCGCGCTGCACTTCGTCGGCGGCAACATCGACGGCCCCTCGGCCGCGCACTTCCTCACGTCGATCCTGGTGTGCGGCGCGATCGCCGTCGCCTACCCGTTCTTCCTGGTCGCCTTCTACATGGTGCGATCGTTGTATCCGGCGTTCCTGCCGCACGGGGCGACCGACGCCACGGACGCCCGCGAACTCGAGGGGCTGCACCGGCGCAGTGTGCGTTACCTGGCGCTCGCGGCGGCCGTGCCGCTCGTCGGGGTCGCCGGCGTGACGTATCTCTCGCCCGAGGAGATCCAGCAGGTCCTCGTCGCGGTCCGGGTGCTGGCGGTGGGCAGCATCGCCGCGTTCGTGCTCGTGTACTGGTTGTTCCGCATCATGGAGGACGACCTGCGGGCACTGCAGCGCGGCATGGCCCCGACGCGGTCGACGCGCGAGCCGGTGGGGCCGAGCTCGGATCAGCCGGTGTAGACCTTCGGGTCGAGGGTGCCGATGTACGGCAGATCGCGGTAGCGCTCGTCGTAGTCGAGGCCGTAGCCGACGACGAACTCGTCCGGAATGTCGAATCCCACGTCGGCGACGTGGACGTCGACCTTCACGGCCTCCGGCTTGCGCAGCAACGTCACCACCTCGAGGGACGCCGGGTTGCGCGAGGAGAGGTTGCGCATGAGCCAGGACAGCGTCAGGCCGGAGTCGATGATGTCCTCGACGATCAGCACGTGCCGGCCGGCGATGTCCTTGTCGAGGTCCTTGAGGATGCGCACCACGCCGGACGAGGACGTGGACGACCCGTACGAGCTGACCGCCATGAACTCCATCTGGGTGGGGATCGGCAACGCCCGCGCGAAGTCGGTCATGAAGAAGATCGCGCCCTTGAGCACGCCGATGAGCAGTAGGTCACCCTCGGGTGCACCCACCGGGTAGCGCGTGGCGATGGTCTCGGCCAGCTCCTTCGTGCGCTGCTTGATCTGGTCCTCGGAGATCAGTACCGACGCGATGTCGTTCTCGTACACCGGGTTCTTCCTGCCTTCCCTCAGTCGTCCGCACCCTGTCGCCGGCCGACGAACTCGACGATCAGCCTGCCACGCCGACGCGTGACCACCAACCTGACGCCGGGCTCCGGCCCGCCGCCCACGGCCACCGCACCCTGCCCGCGCCACCGGCCGATCAGCTCGTCGGCGGCCCGCAGCGTGCGGTCCGTCGGCGCCGACGCCCCCGAGTCGAGCAGCCATCGCCGCAGGACCCGCCGTCGCACCGCCACGGGAGTGCCGGCGAGGGCGTCCACGGCCAGGCCGGTCCCGGCCCGGACGTCCGCGAGCCGGTGCAGGGCCAGCTCCTCGAGCGCGTCCTCGTCCTCGCGCAACTGCCGGGCCGTGCGCGCCAGGGCCGACGCGACCCCACCCCCGAGCACGTCCTCGAGCAGCGGCAGCACCTCCTCGCGCAGCCGCACCCGGGTGAAGCGCCGGTCGCTGTTGTGCGCGTCCTCGTAGGGCGCATACCCCAGTTCCGCGCATGCCCGGCGGGTGACCTCGCGGCGCACCCCGAGCAGGGGGCGGCCCCACGGATCGTCGAACTCGCACATGCCGCGGAGGGACCGGGCACCGGAACCGCGGCCCAGCCCGAGCAGCACCGTCTCGGCCTGATCGTCGAGCGTGTGCCCGAGCAGCACGGGCAACCCCGTCCGGGCCTCGCCGAGCGCCCGGTAGCGGGCCGCGCGCGCAGCCGCCTCGAGGCCGCCGGGGCCGGTCACCGCGACGCGGACGACCTGCACCGACCCACACCCGGCGGATCGCGCGAACTCCGCGGCCCGGGCGGCCACGTCGCCGGAGCCGGGTTGCAGGCCGTGGTCGACGACGACGGCCCGCACCGAATCCGCCTCGGCGACGGCGGCGGCGGTCAGGGCCGACGAGTCGGCGCCGCCGGACAGGCCGACCGCGACGGACCGGCCGTGGGCCGCGACCCAGCGCCGCACGGCCAGGCGCACCTCGTGGAGGGCAGGGGTCTCGGGCAGGAGCGGCCGCTCGGACGACACCGTCAGCCCAGCACCCGCGCGATCCACGCGTGGGGGTCGTCGATCTCGGCGAGGGTCGGCATCGCGTCCGGACCGCTCCAGACGGCGTTGAACCGGGCCATGCCCGCCCGCTCGACGACGGTGTCGACGAACTTCTTGCCCTGCACGTACTGGGCCATCTTGGCGTCCATCCCGAGCAGTGCACGGATGATGCGGTGGACGGGGTTCACGGCCCGGCGCCGGCGGTTGTCGAACGCCCGGCGGATCTGCGCGACGGCGGGCACCACGGTGGGCCCGACCGCGTCCATCACGTGGTCGGCGTGGCCTTCGAGCACGGTCCCGAGGGCCAGCATGCGGTCGAGTGCGGCGCGCTGGGGTTCGGACTGCACCGCTCGGACGAGACCGAGCACGCCGCGCTCGGCCATGGGTTTCTCCTCGCCCGGCCGGCGATCGCGCAGGACCCCGGTGATCCGGCCGGCCAGGTCGGTGAACGACTCTTCCGCGGTCCGGCCCAGCTCCGCCGCGGCCTCGCGCATCAGATCCGCCATCCACGGCGCCTCGGCGAACTGCACGCGGTGGGTGACCTCGTGCAGGCACACCCACAGCCGGAAGTCGGCGGTGGGCACCCGCAGCGCCCGCTCGACCGCGACGACGTTCGGCGCGACGAGCAGCAGCGACCGCGAGAACGGGTCGTACTGACCGAGCACGGCGGAGGAAAGGTACGCGAGCATCGCACCGGCCTGCACGCCGGCGGGCTTGCCGACCCAGCGGCCGTCGGCGGGCCCGGAACCGGTGAGGTCTGCCATCGACCTGGCGGCGGCGTGCACCCATCCGGACCGGTCGACGACCGCGGCGGGCGGCACGTCCCGCCCGCCACCGAGTCCGGTCAGCTCCCGCACCGGCGGCTCGGCGCGGTCGGCGGCCGACGCCAGCTCGGCGGCGACGGTCTCGGCGGTGTACTGCGACATCGCCGGGCCCGGTCGGGTCAGGCGCGCCCCGATCCCGGCCGCGAGCTTCCAGTCGATCGCGTCACCCAGCGTCCGGTCCTGGTCGGTCATCGGCATCCGCATCCTCGGAGGGTCGCCGCCACCGCGTCGAGGGCCGGCCGGCTCTCGCCCGGCGGACGGTCGTTGGACAACAGGGCGAACGTCAGCACCCGTCCGTCGGTGTCGACGACGAATCCGGTCAGGCCGCTCGCCTGTGACAGAGTGCCCGTCTTCGCGCGGACCCAACCCGCCCCGTCGCGGTTGGTCGAGGCGTAGCGCTCGGAAAGGGTGCCGGTGGCGCCGGCGACGGGCAGGTAGTCCAGCATCGGGCGCAGCGACGCCTGTTCGGTTCCGGCGGCGGCGGCCATCACCCCGTCGAGCAGTTGCGCGGGAATCCGGTTGTCGACGGACAGCCCGCTCACGTCGTGGAGGGTGAGCCCGGTCAGGTCGAATCCGGCCTCGCGCAGGACCGCGGAGACGCTGTCGACCGCGCCGCGGAACGACGGCTCGGCGCCCTCGGCCGCGGCGATCTCGCGGCCGACGGCCTCGGCGAGGACGTTGTCGGAGTAGCCCATCATCTGCCCGAGCCGGTCGCGCAGCGGCGCCGACTGGACCGCGGCCAGCGGGGCTGCTCCGGGCCGGGCGGTGCCGGCGGCGACCCGGGCGGGGTCGGCGCCGAGTGCTGCGGCGAGGGCCCGACCGGCGTCGAGGGCCGGGGTGGGCGTGCGCGGCGACTCGTCCGCGAGCGGGTTCAGGCGGCCGCCGTCGAGCATCACCGGTTCGATCGGTGCCACGGAACCGCCGGCGATGTCGGCCGGGAACCAGCCGGTGGCCAGGGGGTCGCCGGCGTAGGCGCCGGCGTCGACGAGCACCGTGTCGACGACGGTGCCGCTCCGCTGGATCTGCTGCACCAGGTCGGCGATGCGTGGGGCACCAGCGTAGAAGCCGGATTCGCCGACGGGCCGGGCGGTGAGGGTGGGATCGCCGCCGGCGACGAGCACGATCTCCCCCGGCCGGCCACCCTCGACGACCTTGGTGGTGACGCGGTGTTCGGCGGGCAGGGCGAGCAGCGCCGCGGCGGCGGTGAGGACCTTCGTCGTCGACGCCGGAATCATCGGCCGGGCGGGATCCTTCGACCACAGCACGGTGCCCGTGGCGGCGTCGGTGATCGAGCCGGTGAAGTTGCCGAGTCCCGCGTTCCCCAGCGCCGGTGCGAGCGTGGCCGCCAGCGCGGGAGCGGTGGGGGCGAGCGCGTCGGCGGGTACCGGCGCCACCTGCGGGGTCGCGGTGACGGGCGCCGGCGCGGGCGCTATCGCGGCGGCGGCCTCCCCGCTGCGGACGTCGGAGAGCGCGAAGGCTCCCCCCACGAGCAGCGCGACGGTTCCCGCTCCCCAGATGGTGAACAGGATCCGGAGGTTCCGGCGGCGCCGTCCCGCCAGTGTGCCCAGCTTCTTCTTGCCCTGCCCCGCCAACACGCCTCCGCTGTGTCGAATCCCGCGGCGTCCGCTCCGGCGAAACCCGCGCCCTGGTGGCCGCCCCGCTGGTCCGGCACCTGCGCCACCAGCCTAGCGCCGACCCGTTATCCTCTGTGCGGACCATCACCGCAGATACGGCAGTCGTATCGACTTACAAGTGAGGACACGGCGTGGAGTTCGAGGTCACCATCGAGATCCCCAAGGGACAGCGCAACAAGTACGAGGTCGATCACGAAACCGGCCGTGTGAAGCTGGACCGCTACCTCTACACCTCGTTCGGCTACCCCGCCGACTACGGCTACATCGAGAACACCCTCGGCGAGGACGGCGACCCGCTGGACTGCATGGTGCTGCTGCCCGAGTCGGTGTTCCCCGGCGTCATCGTCGAGGCCCGCCCGGTGGGCATGTTCAAGATGGTCGACGAGGCCGGGGGCGACGACAAGGTCCTCGCCGTGCCCGCGGGCGATCCGCGCTGGGACCACGTCAAGGACATCAGCGACGTCTCGCAGTTCGAACTGGACGCCATCAAGCACTTCTTCGTGCACTACAAGGACCTCGAGCCGGGCAAGCACGTCGAGGCCGCGGACTGGGTCGGCCGCGCCGAGGCCGAGGCCGAGGTCTCCGCGTCGATCGAGCGCCTGAAGGCCAACGGCGGGCACTGACACCACGCATCGTTCGGGCTCCGCGGCCGCCGGCTGCGGAGCCCGAACGCGTTCTCACACGTCCTGCTCGATCGCGTCCCGGACCTCGGCGAGCCGATCGAGCAGGCGCGGGCGGAGCCGGGCGTCCACCCGCGCCGACCACGAGCGCAGCGGGCGCGGCAACCGCAGGACGAAGTGCTGCCGCAGGAGACATCCCCCCGGGGTGGACTCGATCCGGTAGTCGAGGTGACCGGCGAACCAGGCGCTCCGGAAGTCCATCCCGAGCAGCTCCGGGTCCTCGATCGCGGTCACGACGCTGTCGACGGACATCCACCAGCCGGGCGCGAGCCGCACCCGCTCGTGCCACCGGGTGCCCTCGGCGGTCGGACCGGGTGGAGATTTGCTCATCCGGACGCCTGTCCGCGCCGGTACCCCCGCGTGTTCCTGAACGTCGGCGAGCAGCGCGAACGCCGCCCCGGGTGGTCGGCGCACCGGAATTCGTAGGCGGAAATCCATTGTGGTTCCAGGGCTTTCATCGACAGGCGGCGGCCCGCCCCGGCGCCGCCGGGCATGCCGCTCGGCCCGGTCCCGGATGCCGAGCAGCATCCGCCGGGACATCACGAAGTCCCCCGCGTCCATGAGGGCGGCCCAGCCGACAGCGAACGGCGACGGAGGGATGCGGAATCGCACACGATGCACCAGCCGGCTGCGGCCGGGGCCGTCCGGGCGCAGCACCAGCGCGGCGGTGACCGTGCCACCGTCGTGCGAGTGGGCATACACGAGCGAACGTCCGGGGTCGATCGACTCCACCCGGAAGGCGGCCGGGGAACCCGCGACGAGCCGGACCGGGTCGCCGACCTCGAGCCGCTGCAGTTCGGGCCGGATCTCGCGGGCGCTCGGCTTCCCGCCGTTGTCGGCGAGGTCGTAGCTGTACCAGCCGGCGCGGTCCCCCGCGCCCATCTGGACCAGCCAGGGCCACACGTCCTCGGGGTCGGCCGCGATCGACACCGCACGGGTCGCCGACCAGTGGGGACTGGGCACGATCTCGTCCCCCGGACCCCGCTGAGCCACTTCGGTCCTCGTCGCACCCCAGCGCAACTGCCACGGCCGATAGACCGTCAGATACAACAGTGGGACGACCGGCACCAGCCGGCCGCCCCACGTCAGGGCCGGATGCCGTCGCACCCGTCCATCCTCTACCGTCCCCGGAACTCCGGGGGCCGCTTCTCGAAGACTGCCGTGATGGCCTCGGTCAGGTCCTCCGACGGCAGGAACGCCGCGTTCCAGGCCGCCACGTAGCGCAGGCTGTCGTCGACGCGCGTCGAGCGGCTGTGGTCGAGGACGTCCTTGATGCCGTGCACGACCAGCGGCGGATTCGCCGCGATCTCGGCGGCGGTGGCCTGCGCGGCCGCCAGAACGGCGTCGGCGTCGGCGAAGACGTCGTTGACCAGACCGATCTTCTCCGCACGTGCCGCGTCGATGTCCTTGCCGGTGAGGGCAAGTTCGCGCACGTGCCCGTCGCCGATGATCAGCGGCAGGCGGGCAAGGCTACCCACGTCGGCGACCATCCCGACCTTGACCTCGCGGACGCTGAACTTCGCGTCGGCACTGGCGTAGCGGATGTCGGCCGCGGAGATCAGGTCCACGCCGCCGCCGATGCACCAGCCCTGCACGGCCGCGACGACGGGCTTGCGGCAGTCCGCGACCGCGGTGATCGCCGCCTGCATCCGCTTGACCATCTCGTGGAACTCGGTGCGCGGGGCGGCCAGCGCCTTGTCGGCCAGGACCTTGCCCAGGTCGCCGCTCATGGCGGGCAGGTCGAGGCCGAAGGAGAAGTGCTTGCCGGCGCCGGCGAGCACGACGGCGCGCACGTCCGGATCGGCGTCGAGCTCGCCGAACAGCACGGGCAGCTCGGTCCAGAAGTCGGGACCCATCGCGTTGCCCTTGCCGGGCCCGACCAGCGTGACGCGGGCGACGTGGTCGGCGACGTCGACGGTGAACGCTTTCCAGCGGGAATCTGCAGTCATTACTCAACAGTAATGTCTGCGCTTCGGACAGCCGACGAGGGCCGCTCGTTACAGCCTCGAAAATTCCCTGCTACCCCACTGGTGACCGCCGCGAACCGGACGGATCCTGAGGACACGAACGGTCCGACTCGCAAAGGAGCGACTGCCATGTTGATGCATCAGGGCATCGGTCTGGGCGCCTTCAACGCCCTGTCCCGGCGGGGCGCCACCCACGCGCTGTACGAGTGTTGCGCGTCGCTGACCTGGGCCCAGTCGGTGGCGGCCGGGCGGCCCTACGCGAGCTATTCGGAACTGTTCGCCCGAGCCGACGCCGCCCTGTTCTCGCTGGACGACGCGGAGATCGCGGAGGCCCTCGACTGCCACCCGGTGGTGGGACGCCGGCGCGGCAGCACCGCCTCGCGGCTCGAGCAGTGCTCGCTGTGGGACGAGGACGAGGCGCTGATGACCGCGATCACGGCCGCGGCGGCCGCATACGAGGAGCGCTTCGGCTACCGCTACCTGTGGTGCCCGCAGGGACTCGGGCCGGGGGAACTGCTGACGGATCTCCACCACCGCCTCGCGCACGAACCCGAGGCGGAGCGCAAAGCGTGCACAGAGGAACTGGCCAAGATCACCCGTACCCGGCTCGAGCGCATGCTCGGACCGGAGGACGGCTTTCCCCTGTATTGACCGCCGACTGCGGACAGCCCTGTCGATCGGGGCCACGGACGGCGGTGGGATCCTAGGCTGGAACCATGTCCGGGACACTGCATCCGAATGCCGCTCGGGTGGCCGACACGCTCATCGCGCGCGGTCACCACGGGCTGATCACGACCCAGCCGGAGTCGGTGCACACCGCGGAGCAGGCGGCGGCCGCGCTCGGGGTCGATGTGGGCGCGATCGTCAAGTCGCTGGTGTTCCTGCTCGACGACGAACCGGTGCTGCTGCTGGTCTCGGGTGCGCATCGGGTGAACCCGGAACGGACGGGCAAGCGCCTCGGTGGTGCGCTCGTTGCGGCGCCCCCGGAAGTGGTCACCGAGGTCACGGGGCAGCCCGTCGGCGGGGTGGCACCGCTCGGGCATCCGACGAACCTGACCACGTACGTCGACACCGCCCTGGCCGCTTTTCCCGAGCTGTGGGCCTCCGGCGGGCATCCGCGCACGCTGTTCCGCACGACGTTCCGCGAGCTGATGCGCATCACGGCGGCCGTCGACGTCGACGTCGACTAGACCCGCCGGATCGACCGGCGGGCAGTGCCTGTCCGGCGGTCCGCCCGGGGAGCGGTCAGCTGCACTGCGCGGCGCCGGCGGTGGGCTCCACCAGGCCCGGACGGGTCTCGGGCGACGGTCCCCACAGTCCGTCGGTCTTGGCGTAGGTCCAGCCGGGACCGGCGTCGACGAGCCCGCGCAGCGCGTCGAGCAGGCGGTCCACGTCGGCAGACGAGCTGCCGAGACCGAGGGAGGCGCGTACCGCACCGCCGGGCAGGCCGACCCGCGCGAGCAGCGGGTGCGCGCAGAACCGGCCGTCACGCACACCGATTCCGTGCTCGGCGGACAGGTACGACGCCACCTCGCCGGGTTCGAATCCGGCGACCGTGAAGGTGACGATGCCGACCGAGTCCGGCGAGTCGCTCCACAGCCGCAGGATCTCCACGCCGTCGAGGTCGCGCAGCCCGCCGAGGAGGCGCCGGCACAGCGCCTCCTCGTGCTCGGCGACGGCGTCGGCGTCGAAACCGGCGAGCGCGTCGCACGCCGCGGCGAGCGCCGCGACGCCGAGCACGTTCGGCGTGCCCGCCTCGTGCCGCGCCGGGGCGCACGCCCATTCGGTGTGACCGAGACGTACTTCGCGGACCGCACCGCCCCCTGCGAGATACGGTTCCGCGACGTCGAGCCAGTCCCGGCGTCCGACCAGAGCGCCGGCACCGAACGGGGCGTAGAGCTTGTGACCCGAGAACGCGAGGTAGTCGACGCCGAGAGCGGTGAGGTCGATCCGCCGGTGCGGAACCAATTGCGCTCCGTCGACGAGGATCCGGGCGCCGCAGGCGTGCGCCACGTCGGCGAGTTCGGCGATCGGGAGGACCTCGCCGGTCACGTTGGAGGCGCCGGTGACGGCGAGCAGCGCGGCGGGCTTGCTGCACAGTTCGGCGACGAGCCGGCGGACCGTCTCGGCGACGGTGTCCGCGGCCTCGACGACGCGGGCGTTCTTCCAGGGCAACAGGTTTGCGTGGTGCTCGACGTCGAGCACCACGACGTCGCCGGGTACGGCTCCGGCCAGGAGGTTGAGGGAGTCGGTGGTGTTGCGGGTGAACACCACCACCTGATCGTCTGCGGCGCACACGAATCGGGCCACCGACTCACGAGCCTGCTCGTAGCTCGAGGTGGAGATCCGGGAGGCGTAACCGGCACCGCGGTGCACGCTGGCGTAGTACGGCAGGAGCTCGGCGATCCGCTCGGTGACCGCTTCGAGGGCGGGGGCGCTCGCCGCGTAGTCGAAGTTGGCGTAGGTGCAGGTACCACCCTGGACCAGGGGTACCTGCAGGTCACATCCGGTGACCCGGGCGAACGGGGCGATGCAGGTGTCGGCGGTCAGTACGGCAGCAGTCATGACGTTCCCTCGTCGTTCAGGGATTCGCCGGTGGTCGCCTCGTCGCCCGAGTGCGATCACGGTCCGAATCCGCGCTTGCCGTGTCCGGTGTGGAAACACGGCCTGGTCGTCACCCGGAGCACCCCACCGCGGAGGAGGGTTGCCGACCAGCTAGCCGGGGCTTGTCGCTGGTTCTCGTGACCTGCCGAAGAGGATTGCAGGAGCGCGCACGGATGTCAAACCGGACTCGCAGCGGCCGTCGTCCCACAACCGAAAATTCCTGGGAGATAAGGTGTTTCGTGCGGAGACGGACGCCGCGCCGCGGAGCGCGACGCCGGGTCGAGCGGGAGATTCCACCGTCGGAGTGGGCACCGACACACCCAATGTTCACCCTCCGTCCATCTGACCGTGAGATAACCGGACGAACGCACCACCAGGCCGAGAGAAGGACATGCGATTGCCTGCCCAGCCCACGACGGATCCGGATCGGTCGTATCGCATCCCCGAGGAGTTCCTTCGCTCCTCCCACGCCCCGGCCCCCCGCACCCTCGTCGACATCCTGCGGGCCACCGCCGACACCCACCCGGACGCCCCGGCCGTCGACGACGGCACCGTCACTCTCAGCTACACCGAACTCGTCGAGGAGGTCATCGCCTGCTCGTACCGGCTCGCCGACGCGGGAGTCGGCGCCGGTGACCGCGTCGGCGTGCGCATGCCGTCCGGCTCCAAGGACCTGTACGTGACGATCCTGGGCATCCTCGCGGCCGGCGCGGCCTACGTGCCGGTGGACGCGGACGACCCCGACGAACGCGCCGAACTCGTGTTCGGGGAGGCGATGGTCACCGCCGTCGTCACCGCCGACGGCATCGGTCCGGGCACCGCGCCGCCGTCGCCCGCGCCACAGCTGCGCGGCCCGCGCCTCGACGACGCCGCCTGGATCATCTTCACCTCCGGCTCCACCGGCACCCCCAAGGGCGTCGCGGTCAGCCATCGCAGCGCCGCCGCCTTCGTCGACGCCGAGGCCCGGCTGTTCCTGCGCGAGAACCCGATCGGGCCCGGCGACCGCGTACTGGCCGGACTGTCGGTCGCCTTCGACGCCTCCTGCGAGGAGATGTGGCTGGCGTGGCGGCACGGCGCGTGCCTCGTGCCGGCGCCCCGCTCGCTCGTGCGGTCCGGGATGGACCTCGGGCCGTGGCTGGTCTCCCGCGACATCAGCGTCGTCTCCACCGTCCCCACCCTCGCGGCGATGTGGCCCGCCGAGGCGCTCGAAGCGGTGCGGCTGTTGATCTTCGGTGGCGAGGCCTGCCCGCCGGACCTCGCCGAGCGACTGGCCGTGCCCGGGCGCGAGGTGTGGAACACCTACGGGCCGACCGAGGCCACCGTCGTCGCATGCGCGGCAACCATGGACGGCAAGGGCCCGATCCGCATCGGCCTGCCGCTCGACGGCTGGGACCTCGCCGTGGTGGACGCCGACGGCCGGCCCGTCCCCGAGGGCGGTACCGGCGAACTCGTCATCGGCGGCGTCGGACTGGCCCGCTACCTCGATCCGGCCAAGGACGCCGAGAAGTACGCCCCCATGCCCACCCTCGGCTGGGACCGCGCGTACCGCAGCGGCGACCTGGTCACCCTCGACCGCAGGGGACTGCTGTTCCAGGGACGCGCCGACGATCAGGTCAAGATCGGCGGTCGGCGCATCGAGCTCGGCGAGGTCGACAACGCTCTGCAGAACCTGCCCGGCGTCGCCGGCGGCGCGGCCGCCGTGCGCAAGACCGCGGCCGGGCACTCGATCCTCGTCGGGTACATCGCCAGCACCGACCCGGAGTTCGACCTCGCCTCCGCGCGCGACCTGCTCGGCGAGCAGCTGCCCGCGGCCCTGGTGCCGCGGCTGGCGCTGGTGGACGAGCTGCCCACCCGCACCTCCGGCAAGGTGGACCGCAACGCGCTGCCGTGGCCGCTGCCCGGCGCCGAGGCCGACTCCGCCGAGGCCCTCGGTCTCGACCCGACCGCCGAGTGGGTCGCCGGACTGTGGGTGTCGATCCTCGGCACCCCGATCGAGAGCATCGACGACGACTTCTTCGAACTCGGCGGCGGCTCCCTCTCCGCGGCCCAGCTGGTGACCGCCCTGCGCGAGCGCTACCCCGCGATGACCGTCGCCGAACTGTACGACCATCCGCGACTCGGCTCGCTGGCCGGATACCTCGACGACCTCGCGCCGTCCGCGGTGGTCGCGCCGCGGCAGGTGGCCCCCGTCCCGCGCCGGGCGCAGCTGCTGCAGCTGGCCATCACGGTGCCGCTCACCACCCTGACCGGACTGCAATGGGTGACATGGCTGGCGACGGCGAACAACGTCTTCGCGCAGTTCGTCGACCTGCCGTGGCTCGCGCCGGTGTCGTGGTGGTGGGTGGCGCTCGGGATCCTGCTGTTCCTGACCCCGCTCGGCCGCATGTCCGTCGCCGTCGCCGGGACGCGGCTGCTGCTGCGCAACCTGGAACCCGGCACCTATCCGAGGGGCGGCAGCGAACACCTGCGACTGTGGACGGCGCTGCGGCTGTCGGAGGCCAGCGGCGCGGTGAACCTGTCCGGGGCGCCGTGGATGCTGTACTACGCCCGCGCCCTCGGCGCGAAGGTCGGTGAGGGTGTCGACCTGCACAGCCTGCCGCCGGTGACCGGCATGCTCGAACTCGGCGACGGCTGTTCCGTCGAACCCGAGGTCGACCTGTCCGGCCACTGGGTCGACGGCGACGAGGTCCACATCGGCACCATCCGGATCGGCGCCGGCGCCACCGTCGGTGCCCGCTCGACGCTCGCCCCGGGCGCCAAGATCGGCAAGAACGCCGAGGTCGAGGCCGGCTCCGCCGTCTTCGGCCGCGTCAAGGCCGGCCAGCACTGGGCCGGCTCCCCTGCGCGGAAGGTCGGCAAGGCCGTACATCCGTGGCCCGACGAGCCGCCGCGCCGCGCCGCGTGGTGGGTACCGGTCTTCGGCCTCACGTCGGTGGCGCTGGCCTCGCTGCCGATCGTCTCGATCGCCGCCGGCCTCACGCTGGTCGGATGGTGGATCCGCGACACCGCCGACCTGACCGACGCGTTGATCCGCAGCGCAGCGATCCTGCCGGTGGCCGCACTGTTGACCCTGTTCGTGTTCGCCGCGCTCACGGTGCTGTCGGTGCGCGCCCTGTCCCTCGGCATGATCGAGGGCCACCACCCCGTCCGCAGCCGCGTCGGCTGGCAGGTGTGGGCGACCGAGCGCCTGATGGACAGCTCGCGCACGTTCCTGTTCCCGCTCTACGCCTCGATGCTCACCCCCGGCTGGCTGCGGCTGCTCGGCGCCGACATCGGCAAGGACGTCGAGGCCTCCACCGTGCTGATGGTGCCCAAGTTCACCCGCGTCGCCGACGGTGCCTTCCTCGCCGACGACACCATGGTCGCCAGCTACGAACTCGGTGGCGGCTGGCTGTACATCTCCCGGGCCAAGGTCGGCAAGCGCGCGTTCCTCGGCAACTCGGGCATGGCCGCCCCCGGGCGCCGGGTGCCCAAGTATGGGCTCGTCGCCGTGCTCTCCGCTGCCCCGTCGAAGGCCAAGTCGGGTTCCTCGTGGCTGGGCAGCCCACCGGTGCGGCTGCGTCGCGCCGCGAACGACGGCGACTCGAGCCGCACGTTCGCGCCCCCGCTGCGGCTCCGGGTGGCACGCGGCTTCGTCGAGACCTTCCGCCTGCTTCCCATGATCGTCACGTTCGGCATCGGCCTCGGCGTCCTGTTCGCCCTGCAGGCGCTGGCGACCGCGGCGGGATACGGCCCGGCCGCGGCGCTGAGCGGCCTCGTGCTCATCCTTGCCGGCGCCGTGGCCGGCATCGTGTCCGTGACCGCCAAGTGGGTGGCCGTCGGGCGCATCGGCCACGAGGAACACCCGCTGTGGAGCTGGTTCGTGTGGCGCAACGAGGTGGCCGACACCTTCGTCGAAACCGTCGCGGCACCGTGGTTCGCCCGGCCCGCCACCGGAACGGCCGTGATGAACCTGTGGCTTCGGGGCCTGGGCGCGAAGATCGGCCGCGGCGTGTGGTGCGAGAGCTACTGGCTGCCCGAGGCCGACCTGGTGACCCTCGGCGACGGCGCGACGGTGGAACGCGGATGTGTTGTGCAAACGCACCTGTTCCATGATCGGATCATGTCCATGGACACCGTCACGCTCGGCGCCGGCGCCACCCTCGGCCCCCAGTGCGTCGCACTGCCCGCGGCCGGAATCGGAGCCGGTGCCACCGTCGGTCCCGCCTCGCTGGTGATGCGCGGCGACGTCGTTCCGGATTCGACCAGATGGCAAGGCAATCCGATCGCACCGTGGTCACACCCGAGCGATTGGTCCCCGCAGTGAAGCCGGGGAACGAGCCGAAGAAGTCGCGCGACAACGGCAGGACCGCGAAGCCGGACGCCCCGATCGATCCGTACCTGCCGCGGAGCGGCAACCGCGGGTACCGGGTGTCGCGGTACGAACTCGACCTGACCTACCGGGTGGTGGCCAACCGGCTCACCGGCACGGCCACCGTCATCGCCACGACCACCGACGCACGCGGCAAGTTCGCGCTCGACCTCGCGCCGACGATGCGGGTGACGAAACTGTCGGTCAACGGATCCCGGCCCGCCAAGTACGCCCAGCGCGACGGCAAGCTCGTCGTCACTCCGGCCCGGAAGATTCCCGTGGGCGGGGTGCTGACGATCGTCGTCCACTATCACGGAACACCGAAACCGATCCGCAGCCCCTGGGGCGAGGTCGGCTGGGAGGAACTCGAGGAGGGGTCGCTCGTCGCGAGTCAGCCCAACGGCGCCGCGTCGTGGTTCCCCTGCGACGACCATCCCGGCGCGAAAGCCAGCTACCGGATCACGGTCACCGCCGACTCGCCCTTCCAGGTGATCGCGAACGGCGCGCTGGTGCGCAGGACGACGAGGGCCAGCCAGACCACCTGGGAGTACGAACAGCCGGAACCGATGGCGACCTACCTGGCCACCGTGCAGATCGGGAACTACGAGACCCGCAGGGTGTCCGACGGGCCGGTGCCCCTCTACGCGGTGCATCCCCCGCGCCTGAAGGCGAACTTCGACCGGGACTTCGGCCGGCAACCACAGATGATGGACGTCTTCTCCCGGCTCTTCGGGCCGTACCCGTTCACGCACTACAGCGTCGTCGTCACCGCGGACGAGCTCGAGATCCCGATCGAGGCGCAGACCCTGTCGATCTTCGGCGCGAACCACTGCGACGGCAGCCGCAGCGAGGAGCGGCTCGTCGCGCACGAGCTCGCCCACCAGTGGTTCGGCAACAGCCTCACCCTGTCGCGGTGGCGCGACATCTGGCTGAACGAGGGCTTCGCCTGCTACGCGGAGTGGCTGTGGTCGGAGAACTCCGACGGCCCGTCGGCGCAAGCGATCGCCGCCGAGGCGCACCGTGGTCTCGGCCGCAAACCCCAGGACCTCCTCCTCGGCGACCCGGGCCCGGACCTGATGTTCGACGACCGCGTCTACAAGCGCGGCGCCCTGACGCTGCACGCGCTGCGCCTGCGCCTCGGCGACGAGAAGTTCTTCGCGTTGCTGCGGCAGTGGACCGCCGAGCACCGGCACGGGACCGTCACCACCGAGCAGTTCACCGATCTGGCGGCGCGATTCGCGGACGCACCGCTGCGTCCGCTGTGGGACGCGTGGCTCGCCGAGAAGGCACTGCCGCCGATGCCCGAGCCGTGAGGCGTCAGGCCTGTGCTCGTTCCGGCAGGTGTGCCCGCCACTTGACCAGGACGAGTACCAGGCACGCGGCCGCCGCGACGGCGCCCACGACGAACATCGCCGGGTAGGTCAGGACCGGGTACGTCTGCGACAGGTACACCATGGCGGCGGGCACCGCGAAACCGAGATAGCTCAGCGAGTAGAACACTGCGGTGAGCCCGGCGAGGTCGTCGGGGCCGGCGATGCGCTGCACCTCCTGCAGGCCCGACACCAGCGCCATGCCGTAGCCGCAGCCCAGGACGACCGCGGCCAGCAGCGCCAGCGGCACGGTCAAGGCCGCGGCCGCGACCGCCGCCGTGACCATCCCCACCACGAGCAACGTCAGCGCCACCACCACCGCCCGGGCATTGCGCGGGGTGTCGATCCGGCGGCCCAGCGACTGGATCGCGAAACCGGCACTGAGGGCGACGACGCACAGCAGTGCCGAGAACGCGACCGGCGCGTCGCCGCTGTGTCCGGTCATCAGCGCCGGAATGATCGCGTAGGCCGAACTCGCGGCACCGAACACCCAGGGGGCGACGGGGGCGATCACGAACAGGAAGCGGGCGTGCCCGGCCGCCGGGATCTTCAGATCCTCCCGCAGCGGGGTCCGTTCCGCGTCCGGCTGCGCCGGCCGGGTCTCCGGCGTCCGGAGCAGCGCCGCACCGGCGCCGACGCTCAGCCCGATGTGCACGAGGTAGGTCAGGACGCTCGGCATCGGCGCCCACTGCGCGAGGGCCCCCGCGACCCCGGCGCCGACCCCGAAGCCGGCGGTCAGGCTCATCGCGGCCCGTCGCGCACCGGCACCGGGAGTCGCGCGCGGATCCCAGCGCGGGTCGGACAGTTCCTTCAGCCAGCTGCCGCCGACGGCCATGCCGAGACCGAGGGCGATCCCGCAGAGGATGCGACCGAGGATGAGGAGCGGCGCGGAGTCCGCCCCGACGGCGAGCACCGCGGAACCGGCCAGGCCGACGAACGGCGCGGGCACCATGACCGGTCGCCGCCCGAGCCGGTCGGAGAGCGGGCCGCCGACGAGCAGGGCCGGCACGATGCCCAGGACGTACGCGAAGAGGAACAGGTCCACGACGACCGGCGCGAAACCGTGTTCGAGCCGGTACATCACGAGCAGCGGCGTGAACTCGTTGCCGCCCCAGGCGACGGTGAACATCGCGGCGGCCACGAGCAGCCACGTCCCGCGCGGGACCGTTTCCGTCAGCGTCGGCAGCCGACCGGGGTCGGTGGTAGTAACGGTCACAGTCGTCCCCCTCCGAGTCCGTGCACCTCACGCATGTGCACCTGAAGCGCCTCGTCGAACGCGTCGGCATCCCCGGCGGCGACGAGATCCGCCAGGTGCGTGTGGTCGGCGATGATCTTCTGCAGCTGCGCCGGATCACGAGCGACCGAACGCGCCGTCATCCGTCGCTGGCGTTCACGCAGGCTTGCGTAGAAGTTGTCGAGGAGCGGATTGCCGCCCGCCGCGACGATGCTGCGGTGGAAGTCCGCGTCGGCACCGCTGAAGGCGCCGACATCCCCGCGCTCGGCCAGCTCCCGCTGGGTGTCCAGGCATTCGCGCAACGTGCGCTCGAGCTGTTCCCGCGCCTGCGGAGCCGACGCGACGGCGCGCACGGCGTGCGTTTCCAGCAGCCGTCGCGCGTCGACGACGTGCTCGGCCTCCCCGTCCGCCACCGGGACGACGAGCGCGCCCCGCTTGGGGTACAGGCGCATCCAGCCCTCCGCCTCGAGCCGGAGGAAGGCCTCGCGCACCGGGGTACGGCTGCACGACATCCGCGCGGCGATCTCCCCTTCGCTGATCAGATCCCCGCCGGGCAGCTCGCCCGAGAGAATCAGCTCCTTGACCTCACGGTAGGCCGACTCGGCGGCTGAATACGACATAGACACAAGATGTATTTATACCGTAGGCCGACGGTGGGGCGCCACGCGGCTCTGCCGTGGAAGGGATCCATGACCGCGACCGCCTCGGGGAGCTCTTCGGCGGCGGCGGCGGCCTCGAATCCGGTGGACCCGTCCATCGCGGCCACCTCCACGGCGTCGCGCCAAGCCGTGGGTCGCTCGGCCAGCCAGGTCGTGAACGCCTGCTTGGAGCGGCCCTCGACCTCCAGACCCAGCTCGTCGAACCGACGGAACGTGGTCAGATCAGGACAGGCGAAAGCGGTCGTGGGGATAGCGTCGAGCAGGTTCTGCGGGTCGGTCGCGACGCCCTGCCTCGAGCACATGTCGGGCGCCGGAGCCACAATCGGGCTGGGCACTCGAGCGGTGCCGCAGAGAAGAACCGGCGGATGACGCCGCCGGAGCAGAGGAGTCCTCGAATGACGAAGTACCTGATCTCGTTCCCCGGTGAGGCCATGGTGTTCCCCGAGGAGGACTTCGAGGCGGTGGTCGAAGCCTCGCATGCCGTCATCGACGAGGCCAAGGCGGCGGGCGTGTACGTCTTCGGCGGCGGGATCGATGAGGACGTAGACCCGGTGCTCGTGGCCGGTGACGGCACCGTCACGGAGGGCACGTACCCAGGCCACAAGGTGCCCAACGGCGGCTACACCGTTCTCGAGCTGCCCTCGCGGGAGGCGGCACTCGAGTGGGCCGCGAAGATCGCCGTCGCCTGCCGCTGCTCGCAAGAGGTCCGGCAGTTCCAGTACGACCCGGCCAGCTGACGAGGGCAACCTCAGCCGGAGACGGTCGTGCGTCGCACGCTCATAATGAAAGGCGTGCAGCAGCGCATAGGGCGGGTGACCTCGGCCGACGGCACCTCGCTGGCCTACTCGCCGATCGGAGCCGGTCGGCCCCTGCTGTACGTCAGCGGCTGACTCAGCCATCTCGAGCTGAGTTGGGAGCTGTCGGAGGAGCGCGCCTTCTACGAGCGCCTGGCCGAGGGATGTCGGCTCGTACGATACGACCGGGCTGGATGCGGGCTGTCGCCCTACCCGGCCACCGACGCGCCGACCAGCCCTGCACCCTCAACTGCGAAGAGCCGCCGCCATACTCGGAGGCGATGAAGGGAGCGTGATGAGACCACCGCCGACGTGGGGCGACCGGCTGCACGCGGTTGCGATGGGCAGCGTCGCCGGCGGCGTCGCGGTGTACTGGCTCGACTACTTCACTGCCGGACATGTCAGGTCGTCCGACGATGCCGCCTATATCGCGTTCGAAAACGCCTTTCCGGCCGCCGACGGGCTGATGGCCGCGAGCTTCGCGACGAGTGCCTGGCACCTGACAAGAGGACGGGCGGTCGCCATCCCGCTGGGGATCGCGGCCGGCGGCGCGATGACATTCCTCGGGGCGATGGACACGCTGTGGAACCTCGAGCACGGCAGCTACCGGCACATGACTGCGGACATGGCGGTCGAGACCGGCATCAACATCATCTCGCTCGTGTTCGGACCATGGACGGTTGCCCGGCTGTGGCAGCGGCGCGAGGCACTGGCAGGCTGATCGGTCTGGAGAAGGTCGTCGACGCGCTGCACCCGAGCAGGCAGGCGCCGGCGGTCTGCGCTGCAACCCGCACCCCTCCCTGATCGACTCTCACCGACCGCGGCACCTATGTCCTGGGCTTCAGGTCGGCGGTGGCGGTGGCATACTGCGGGCGCCCGGTGGGCCGGTAGACCTGGATCGTGACGCCCTTCGGGGTGGCTCGCGAGTCGACCAGGTCGAGCGCCATGTCCGGCCCGGTGTCGGGGAACAGCCGCGTGCCCTGGCCGACGACCACCGGGACGATGAGCAGGGTGATCTCGTCGACAAGCCGGTGGTCGAACAGCCAGCGGCACAGGCTGCCGCTGCCGTGCACCTGCAGCTCACCCGCCGGCGTGGCTTTCAGCTCGCCGATGGCCGCTGCGACGTCACCGGAGAGGACCGTCGTGTTCGCCCAGCGCGGTTCGGTGAGTGTGGTCGATGCGAGGTACTTGGGCTTCGTGTTCAAGGCATCTGCGATGGGGTTGAGGCCCGGATCCCTTATCGCGCCCCAGTAGCCGGCGAAGATCTCGTAGGTCCGCCGGCCGAACAGGAACGCGTCGGCGCGCTGGTAGACCTGGGTGAGAAACGTCATGGCCTCGTTGTCGAACAGCAGCGTGGCCCATCCGCCGCGCTCGAATCCGCCGCTGCGGTCCTCGTCCGGCCCGCCGAGTCCCTGCATCACTCCGTCCACGGAGACGATCGTGACGGTCGTCAGTTTCATGGTTGCAGGTCCCTTCTCGCTGGGTTGTGTCGTCGTTCGATTCGACCGGACCGCGGCGCCGATCTCCTCGGTCGCAGCCCAGTTTGTCCGGCCGATTCATTCCCCACCCGAACACGGGCCGCGCGTCGGCGATGTCGTACTCCTGAACGGACACCGTGAGCATCGCCGGGCGCTGTCGCGTGTCAGGTCCGGTGCTGCGGAAGGTCTCCAGCGCCGCCGGCAACTCCCCGCGCTCGACGATGTCGACACGGCCGGGGTCGACCGGGTCCGCGCCGAGCGCGACGTCGAGGCATCCCACTGCCCGGCGAGCCTGTTCGACGAGGCACACACAGCCCGCAAGGTAGGACTTGCGCCGTCCCGGCTCGACGGTGAGGTGTCCTGCAACTATGACCATGGGCGCGCTCCAATCCTGTCGCCTCCAGCCCGCCGGGCTGTTCCGCTGAGATAGACCTCCAGGGCAGGAGAAACTCGTCGTTCGGCAACCCCGAACCAGCCGGCGAACACCAACACATCGCGCACAGTGGCGCGTCCCCTCATCGAGCGGGACTCGAGGAGACAATGGCCGTGGGCTACCAGCGGCACAACCTCGCGCCTGCACCCACCAATGACCGACTCTCACACGAGAAGGATCGGTTCACGGGGTCCGGTCACGGCCGTGAATGCAGGCTTCCGGAAGGGAATGGCAGCGCCGCGGAAAAGACACGAAAAATGCCGGAAGCCCCCCAACGAGGTTGGGGGGCTTCCGGTAACGGGTGTTCGGCGGTGTCCTACTCTCCCACACCCTGTCGGGTGCAGTACCATCGGCGCTGGAGGGCTTAGCTTCCGGGTTCGGAATGGGACCGGGCGTTTCCCCTCCGCTATGGCCGCCGTAACT